>DASQQF010000029.1:0-15424 GCA_035643535.1 Gaiellaceae bacterium
CTTGCGCGACGAACTCCAGCGGCGGATGAGCAAGAGCGTAGCCGCCTGGGAGATCCAGCCTCTCCACCTTTCCGTGTTCGGCTCGGCTGCCCGCGGCGACGGCGACCTCGAGAGCGACATCGACGTCTTCTGCGTGCGGCCGGCGGGCGTCGACGAGGACGACTCTCATTGGCGGGAGCAGCTCGACACGCTCGCCCGACAGGTACGCCGCTGGAGCGGGAACCCGCTCGCGCTCAGCGAGGTCTCGGAGACGGAGCTGCGGCGGCTGCGCCGTGAACAGCCGCCGGTCGTCGCCTCACTGCGCGCGGACGCGCTCACCCTCGCAGGGACAGACGCCGCCGAGCTGCTGCAGGGCCGCTGATGCCGCGTGCGGCCGCGACTCCGACACAGCCGTGCGGCCGCGCCGACGCACGCGTGCGGCTCGACCAGGCTCACAAGTTCCTCGAGGTCGCGGGCCTCGTCGCCGGCGAGACGGAGATCCCGGCCTCGCTCAGCGTCGCGGCCGCGCTCGCCGTCCTCGCCGGCATCGCCGCCTCCGACGCCGCCTGCTGCGCCGCACTCGGGCGCCGCGCCCGCGGCCAGGACCACCGCCAGGCGCTGCCGGTGCTAGCCCAGGTCGATGGCGGCCGGCGGGCGAGCAGGGATCTCGGGCGGTTGCTCGACCTGAAGGACACGGCCCACTACGGCCTGATCTACGTCAGCCGCCAGAAGCTGACGAGCGCGCTCGCACAAGCCGGCCGACTCGTTCAGTTCGCCGAGGACGTTCTCGCCCGGTAAGCGCTGCGGCCCCTGACGCCGTTCGTCTCATCCGCCGACGAGGAATGCGCGCTCGGCGCCGATCACCTCCGGGCCGACCTCGTCGAGGTCGCCCTCGCGAAGCAGGCGCGCCGGCGAACGGTCGCCGAGCTGCGGGTTGAGGCCCTGGAACCACGCGCGCGCGACCTCGGGGCCGTCGACGTCGGCGATCGCGCCCGCCACGTGGAACGCGAGCCGGAGCCGCCGCTGCACCGCCTCGCTCGGCTCGCGCACGCCCTCGGCCCATTCGTTGACTGCTCGCGTCTCCTTCACCGAGCCGAGGTAGGCGCAGAGCCTCAGGCCGAGGATCTCGCGTAGCGCCGTGGCGACCTCCGGGAAGCTGGCGCGAACGGCGCGGGTGTGGGCTGCGTAGTCGGGTCTGGCGGCGGGGCTGACTGCCATCGGCACACCTCCTTGTCCAGATACTGCCACAGTTCGTATCCCCTGTGAATCACAGCCTAAATCACAACTCCGATGATAGACGTTGAGCCCGGCGACGGCCGCTGCTAGCCTCGCGGTCGCGGGGCGGAGCGAAGCCGGTGCGAATCCGGGCGCCCGCGCCGAGCGGTTCCAGAGAGACCGCCGAAGGGCTGCCTCACCGATACCGCGACGAGTTCCGGAGAACCTGACCTAATAGAAAAAGCCCCGTTTCCAGGGCTTTTTCCGTAGCAGGCCTGTAAGCCGGATCCTGTCGGGGACGACCATCCATCTGTGCAGCTACCCGGCTCCTCGGCGGGCCGCGTCGGCGGAGCCTGTTCGCCTTGCACCGGACGGGGTTTGGCGAGCCGGTCCTGTCGCCAGGGCCGCTGGTGGGCTCTTACCCCACCGTTTCACCCTTACCGGCTGCGCCTCCGGAGATCCGCAACCGGCGGTCTGCTTTCTGTGCCACTTTCCGTCGGCTTTCACCGCCTCCCTCGCGGGAGCGTCCTGCCCTGTGGTGTCCGGACTTTCCTCGACGGCCCCACCCGAACGACGGATCGGGCCGCCGCGGTCGCCCAGCCTGCACCCGACATGGTAGCCGCGAGTTGCAGGAGACACACATGCCCGCCATGCTCGGTGAGATGGTCGACGTGGACACCGTGATCGTCGGCGCAGGCTCGGCGGGGTGCGTCCTCGCCGCGCGGTTGAGCGAGGACGACGACCGCGACGTGCTGCTGCTCGAGGCCGGCGGAGACGACCGGCGAAGGGAGATCCGCATCCCGGCCGCCTTCTCGAAGCTGTTCCGCAGCGACGTCGACTGGGGCTATGCGACGGAGCCGCAGGCCGAACTCGCAGGCCGGCGCGTCTACTGGCCGCGCGGGAAGGTCGTCGGCGGCTCGTCGTCGCTGAACGCGATGATCGCGATTCCCGGCGCCGCCGCGGACTACGACGGCTGGCAGGAGCTGGGTGCGGGCGGCTGGGGGTGGGCAGGCGTGGCGCCGGTGCTCGAACGGGTCGAGTCGGCTCTCGGCCTCGAGGAGCTGCGCGACCCGAACCCGCTCACGCGCGCGTTTCTCGCTGCGGCCGCCGAGACCGGGATCCCGGCCTCGCCACGGCTCGGCCCCACCGCCCTCGACGGCGTCCGCCTGACACCGGTGACGCAGAGAGGCGGCCGCCGGCATTCCGCCGCGGACGCGTACCTCCGGCCGGCGCTCGGGCGCCCCAACCTCACCCTCACGACCGGAGCCCACGCGACGCGGGTCGTCTTCGAAGGGGGTCGTGCGGTCGGCGTCGAGTACGTCCGCGAAGGCCGCACCGAGCTCGTCCGCGCCCGCGAGGTCGTGCTCGCAGGCGGCGTGATCAACTCACCGCAGCTTCTGCTCCTCTCCGGCATCGGCCCCGCCGCCGAGCTCGCCCGCCACCGGATCAGGCAGCGGCACGACCTTCCCGGGGTCGGCGCCAATCTCGAGGATCATCTCGCCGGCGGCATCCTCGTCCAGTCGCCGACGCGCCACTCGCTCTACACGGCCGAGCGTCCGTTCGAGCTGCTCCGCTACCTGCTCCTGCGCAGGGGCAAACTGACCTCGAACGTCGGCGAGGCGGCAGCGTTCGTGCGCACCCGAACCGGCCTGCCCGCGCCCGACCTCGAGCTCCTCTTCGCGCCGGTGCTGTTCGAGGACGAAGGACTGGCGCCGCCGCGCGACCACGGCTTCACCGTCGCCGCCGTCCTCCTGCAGCCCCGCAGCAGCGGCCGCGTCTCGCTCCGCTCGGACGACCCGTTCGAGCCGCCCGCGATCGACCCGCGCTACCTGAGCGACCCCGGCGACCTGCAGACACTCGTCACGGGAGTCGAGCTCGCTCGTCGTATCGTCTCGATGCCGGCGTTCGAAGCGTTCGCCGGCACCGAGCTCGAGCCGGGCGAGCAGCCGGTCGAGACGTCCGTCCGGCAGCGAGCGCAATCGCTCTACCACCCGGTCGGGACGTGCCGGATGGGGAGCGACGCGCTCGCCGTGGTCGACGCCGAGCTGCGGGTGCGCGGCGTCGACGGTCTCCGCGTCGTCGACGCGTCCGTGCTGCCCCGCGTCCCGCGTGGGCACACGCACCTGCCGACGCTGGTGGTCGCCGAGCGCGCCGCCGAGCTCATGCGCCGGCGGTCGGCGAGCCAGGCTCACCCCACCCGCGACCCGGCCGCCTCCTGACCGTTCGCGGACTCGAGCCGGCCGTGGAGCCGCATCCCGCACTCGGGGCAGCGCACAGTCGTCCCCTCGTGCCGGACGAACTCGCCGCACACGGGGCATTCGAGCGACGCGCCGCGGAGCACCGCGAGCAGCTCCTGCTCGAGCGTCCGGTGGAGGGGGGCGACGCCGGTCACAGCTCGCGGAACACCCCCACGACCTTGCCGAGGATCTGGACGTGCCGAGCGTAGATCGGCTCGAGCATGCTGTTCTCCGGTTGGAGCCGGATGCGGCCGTTCTCGCGGTAGAACGTCTTGACCGTCGCCTCGTCGGCCGTCTCGTCGTCGCCGGCCAGCGCGACGACGATCTCGCCGTCGCGCGCGTCCTGGGCGCGCCTGACGACGACGATGTCGCCCTCGAGGATGCCCGCGTCGACCATGGAGTCGCCCTTGACCCGCAGCAGGAAGTCGCCGCGCAGGCGCTCGGGAACTGCGATCTCGTCCTCGACGTTCTGGTCGGCGAGCAGCGGCCCGCCCGCCGCGATCTGGCCGAGCAGGGGCAGCTTCGGCAGCTCCTCGCGCGGCGCCTCGGCGCTGCGGTCGCGGCCGACGAGCTCGAGCGCGCGCGGCTTCGTCGGGTCGCGCCGGAGCAGGCCGGCCCGCTCGAGGTTCGCCAGGTGCGCGTGCACGGTCGAGGGTGACGCGAGCCCCACGGCCTCGCCGATCTCGCGCACCGTCGGCGGGTAGCCGTGCCGGTCGACGTAGTCGACGAGGAAGCTCCAGATCTCGCGCTGGCGGCCGGTGAGTTCCGCGCTGGTCTCCATCTCACGCTCCGGGGTCGGGGACGTTGCCGAACGTGTGTTCGACAGGAGGGTACGGACTCCTCCGGACGGCGTCAATCCGAGAGACGGCGGATCGAGAAGCGAATCGACCAGGCCAGGAGCACGAGCATCGCCGGTGTTCCGCTGACGAAGCTGATCGCGAGGAAGCTGCCGAGCGAGCCGTGGAGGAGGATCGCGAGCCGGAGCGCGCTCCGCGCAAGGAAATACGCGGCCCACACGAGCGACTCGGTCCCGAAGACGCGCTTGAACGCGGCGGTGTCGCGGAACCATTGCGGGAACGGGTACCAGGCGCACGCGAGCATCCCCGCGAGCGGCCGGCCGAGCGGGACCGACGCTCCGAACACGAGGCCCCAGACCGCGGTGGCGAGCACAGGCTGCGCGAGGTAGACGGTCGTGCTGTGCGCGACGAGGCCGATCGCCGACTGCACGAGGACGAAGGCGAGCGAGAGCCGGACGAGCAGCCCCTCGCGGCCACTGCGCCGGTCGTAGAGGTAGACGAGGAGCGAGACGGCGGCCGACGCGGCGATTCCTGCCGCGAGGCCGCCGAGCTGCAGGCCGCCGTAGAACGCGCCGAGCGGGAGAAGCCCCTCGCTCACGAAGCCGGGAGCGCCCGCACGGAAGACCCCGAGGAAGGTCGGAGCGGTCAGCTCGCCTTCTGCCGGCGCAGGCGCCGCAGCTGCTGCTCGCACCACTGCCTTCCCCATTCGTTGAAGTCGATTCCCCAGTGCAGGACGAGGTCGACGAAGGGCGAGTCGTGTCCGGGCCGGGCGTCGATCGCCCGGAGCGCCTCGAGGTACTGCTCGTGACCGCGCTTGCGCGCCTCGAGCAGCCCGAGGCCGTACTCGCGCGGCAGTGAGTCGGCGAGGAAGAGCCGCAGGAGAGACTCGTCGCGGTACTCGATCGTCGTCTCCGCACCGACGAGCCACTCCTCGAGGGACCGCCGTCCTGCCTCCGTGAGCTCGTAGACGCGGCGGCCGCGCCCACCGGTCGGCGCGTTCTCTCCGCGGATCAGGCCCTCGGCTTCGAGCCGCCGCAGCTCGGGATAGATCTGGCCGTAGCTCGCGGCCCAGAAGAAGCGCGTCGAGCGGTCGACCGTGGCCTTGATGTCGTACCCCGAGCGGGCGCCCAGCGCGAGCAGGCCCAGCACCACCGGAGTGACGGCGGTCTGCTTCATATATCGCGAAGATATATCTCCACGCAGTATCCGTCAAGCCGAAGAAGAGCGGCCGCTTGCGCGGCCGCCACGAATCGTCATGCGCTGGAGAGGACTTGAACCTCCACGGCCCGTCAAGGCCACTAGGCCCTCAACCTAGCGCGTCTACCAATTCCGCCACCAGCGCGAGAGCCCGCGCAGTGTAGCGACGCCCGCGGGCTACGAGAGATAGTGGAAGAGGGCGATGCTGTTCGCGAAGAAGAGCACCGCGATCAGGACCGTCACGCGCGTGAGGTTGCGCTCGACGATGTGCGTGCCGCCCTGGGAGGCGGGCGTGAACCCCATCCCGCCCATGCCGGCGTCCCGCCCCGAGTGCATCAGGATCAGCGCCGCGAGCGCGACGACGATCAAGACCTGCGTGACGGCGAAGAACTGAAGCACCGTCCCAGGGTAGCCCACCTATCGCCGGGCGACCTCGAGGATCGCGTCGACGAGCTCCGAGGCGATCCTGTCCTTCGTCACGTATCCGGATGCTCCCGCCTCGCGCGAGCGGTCGACGTCGGTACGGGAGTTCGACCCGGTGAGCATGAGGACGCAGACGTCGCTGCCGGCGGCGCGAATCTCGCGTGTCGCGTCGATGCCGTCGAGCACCGGCATGCTCACGTCCATCAGGACGACGTCCGGCCGCAGCTCCTCGGCGAGCTCGACCGCCTCGCGACCGTCCCCGGCACGGCCGACGACGGAGATCCTGGCGTCGCCGGCGAGGATCGCCTCGAGCGCCTCGGCGAAGAGGCGGTGGTCGTCGGCGATGAGGACGCGGATCGGCGTCGGCACCGCACCATCCTGCCCTGTACGCTCGAGCGGTGGAAGAGGACGCGCGCGAGCGGATCCAGAAGCTGCTCGTGACGGGCGACAACCGGCTCAAGCAAGGGGTCGACCCGCGGAAGGCACGGGAGAGCTGGGAGCAGGCGCTCGCGGTCGCACGCGAGGCGGGGCTCGAGGAGCAGCTGCTCCCGCTCGTCCGGGTCAGGCTGGCAGACCTGCCGCCCGAGTGAGGATCGCCTCGATCCGCTCCGCCTGACGGCGGACGTCGTGCGCGGCCGTCGCCTCGCGGGCCACCTCGTTCGGACGCGGCAGCGCCGCGGCCTCGGCGAGCCCTCGGGCGAGCGCGTCGGCGTCGAGGGGATCGACGAGCACCCCCGCCTCCGGCGGGACGAACTCCGGCGGGCCGCCGATCCGCGTGGCGACGACGGAGCGGCCGCATGCCATCGCCTCGAGGAGCGCCTGCCCGAGCGGCTCGACGAGGCTCGGCTGCGCGAGCACATGGCTCTCCGCGAGCAGGCGGGGGATCTCGTCGTGCGGGAGGCGGCCGAGCAGGCGCACCCGGTCGCGCCCCTCGAGCGCGCGGCGAAGCGGTCCGTCACCGGCGAACGTGAGTGTCCCCTCGGGCAGCCGCGCGAACGCGTCGACGAGGCGGACGACGTTCTTGCGCTCCTCGAGGGCGCCGATGCAGAGGAAGCGCGGCGGGCCCTCCGGAGGGGGCGCGATCGAGAACCGCTCGCGATCGACGCCGCTCGACACGACCTCCGTCTTCCCCCGCGCCTCGGGGAGCTTCGTCTCGAGCTCGCGGCGGAGGTAGTCCGAGACGCAGATCACGGTTGCGGCGCGCCGGACGACGAGGCGCGTGGCGGCTGCGATGCCCGGGTAGGCGCCGATGTTGCGGACGTCGCGCCCGTGCGCGGTGACGACCAGGGGCCCGCGGTTCGCGAACACGGCGACGAGGCCCGTCGGAACGAGGAAGTGCGCGTAGACGACGTCGTGCGGCGAGGCTGCGAGCGCCCGGCGCGCGAGCGTCAGGTAGCGGAGCTTTCCGCCGGCACGCGTGTCGAGGACGGCACGGTCGACAGTGTGGCCGCGCTCCGCGAGCCCGCGCTCGAGCTGGGCCACGAAGGTGCCGAGGTCGGGCGAGGCCGGCCCGGGATACATCTGCGAGACGAGGAGGATCCGCACGCGCGGAGCCTACGCGGCACATGAACGCGAGCGGACACGCCCCGCTTCGACCGCGACCGGTCAGGCCCGTGCGCGGAGGGCGTCGTACATCCCCCACTCCTCGCGCAGGGTCTCGCAGATCTCGCCGACCGTGCAGCGCGCGCGGAGCGCATCGCGCACGACCGGCAGCATGTTCGCGTCGCCGCCGGCCGCGTTGCGCACCGCCGCGAGCGCCGCCGCAGCCTCGTCCGCGCTCCGCTCGGCGCGAACGCGCGCCGTCCGCTCGAGTTGGCGCCGCTCGACCTCCGGGTCGATCCGCAGCAGCTCGACCCGCTCGTCGGACGCCTCGACGAACTCGTTCACCCCTACGATCGGCCGCTCCCCCGCCTCCACCTGCTGCTGGAACTCGAACGCCGCCCGCTCGATCTCCTCCTGCACGAACCCCTCCTCGACCGCCGCGACCGCGCCGCCGAGCTCGTCCACCCGCCCGATCAGCTCCCACGCTCGCGCCTCGAGCTCGTCCGTGAGAGCCTCGACGAAGTACGAGCCGCCGAGCGGATCTGCGGTGTCGGTCGTCCCGCCCTCGGCCTGGAGGATCTGCTGCGTCCGGAGTGCGATCCGGGCGGCGTGCTCGGTCGGCAGTGCGAGCGCCTCGTCGTACCCGTTCGTGTGCAGGCTCTGGGCGCCGCCGGCGACTGCGGAGAGGGCCTGGACGGCGACGCGCACGATGTTGTTCTCGGGCTGCTGCGCCGTCAGCGTCGAGCCTCCCGTCTGCGCGTGGAAGCGAAGGGCGAGCGCCTTCGGGTTCGTCGCGCCGAACCGCTCGCGCATGATGCGCGCCCACAGCCGCCGCGCCGCCCGGAACTTCGCCACCTCCTGGAAGAAGTGGTTGTGCGCGTTGAAGAAGAAGGACAGGCGCGCCCCGAACTCGTCCGGCGAGAGGCCCGCCTCCACAGCCGCCTCGCAGTAGGCGATCCCGTTCGCGAGCGTGAACGCGAGCTCCTGGACGGCCGTCGAGCCGGCCTCGCGGATGTGGTAGCCGCTGATCGAGATCGTGTTCCAGTGCGGCAGCCGCTCGGCGCAGTACGCGAAGAGGTCGGTCGTCAGTCGCATCGACGGCCGCGGCGGGAAGATGTAGTTCCCGCGCGCGATGTACTCCTTGAGGATGTCGTTCTGGACGGTGCCGCGCAGCTCCGCCGGCGGCACGCCCTGCTGCTCGGCGACCAGCTCGTAGAGGAGGAGCAGGAGCGATGCCGGCGCGTTGATCGTCATCGACGTCGAGACCTCGCCCAGCGGGATGCCGGCGAGGAGGATCTCCATGTCGGCGAGCGAGTCGATCGCCACGCCGGTCCGCCCCACCTCGCCGAGTGCACGCGGGTCGTCGGAGTCGTAGCCGAGCTGCGTCGGCAGGTCGAACGCGATCGACAGGCCCGTCTGGCCGCGCTCCAGCAGGTAGCGGTAGCGCGCGTTCGACTCCTCCGCCGAGGCGAAGCCCGCGTACTGGCGGATCGTCCACGGCCGGCCGCGGTACATGTCCGGGTAGGGCCCGCGCGTGAACGGATACTCGCCCGGCGGCTCGAGCCCGTGCGGCGCGTCCTCCGCCGTGTAGACCGGCTTCACCTCGATGCCGGAGTCGGTGCGCCGGTCGCCGGTCGCGGCCATCGCCGTAGGCTAGACGCAGCCGACAGACGGAAGTGCCGGCTCGGCCGGCGCCGGAGCAGACGACATGGCCCGATCGTACGTCGGCTCAGGCGCCGGCGGCGAGCTGCTCGAGCGTCTCGACCCGGGCGTCGGCTGCGGGCATCGCCGCGATCTCGGCCGCGAGCTCCGCGACGCGGCCGCGGAGCGCCTCGTCCTCGAGCAGCTGCTGGACGGCCGCCGCGACGCGCTCCGGCGTCAGCTCGTCGGGGCGGAGCACCAGCCCGGCGCCGGAGGCGGCAAGCGCAGGCGCTCCGGAGATGAACTGGTCCGTCGACTGCGGCAGCCCGAGCTGCGGCAGCCCCGCCGAAGCCGCCCCGAACATCGTTCCTGCGCCGCAGTGGTGGACGACCGCGTCCACATGGCGCAGGAGCCGCTCCTGCGGCAGGAACCGCTCCACCCGCACGCGCTCCGACGGCACGGCGAGCGCCGTCGGGTCGCCGTCCCGGCCGACCGTGACGAGCACGTCGACCGGCAGCCTCGCCAGCCCGTCGAGCACGGTACGGAAGACGCGGAGTGCCCGCTCGCCGGTGTTCACGACCGTCCCGAGCGTCACGTACACGCGGGGCCGGTCGCGCGGGGCCTCGAGGTCGGGCGGGAGCGGCAGGTCGGCGTCGCTCCACGGGCGCGGCCGCACCGGCAGGGCTTCCGGGGCCGCCGCGAGAGACGCGCCGTCCTGCATCGAACGCGGGCACACGTCGAGATAGGCGGAGCCGAAGACGTCGCCGTCGAGCCGCTCCGCCATGTCGGCGAGCATCGAGGGCGGCGGCAGCCGGTTGAGCCCGTGGCAGACCGACGGGATGCCGGCCGCGCGCGCGGCCGCCGCAGCGCCCACGTCGTAGAACTCGTGCACGACGACATCCGGCCGCTCGGTCTCGAGCAGCGGGATCAGCTCCGCGGCGACCGCGGGCGCGATCAGCGAGCAGAAGAACGCCGAGATGAAGTCGGTGCGCGGTTCGGGCCGGGTGATCAGGTGCGTGTACCGCTCCCGGGCGACGCCGAGCGCCCACTCGGTCGTCGGCGTCACCACGGCGTGGTCGAAGCCGAGCGCCGCCACCTGCTCCGCCACGGCCGGCCCTGTCGCGACGGTCGCCTCGTGCCCGGCACTCGTGCACGCCTGCGCCAGCGGGACGAGCGGGAAGAGGTGCCCCGGCAACGGCAGCGAGGCGAACAGGACGCGCACGGACGCGAGTCTGGCAGATCGCCGAGCCGAAGCGCCCTCGGCGTCCCGTCAGACGAGCGCCGGCGGCTCGAGCTCCGCGTCGCGGCTGACGAGCGCCGCGTAGCGTCCGCCCGACGCGAGCAGCTCCTCGTGGCGGCCGCGCTCGACGACCCGGCCTCGGTCGAGGACGACGATCTGCCCGGCGTCTCGGACCGTCGAGAGCCGATGCGCGATCGCGATCGTCGTCCGCCCCTCGGACAGCCGGTCGAGCGCCTCCTGCACGAGCCGCTCCGTCTCGGTGTCGAGCGAGGAGGTCGCCTCGTCGAGGACGAGGATCGGCGGGTTGCGGAGGATCGTCCGCGCGATCGCGATCCGCTGCTTCTCGCCGCCGGAGAAGCGGTACCCGCGCTCGCCGACGACCGTGTCGTAGCCGTCGGGCAGCGCCGCGATCACGTGGTGGATCCGCGCCGCCTCGGCCGCCGCGTACAGCTCCTCGTCCGATGCCCCGGGCTTCGCGAAACGGAGGTTCTCGCGCACCGACGCGTGGAAGAGGTACGTCTCCTGCGAGACGACGCCGACGAGGCCCGCGAGCGCGCCGAAGGTGAGCTTGCGCACGTCGACGCCGCCGATCGAGACCGAGCCGCGGTCGACGTCGTAGAGCCGCGCCGCGAGGTAGCCGAGCGTCGTCTTCCCCGAGCCGGTCTCGCCGACGAGGGCCGTCGTCGTCCCGGCGGGGACGGTGAAGCTCACGTCCTGCAGCGTCCAGACGTCGTTCGAATACCTGAACCAGACGTGGTCGAAGGCGACGTCGCCCGCGCGGGCCGTCTCGATCGTGCCCTCCTCGATGTCGACCGGCGCGTCGAGGTACTCGAAGATCCGGTCGAAGAGCGCGAGCGAGGTCTGGATGTCGAGGCCGACGCCCAGCAGCGAGCCGACCGGGAAGAACAGCCGCGTCTGGAGCGTGGTGAAGGCGACGATCGTCGCGATCGAGACCGAATGGCTGAAGACGGTGCCGCCGAGCCAGTAGACGGCCGCCGGCATCACCGAGAAGCTCGTCTGGATCGACGCCATCACCCAGCGCCCCGCCATGCGCTGCCGCACCTCGAGGTCGGCGAGCCGCAACGACTCCGTCTCGAAGCGGTCGGCGAGCTCGCTGCCGCGGCCCATCGTCTTCCCGAGCAGGATGCCGCTGACCGACAGCGACTCCTGGACGATGCTCGAGATGTCGGCGAGCGATTCCTGCGTCGTCCGCGCGATCTTCCGCCGCTCGGCGCCGACCCGGCGCGTGAGCACCGCGAAGAACGGGATCAGCGCGAACGCGAAGAGCGCGAGCTCCCAGTTCAGGAGCAGCATGCCGATCATCGTCGCGACGACGGTCGTCAGGCTCGAGGCGATGTTCGTCGCGGTGTTCGTGACGACGTTCTGCACGCCGCCGATGTCGTTCGAGATCCGCGACTGCACCTCACCGGTGCGCGTCCGCGTGAAGAAGGCGAGCGAGAGGCGCTGCAGGTGGCGGAAGACGGCGGCGCGGAGGTCGTGCATGACGCGCTGCCCGACCTGGTTCGAGAGCAGCGTCTGGACCACGGCGAGGACGCCGGAGACGACCGCGATCACGATCATCCCGCCCGCGTTGAACGAGATCGCGCCCGTGTCGTGGCGCTCGATCGCGACGAGGACGCGGCGGAGGAGGAATGCCGGGAGGACACCGAGGCCGGCGCTCGCGACGATCAGCCCGAGCAGGACGGAGAGCCGCCGCCGGTACGGCTTGAAGAGCGGCCCGATCCGGCGCATGTTCGCCCGCCGCACGGCGGGGTCGGCGGGGCGCTCGGGGGGCGGCCCTCCCCGGTCGTGGAAGAACATCCCCATCGGCCCAGTATGGCCGCCAGGCACACTCGTGCGGATGCGTGTCACCGTTCGCCTCTTCGCCGGCCTGCGCGAGCGCGCCGGCGTCGCTCGAATCGAGCTCGAGGACGTCGCCACGGTCGCGGACGTCTGGCGGCGACTCGGCCTCGGAGAGCAGCCGGACGGCCTCGTGTACGCGGTCAACCGTGAGTACGCAGATCCGGCCCGCGAGCTGGCGGACGGCGACGAGGTGGCGCTCATCCCACCGGTGAGCGGCGGCGCGTTCCGTCTCGTCGCGGGCCCGCTCGACGTCGCCGCCGTGCTGCGCGAGGTCGAGGACGCCGAAGCGGGCGCCGTCGCGAGCTTCGTCGGCACCGTCCGCCGCCGCTCGCGCGGGCGCGACGTGCTCCACCTCGAGTACGAGGCGTACGAAGAGATGGCGGAGCCGATGCTCGCGCGCCTCGCCGCCGAGCTGAGCGCCCGCCACGGCCTCTGCTCGGTCGCGATCCATCACCGCGTGGGCCGGGTCGAGATCGGCGACGCGAGCGTCGCGATCGCGGTCTCGGCGCCGCACCGCGCCGCTGCGCTCTCCGCCTGCCGGGAGGCGATCGACACGTTGAAGGAGACGATCCCGCTCTGGAAGAAGGAGGTCTACGCCGGCGGCGAGGAATGGATCGGACGGGGATCGTGACGGCGGCTGCCCGGGAAGAGGACCGCGGACTCGTCCGCCGCTCGCTCGAGCGGCTCGGCGGCCTCGCGGTGGTGATCGGCGGCGCGGCGCTCAAGTGGGGGTTCCTGTTCGCGAAGTTCTTCGCCTTCTTCATCTCGTTCGCCGCGTACACGTTCTGGTTCGGCAGCTGGAGGTTCGCGCTCGGCTTCGTCCTCCTCATCCTCGTGCACGAGCTCGGGCACGCGGCCGAGGCGCGCCGGCAGGGCCTGCACGTGTCGCTGCCGACGTTCATTCCGCTCATCGGCGCGTTCGTGACGATCCGTCACGCCGGGCTGTCGCCACTGCGGAGCGCGCTCATCTCGCTCGCCGGGCCGTTCGTCGGCGGCGCGGGAACCGCGCTCGTCTGGGCCGTCGGTTCGGCGCGTGGCTCGTCGTGGCTCGTCGTGCTCGCCAACCTCGGGTTCCTGCTCAACGCGTTCAACCTGCTCCCGATCGGCTTCCTCGACGGCGGCTCGGTCGCGCGCGCGTTCTCGCAGGCCTGGCGGGAGCCGCGCATCCGCTACGCCGGCGACGTCCCGGTCGAGGTGCACGCCCCGGACCGCACGCGCGCCGTGCTGATCGCCTCGCTCTACGCGCTCGTCGCGCTCGCGCTCGTCCTCGGCCTGCTCGCGACGAAGAGGAGCGGCGCGCTGTGATGCGCGACAGCGAGCTCCTCCAGACCCACCACGCCGCGCAGGAGCTGGAGCGCCACACCGAGTCGATCGGCCGCGAGTTCCTCGCCGGCTTCGAGGCGGTGGAGCGGATCGACCGCCCCGCCGTGTCCTGCTTCGGGTCGGCACGCGCGCCGGAGAGATCGCGGCCGTACGAGCTCGCGCGCGAGACGGGGCGCCTGTTCGCCGAGTCCGGTTGGGCGGTCGTCACCGGCGGCGGCCCCGGCGTGATGGAGGGCGCGAATCGCGGCTGCCGCGAGGGCAACGGGCTCTCGGTCGGCTTCAACATCGAGCTGCCGCACGAGCAGGGCACGAACCCGTACGTCGACCTCGCGCTGAGCTTCGACCACTTCTACGCGCGCAAGACGATGTTCGTGAAGGCGGCCGAGGGCTTCTGCGTGTTCCCCGGCGGCTTCGGCACCGCCGACGAGCTGTTCGAGTCGCTGACGCTGATCCAGACGGGGAAGGTGCTCCACTTCCCGGTCGTCCTGCTCGATTCGAGCTACTGGACGCCGCTGCTCGACTGGGTGCGCGAGCATGCGCTCGCCGACGGGATGGTCTCGCCCGACGATCTCGCGCTGCTGACGGTGACGGACGAGCCGCGCGAGGCCGTCGAGACCGTGCTCGACGCGTACGCGCGCGGCGACGGGCGGGAGAGCCCCCACGCGCCACACAAGGGCGACGCGCAGTAGCGTTCCCTGCGTGGAGCTGCGCGACCTGCCGTCGGTGGACGAGCTCGCGCGGGAGGTCGGCGACCCGCTCGCGACGGACGCTGCCCGCGCCGTCATCGAGCGGGCGCGCGAGGAGATCCGCGCCGGCGCCGACCCCGGCGACCTCTCCGCCCGGCTGCACGAGGAGCTCGCGGAGGCGCGGCGGCCGCAGCTGCAGCGCGTCCTCAACGCCACGGGCGTCGTCGTCCACACGAACCTCGGTCGCGCACCGCTCGCCGACGAGGCGCTCGCGCGCGTCGTCGAGACTGCCCGGGGCTACTCGAACCTCGAGTACGACCTCCACGAGGGCTCCCGCGGGTCACGGCAGGATCACGCCGCCGGCGTCCTCCGCCGGCTGACCGGCGCAGAGAGCGCGCTCGTCGTCAACAACAACGCCGGCGCGGTGCTGCTCGCGCTCGCCGCGCTCGCCGAGGGACGCGAGGTGGTCGTCTCGCGCGGCGAGCTGATCGAGATCGGCGACGGCTTCCGCATCCCCGAGGTGCTCGCCCGCTCGGGTGCGCGGCTCGTCGAGGTAGGGACGACGAACCGGACGCGTGCGGCCGACTACGAACGCGCGATCGGACCCGACACGGCGCTGCTCCTCCGCGTGCACCAGTCGAACTTCCGGGTCGTCGGCTTCGAGGAGCGGCCGCGGCTCGAGGAGGTCGCCGCCGTCGCGCGCCGGCACGGGCTGCCGCTCGTCGACGACCTCGGCTCCGGTCGCATCTCCGCAAGTAACAGACTGTTACAAGGCCGGGAGGAGCCGAGCGCACGCGAGTCGCTCGCCGGCGGCGCCGACCTCGTCTGCTTCAGCGGCGACAAGCTGCTCGGCGGCCCGCAGGCCGGAATCGTCGTCGGCCGGGCGGAGCTCGTCGAGCGGCTGCGGCGGCACCCGCTCCAGCGGGCGCTGCGTATCGACAAGCTCTCGCTCGCCGCGCTCGAGGGGACGCTCCTCCTCCATCTCGACGCGCCCGGGCGGATCCCGGTGCTGCGCACGCTCGCCCAGGACACGGCGGCGGTGCGGGCACGCGCCGAGCGGCTCGCCGCGGCGACCGGCGGGGAGGTCGAGGAGACGACCGGCCGCGTCGGCGGCGGTGCGCTGCCGCTCGCCGAGCTGCCGAGCTTCGCCTGCGCGGTCGAGGAGCCGCTCGCCGGCCCGCTCCGCGAGGGAGAGCCGCCGGTCGTGGGGCTCGTCCGCGACGGGCGCCTCCTGCTCGACTGCCTCACGCTGACCGACGAGGAGGCGGACGAAGTCGCAGT
>DASQQF010000030.1:0-35218 GCA_035643535.1 Gaiellaceae bacterium
CTGTACAGCGTCGCGGCCCGACTCCTCATCGCCGGCAATCGCGATCGCGGCTCGCCTGTACTCCGGCAGCCGCTCCCTGTAGAGCGCCTCGAGCTCCTCCAGCATCACCCATATGACGCTAGAGGACAGCCGGATTCTTTATGCGCACCGCGATCTCGCTGAGCCCTCGCCCGGGCCGGCGTCCTCACGCTGAACGGCGGCAAGGGCCGGAGGCCAGGTTCCCGCGGAGCGGGCTCGGCCGGAGGCCGAAGGCTTCGCGAGCTCTACTCAGTCGCCCCAGTCGAAGTCGCGGGCGCCGCCGTTGCCCCAGAAGCCCGAGTCCGCCTGCGGCGTGGCCGCGCTTTCGGCGGTCGGCGCCTCCGACTGGACGTCGACGCCGGTCCAGACGACCGTGTTCTCGACGCTCGGCTCGTCGAACTCCGGCTGGACGGCGTCCATCGTCTCCTCGATCCGCGCCTGCTCCTCGCTCTTGAAGAGCGGGTGGTTCTCGAAGGGGTCTCCGGCCAGGTAACGGTCGATCGGCATCGTGTCGTCGAGCCGCTGGTTGCGCTCCTTCAAATCCAGGTGCTCGCGGATCACCTGAGCGAAGAGGGACGGTGTCTCAACCGGCATAGGGCTTCCTCCCATTGTTCCTTGCGCCTCGTCCTCGAGCCGGGATGATAGCCGCATTCCCGGCGATTTTCCCGCGCGAGAGTGTGAAAAGCTTCTCGCGGGGGCGCAGGCCGCAGCCGATGTGGAAGGATGGCCGTCATGGCGTCCCGTTTCCGCAAGCTCCGCCCCGGGCCGTGGGCGCTCCTGATCGCAACGTGGGACGTCTGGCGCCGCCTGCCGCCGAAGCAGCGGAAACAACTGCTCGGGCTCGCCCGCAAGCACGGCCCGAAGCTCGCCGCGAAGGCCGTCAAGGCGACGCGCAAGCGGAAGTAGCCGAGCGAGGCTCCTACGCCCCGAGCGCGGCCCTGACGATCCTGTCCTGCTCGCGCAGGTGCGCCGTCGGATAGCCCTCGCTCGGGCTTGCGCGCCAGGGCCGTCCGACGTAGAGGAGCGGCACGTCGTCGGGCTTCGACTCCTCGAGCCGGTGCCTGATCGCCCGCCAGGCGCCCATGTTCTGCGGCTCCTCCTGCACCCACACGACCTCCCGCAGGTTCGGATAGCCGGCGAAGAGGTCCCTCGCGCGTGCGACGGGGAACGGATAGAGCTGCTCGATCCGCGCGACGGCGACGGACGACGCGGCTTTCCGCTCCTCGTGGCCGACGACGTCGTAGTACACCTTGCCCTGGCAGAGGACGAGCCGCTCGATCCGCCCGTGGTCGACCGCCGGATCGTCGAGGACCGCATGGAACTCCCCCTGCGCGAGGTCGTCGAGCGTCGAGCCGGCCTGCTTGAGACGGAGCAGCCCCTTCGGAGTCAGCACGACGAGCGGTCGCGCCGTCGCGTCGAGCGCCTGACGGCGGAGCAGGTGGAAGTACTGCGCCGACGTCGTGCAGTTCGCGATCCGGATGTTCTCCTGCGCGGCGAGCTGGAGGAAGCGCTCGAGGCGGGCGCTCGAGTGCTCCGGCCCGTTCCCCTCGTAGCCGTGCGGCAGCAGCAGCGTCAGCCGCGACGTCTCGCGCCACTTCGAGAGCCCCGCCGAGATGAACTGGTCGATCACGATCTGGGCGCCGTTCACGAAGTCGCCGAACTGGGCCTCCCAGAGCACGAGCGCCTCGGGCGCCGCCGCCGAATAGCCGTACTCGAAGCCGACGCACGCGTACTCCGAGAGCGGCGAGTTGTAGATCTCCAAGGCCGCCGACGCCTCGTCGAGATGCTGGAGCGGCGTGTAGGTGGCGCCGGTGTGGACGTCGTGGAGCACGGCGTGCCGGTGCGAGAACGTGCCGCGTTCGGTGTCCTGCCCGCTGAGCCGGATCGGGATGCCGTCCACGAGCAGCGACGCGAACGCGAGCGACTCCGCCTGCCCCCAGTCGATCCCGCCGTCGTCGAGCGTCACGCGCCGCCGTTCGAGCTGGCGCATGAGCTTCGGGTGGGGCTCGAAGCCGTCGGGGAAGCGAAGCAGCTGCTCGTTCAGGGCGCGCAGCCGGTCGGCGGCCACCGCGGTGACGACCTGTTCGCCGGTCGCCGCAGGGATGCGCGTGTCGTCGACCGGCGAAGGCTCCGGCGGGCCGAAGCTCTCCTTCAGCGCCTCGTGCGCGGTCCGGAGCTGCGTCGTCACCTCCTGCTCGAGCTCGTCCGCCTGCTCCTGTGTCACGTCACCGTCGGCGACGAGACGCGCGGCGAACTGCTCGCGCACGGTCGGATGCTCGGCGATCGCGGCCGCCAGCAGCGGCTGGGTGTAGGCGGCCTCGTCCTGCTCGTTGTGTCCGTGCCGCCGGTAACCGACGAGGTCGACGACGACGTCGTGGCCGAAGCGGCGGCGGTAGGCGAGCGCGAGACGGATCGCCGCGAGTGCCGCTTCCGGATCGTCGGCGTTCACGTGGACGATCGGGATGTCGAAGCCCTTCGCGAGGTCGCTCGAGTAGCGCGTCGAGCGTCCCGCCTCGGGATCGGTCGTGAAGCCGACCTGGTTGTTCGCGATCAGGTGAAGCGTCCCGCCGGTCGAGTAGCCGGCGAGCGCCTCGAGATTCAGCGTCTCGGCGACGCTGCCCTGGCCGGCGAACGACGCGTCGCCGTGGATGAGAACCGGAAGCGCGACGCTCGGGTCGTGATAGCCCTGGCGCGACGAGCGGTCGGTCTGCTCGGCGCGGGCGCGACCTTCGACCACCGGGTCGACCGCTTCGAGGTGACTGGGGTTCGACACGAGCGTGATCGTGATGTCGCCCGCCTGGGTCGAGCGCGTCCCCTGGGCGCCGAGGTGGTACTTGACGTCACCGGTGCCGCCCTCCTCGCTCGAGACGACGGCCTCGATCGTGCGCTCGCCCTCGAACTCGCGCAGGATGGTCTCGTACGGTCGACCGACCACGTGGGCGAGGACGTTGAGACGGCCGCGGTGCGCCATCCCGATCACGATCTCGTGCGCACCGCCGGCGGCGGCGATCTCGATCGCCTCGTCGAGCATCGCGATCATCACGTCGAGCCCCTCGACCGAGAACTGCTTCTGGCCGAGGAAGGCGCGCCGCAGGTAGTGCTCCATCCCCTCGACCTGGCTGAGGCGGGCGAGGAGCCGCACGCGCTCGTCGCGCGAGAGCGGACGCCGGTAGCGGCCCGACTCGATCGCCTTCCTGAGCCAGACGCGCTCCTCGTGGTCGGAGATGTGCTCGATCTCGTAGGCGATCGTCCCCGTGTACGTCTCGCGCAGACGCGGCAGGGCGTCGGCGAGCGTCTCACCCTCGACGTAGAGGCGGAGGAGGCGCGCCGGCACGCGCGCCTGTAGCTCGGGCGTGAGCTTCGGCGTCAGCCGCTCGGGCTCGAGGGCGGGGTCCCCGTGCGGTTCCGAGCCGAGCGGGTCGAGGCGGGCGGCGAGATGGCCGTGCATGCGGAACGCCTTCACGAGCGCCATCGACGCGGCGACCCCGCCGAGCAGCTCCGCGTCGGCCGAAGGCGGTGCCGCGGCAGGCGACGGTGCAGGCGGTGCAGCAGGCGGCGGCTGGACGGGCGGCGGCGCTGCGACCGGTACCGCTGCGCCGTTCCCGTCCTCACGCAACGCGTCGAGCAGGCGCACGAGCCCCGGCTGCCGGCGGAGGAGGACGTCCGGCTCGCTCTCGAACAGATCGCGCCACGCCTCCGGCACCGACGCCGGGTTGTCGAGGTACTGCTCGAGCAGGAGCGCGGCATAGCCCGTGTTCAGTCCGTCGACGTCGTGCGCGCTCATGTCTCGCTTGTTGTAGCAACCGCGACCCACCCGCAGGCCCGACTGCCACGACCGACAGGCGCGGGCGCGAACTTCCTAATAGAGCGGGTGGTCGGTGATGACCGCGATCGTCAGCCCGAGGAAGAAGCAGAGCGCGCAGATCACGACCGAGGCGAACTGGAGCCGCCGCTGCTGACCGGCCATCCCCGACGCGATGAGCGAGATGAGGGTTGCAGGCAGGATCAGCCGCAGCGGATGCCACGCGAGCCCCACGAGGCTCGCGAAGATCGCGATCGCCGCGAGGTATCCGGAGACCGTCTCGGAGGCCCGGCGGCGGGCAGGTTCGGCGGGCTCGGGGACCGCTGGGCTGTGGGCGCTCACCGACCGCCGATCCTATCGGAGCGTGCCACCGCCACCCGTGCGCTGCGAGGGTACGCGCGTGCGGGTGCCCCGTGGGGTCGCGACGGGCGCGGTCGACGACGCGAGGCCAGGAACGTCGAGCCGCCCGCGGGCGGGTCCGGCTCGGCACGCACGGCGACCGTGTCGGTGCCGCCGCGGCGCGGCTTCGCCTTGATCGCATACCAGACGACGGTGCAGAGATAGGCGATGGGGATCTTCAGGATCACCATGAGAAACACGAGTTCCCAGACCGTGTCCGGCGCCACCGAAGCCGAGTTTACCCCGGAAACCGGCCCGCAACCACGCCGCGTTAGGGACGCGGAGCCCTCGGCAAAGAGTTCTGCATGGGCACCGACCAGCTGCACGCGCTCGTGGAGTACGGAGAGGAGCACGGCTGCATCAACCTCTCCGCGTTCACCCAGCTCGTGAACGAGCTCGACCTCGACGACGACGAGCTCTCCGCCCTCCACGAGCGAATCGAGGAGCGCGGGATCGAGCTGACCGACGACTGCGGGCTGCCGGAGGCCGCGGAGACGCACTACTCGAACGACACGGTCGCCGCGATGACGACCGATTCGCTGCAGCTCTTCCTCAACGAGGCGGGACGCTACAAGCTCCTGACCGCCGCCGAGGAGGTCGAGCTCGCGAAGCGGATCGAGCAGGGCGACCAGCGGGCGAAGGATCTGATGATCAACTCGAACCTCCGCCTCGTGGTCTCGATCGCGAAGAAGTACCAGGGGCACGGGCTCTCGCTGCTCGACCTGATCCAGGAGGGGATCATCGGGTTGATCCGCGCGGTCGAGAAGTTCGACTGGCGCCGCGGGTACAAGTTCTCGACCTACGCCACCTGGTGGATCCGCCAGGCCGTCCAGCGGGGCGTCGCGAACAAGTCGCGCACGATCCGGATCCCGGTGCACATCGTCGAGCGCGAGCAGAAGATCGCGCGCGCGGAGCGCGAGCTGACGCTGAAGCTCGAACGGCCGCCGAGCGACGAGGAGGTGGCGAAGACGGCGAAGCTGTCGCTCAAGCACGTGCGCGAGGTGCGGGCGGCTGCGCGTGCGGTGGCGAGCCTCGACAAGCCGCTCGGCGACGAGGGCGACACAGCGTTCGGCGACATCGTCGCGACGCACCACGGCGACGTCGAGGAGGAGGTCGTGGTCGGGCTCGGCGAGAACGCGCTGCGAACGGCGATCGAGAACCTGCCGGAGCGGGAGAAGAGGGTGATCAAGCTCCGCTACGGGATGAACGGCGACCAGGATCCGAAGTCGCTCGAGCAGATCGGCCGTGAGCTCGGCCTGACCCGCGAGCGCGTCCGGCAGATCGAGACGCAGGCCCTCGAGCGCCTTGCACGAGAGCGGGAGATCGCGGCGTTCGCGCCGGTCTGACGACCGATACCAGGGTGCAACCGGTCGTTCGCTCAGGCGCTCGCGGCCCAGGCATGCATTGCCTCGACGAGCGCGCCGAGGCGGCGTCCGGCAGCGGTGAGCCGGTACTCGACGCGCGGCGGGCGCGTGTCGAGGACGCGGCGTTCGAGGACTCCGGCCTGCTCGAGCTCCGCCAACCGCGCCGCCAGCGTCCGCGGCGGGATCCCCTCGAGCGTCTGCTTGAACTCGTTGAAGCGGACGGCGCCCGCCTCCGCCGCCGCCCAGAGGATCGCGAGCACCCAGCGCCGCCCGAGGAGGTCGGCCGCCCGGGCGACCTCCTCGGGCAGCGGCCGGCAACGGTTACACCGCATGGAGGCTCGGCTTCGCCTTCGGCTCGAGCGCGAGCTCGAGCACCTCGCCGATGGTCATCACCGGATGGAAGCTCATCGCCTCGCGCACGTCCGCCGGGACGTCGTCGAGATCGGCGCGGTTCCGCTCGGGGATGACCACGCCGGTGAGGCCGGCGGCGTGTGCGGCGAGCACCTTCTGCTTCAGCCCGCCGATCGGCAGCACGCGCCCCTGCAGCGTGATCTCGCCGGTCATCCCGACCGTGTGCTTCACCGGCCGGCCCGACAGGAGGGACGCAAGCGCGGTCGTCATCGTGATGCCGGCGCTCGGCCCGTCCTTCGGGATCGCACCGGCCGGTACGTGGACGTGGAAGGAGCGGTTCTCGAACGCCTTCTCGTCGATGTCGAGCTCGGCGGCGTGCGAGCGCACGTACGAGAGCGCGATGCGCGCCGACTCCTTCATCACGTCCCCGAGCTGGCCCGTGAGGACGAGCTCCGACCCGCCGTCCATCGACGTCGCCTCGACGAAGAGGACGTCACCGCCGGTGCCGGTGACCGCGAGGCCCGTAGCGACACCGGGGACGGCCGTCCGTTCTGCCGCCTCGTGGAAGAACTTCTGGCGGCCGAGCGCATCGCGGACGACGCCGAGGTCGACCCCGACGGGTGCCTCGACCGCCCCCGACGCGATGCGCGTCGCGATCTTGCGCAGGATCGTGCCGAGCTCGCGCTCGAGCTGGCGGACGCCGGCCTCGCGCGTGTACTCGGCGATGACGAGCCGGAGCACGTCGTCCTCGATCGCCACCTCGTCCTCGAGCAGCCCGTTCCGCTCGACCTGCCGCGGCCACAGGTAGCCACGCGCTATCGCGGTCTTCTCGTCGGTCGTGTACCCGTCGAAGCGGATGACCTCCATCCGGTCGAGCAGCGGCCCCGGGATCGTGTCGGCGACGTTCGCGGTCGCGATGAAGAACACCTCCGAGAGGTCGAGCTCGACGTCGAGGTAGTGGTCGCGGAACGAGTGGTTCTGCGCCGGATCGAGCACCTCGAGCAGTGCCGCCGAGGGGTCGCCGCGCCAGTCGGCGCCGACCTTGTCCACCTCGTCGAGCAGGATCACCGGGTTCATCGTCCCGGCGTCGCGCAGCGCGCGGACGAGCCGGCCCGGCAGTGCGCCGATGTACGTGCGCCGGTGGCCGCGGATCTCGGCCTCGTCGCGGATGCCGCCGAGCGACATGCGGACGAACTCGCGGTTGAGCGCGCGCGCGACGGACTCGCCGATCGACGTCTTGCCGGTGCCGGGCGGGCCGATCAGCGTGAGGATGGCGCCGGAGCGCTTGTCGTTCGCTATCCCGCGGTCCTGGCGGAGCTTCCGCACCGCGAGATACTCGACGATCCGGTCCTTGACGTCCTCGAGGCCGGCGTGGTCGGCGTCGAGCACCTCCCGCGCGCCCGTCGGGTCGAGCGTCTCCTCCGAGCGCTTCGACCACGGCACCGACGTGAGCCAGTCGAGGTAGGTGCGGATCATCGAGGCCTCGCCCGAGGCGTCGCCCATCGTCTCGAGGCGCCGCAGCTCCCGCTCGGCCTGTGCTCGGACTTCCTCGGACATACCGGCCTCCTCGATCTTCTGCCGGTACTCCTCGACGATCGAGCCCTCGTCCTCGCCGAGCTCCTTGCGGATCGAATTCATCTGCTGGCGGAGGAACCACTCGCGCTGCTGCTTCTGCGCGCCCGACTCGACGTCCTCGCGGATGCGCTGGCGAACCTGCAGCTCGGCGAGCCGCTCGCGCTGGAGCGCGAGGGCGAGCTCGAGCCGCTCGACGACGTCGACCTTCTCGAGCAGCTCGACGCGCTGCGCGAACGTGATGTCGGGCGCGTACGCGCACGTGTCGGCGAGGGCACCGGCCTCGGAGATCGCGCGGAGGAACTCGCGAATCCGGTCGTCGGCGTCGCGCAGATCGAGGATCTCCTCGACGACGGCGCGATACTCGCGCTCGAGGTCGCGGGTCTGGACGGGCGCCGGGTTCTCGTCGGGCCGCTCGTCGACCTCGGCGCGGAGGCGGCCTAGGGCGTCCGTGTGCGCTGCACCGATCACGGCACGGTGGAGGCCGTTCAGCGCGACGGCCCGCGCGCCGCCCGGCAGCCGGACGCGGTCGTTCACCTCGCCGACGGTGCCGACGGCGGCGTATTCGTTCTCGTGTCGCGGCACGAGGACGACGCGGTCCTCGTCTCCCACGTCGACCGTCAGCGTGACGGTCATGCCCGGAAACACGACGGTGTCCTCGAGCGGAACGAGCAGTAGATCGGTCAAATCCTGTTCACGCTCCAAACTGTGTAGTAGGTATCGAAATTGTACCTACTCGTCGATCCCGACCGCGTCGAGCGCGGCCTCGAGGTGCGGATACTCCTCGACCCGCACGACGCGACCCTCCTGCGCGTGGACGACGGCCGCCCAGCGCCCCAGCAGGTACGAGCGGCGGCTCTGCAGCGGCCGGTCGTCCGTCGGGTCGCGCTCGACGCGCGAGAAGCGCATGCTCACCACGACCCGGTCGGGAAGCCCGATCGCCCGGTCGACGACGACGTGGTAGTCCTCCGCGACGCGTTCGGCGAGGACGTCGAGCACCCGGTCGCGACTGACGAGGATCGCCTCCTCGCCGGCCGCCACCCACTCGACGTCCGGGTCGAGCATCGTGCCGATCGCCTCGAGGTCGCCGTCGACGAACGCCCGGTAGCCGCGGAAGAGCAGCTCGACGGTGTCCTGGCTCACACCGTTGAGTCTATGGAGCGAGAAGTGCCTGCACTCCTGCCGGACAAGTCTGCGCAAGCGGAGCGGGCGAGCGAAGAACATGGAGCCGACGGGGCTCGAACCCGTGACCTTCGCGCTGCCAGCGCGACGCTCTCCCAGCTGAGCTACGGCCCCTGGTCGCAGGAAGTCTAGCGGCGAACCCGTTAGCGGTTTGGCAGCACATTGGCGACAATTGGCGCGTGTTCGAGATCGGCTCCAGCCTGCGCGAGGCTCGGGAGCGGCGCGGCCTCTCGCCCGAGGACGTCCAGAAGGCCATCCGCATCCGCGATCGCTACCTGAACGCACTCGAGGAGGAGCGGTGGGAGCTGCTGCCCGGCGAGGCGTACGTCAAGGGCTTCCTGCGCACGTACGCCGACTACCTCGGTCTCGACGCCAACCTCTACATCGACGAGTACAACAGCCGCTTCGCGGGCCAGGACGACCAGCTGCTCGTTCCGCACCAGCTCGCGCGGCAGACTCCGTCCAGCCGCGGCGGCATCTTGCGGCCGCTGCTCGCGCTCGCGGCGATCGCGGCGATCGTCGCCGGGGTCGCAGCCTGGCAGCTGCACGGCCAGGGAAGCGCGCAGCGGGCGGGCAACACGACCGGCGGCACGACGACGCGACAGACGACGCAGTCGCACCAGCGTCATCACAAGGCGCGCAAGGCGAAGAAGCCGGTCGCGCTCCCGACGAGGGCCGTCCTCTCCGCGACGCGCGGCGCCGTCTGGCTCGAGGTGCGCGCGGGCAGCGCCACCGGGACGCTGCTCTACGAGGGCACCCTGCAGCAGGGCCAGACGAAGCCGGTCGATCTGAAGTCCGGGCCGCTCTGGATCCGGATCGGCGATCCGCCGAGCCTCGACATCCGGCTCGGGGGGAAGCTCCTCACGGGGCTTCCGACCCAGGTCGGGAACGTCCTGCTCACCCGGCGCGGACTGCAGCCGGCCTAAGAGAAGAGATCTAGACCGCGGCTGCGTCGACGTCGACGGCGGGCACGTCGCCCCACAGCTCTTCGAGCCGGTAGTACGCGCGCGCCTCGGGCGTGAAGACGTGGAGGACGACGTCGAGGTAGTCGGCGACGATCCAGGCGCCCTCGCGCGAGCCGTCGACGCCGTGCGGCAACAGCCGCTCCTCCTGCTTCAGCCGCGTGTGCACCTCGTCCCAGATCGCGGCCGTCTGCCTCGCGTTCCGTCCCGTGACGATGACGAAGTAGTCGGTGAACGAGCACTCGGGTCGCATGTCGAGGACGACGACGTCCTCCGCCAGCTTCTCGCGGGCGAGAGCGGCGATGCGACGGGCCTGTTCGAGAGATGTCAGGGCTGCTTCGTGTCCTCGGGTGGAGTCGTCTCCAGTGTATCCGCGCGTCGCGGACGGTAAAGCCCCCGCTCGCGGATCAGCGCCACGACGGCGGGCGGAACCAGACCGTCGAGCGGCTCGCCGGCGGCGGCACGGGCGCGGACGTCGGTCGACGCATTCGGGTTCGGCGGGATGTCGAAGAAGACGACGCGCTCGGGAGTGGCGAGGCGCGTGAGCACCGCGTCGAGCCGTTCCCGCGGGAAACCGGGCCGAGTCGCGACAGCGAGCCGCGCCCGCGCGAGCACCTCCTCCGGCTCCGCCCAGTCGGGAAAGCCGCAGAACTGGTCGGCGCCGACGACGAACACGGGATCGTCGAAACCTCCGGTACGCAGCAGCTCGACCGTGCGCGGATGCGGGTCGAGCCGGACCTCGTCCCGCGGGAACGCCGCCCGCGCGAGGTCGAGCCGGTCGCGCGCCGACGCGTCCACCTCGCGGTGCGCCGGCCGTTCGGACACGAGCACGACGAGCCGGTCTACGCCGAAGCGCTCGCGCGCCGCGTCCGCGACGGCGACGTGCCCGAGGTGCGGCGGGTCGAAGGCTCCCCCGTACAGGACCGCGCGTGCTACTCCCATTCGAGCAGCTCCTCCCCCACCTCGACCTCGTCTCCCTCGCGTGCACCGGCGGCGCGCAGGATCGCCTCGAGCTCCTCCGTCGGCGGCGCCGTACCCGTTACGCGGAACCCCCGATCCGTGCGGAACACCCGGAACGGCGGCCGCGACGGCTGCGGGCGATAGACGAGGAACTCCACGACCTCCTCCGCACCGTCCTCCGCCGCCGCCTCGGGCGACGGCACGAGCTCGAAGAGCGTGCGGCGCAGGTCGTCCACGCCGGCGCCGGTCGCGGCGGAGAGACGCAGCACGCGGACGATCCGCTCGTCCTCGACGCCGAACGACGGCGGCTCCGGACGGAGGTCGATCTTGTTCAGCACGACGATCTGCGGCCGCTCGTCGACGCCCGCACCGTACGCGGCGAGCTCGGCGTCGATCGAATGCCAGCGCTCGTCAGCGTCGTCGGCGGCCGAGTCGATCACGTGGACGAGCAGGCGCGCACGCTCGAGGTGCGCGAGGAACTCGTGTCCCAGCCCCACACCCTCGCTCGCGCCCTCGATCAGCCCCGGCACGTCCGCGACGACGAGCTGCCGGCCGTCGGCCGCCTCGACCGTCCCGAGCACGGGCGACAGCGTGGTGAAGGGATACTCGGCTACCTTCGGGCGCGCGTTCGAGATCCGCGTCAGCAGCGAGGACTTGCCCGCGTTCGGGAGCCCGACGAGCGCCGCGTCGGCGAGCAGCTTCAGCCGCAACTCGAGCTCCCGCTCCTGTCCGGGCAGGCCGATCTCGGCGAAGCGCGGCGTCTGGCGCGTAGGGCCCGCGAAGCGCTTGTTGCCGCGGCCGCCGGCGCCGCCGCGTGCGACGACTGCCCGCGCACCGGGGCGGACGAGATCGGCGACGACGTGTTCCTCGTCGTCGAGCACCTGCGTTCCGACCGGCACGGCGACCACCGCGTCCTCGCCGCGTGCGCCGTTCGAGAGCCGGCCGCCGCCGGGGCCGCCGCGTCCCGCCCTCAGCTTCTGGTTCGGGCGGAAGCCGGAGAGGTCGCGCCGCCGCGGGTCGGCGACGAGCACGACGTCCCCGCCGTCCCCGCCGTCCCCGCCGTCGGGACCGCCGCGCGGCACGTACTTCTCGCGCCGGAAGTGGATCGCACCGTCGCCGCCGCGGCCGGCGACCGCCGTCAGCCGCGCCCGGTCATGGAACATGCCGCTCTAGTCGACGACGGAGACGAAGCGCTTCTCGCCGCTCGTCCGGAACGCGACCTTGCCGTCGCGCGTCGCGAAGATCGTGTCGTCTTTGCCGATGCCCGCGCCCGGGCCGGGGCGGAAGCGCGTGCCGCGCTGGCGGACGAGGATCATCCCCGAGGTCACGTCCTGGCCGGCGAAGAGCTTCACGCCGAGCATCTTCGGCTTGGAGTCGCGGCCGTTCCGCGACGAGCCGAGCCCCTTCTTGTGCGCCATCTAGTCGCTCTCCTTCTCGGCGAGCGCGGACTCGAGAGCGGCGAGCGCGCCCTTGCGTGCCTTGCCGCCGCGCTCGTGCTCGAGTGCCGCCTCGATCTCGCCGCGGCTCCAGCCGGAGACCGCCTCGCCGATCTGTGCGATCGTCATCGATGCGTAGCCCTCCGGGAGCGCGGACTCCGCCTTCGCGGGCGCGGCCTTCGGAGCCGCCTTCTCGGTCTTCTGCTTGGCCGCCTTGGCGGCGGTCTTGCCGGCGGCGCTCGCGCCGATCGACTCGATCTCGATCCGCGTCAGGCGGCTGCGGAAGCCGGTGTGCCGCTTGTAGCCGGTGCGCTGACGGTACTTGCCGATCCGGATCTTCTCGCCGAGCTCGTGTCCCACGACGCGGGCCGTCACCGTGGTGGAAGGGGTCAGGTCCGGGCTGCCGTCGCCGCCGACGAGCAGGACGCGCGGCTGGACGGTCGCACCTTCGTCCGCGCGCAGGCGGTCGACGAGCAGCCGCTCGCCCTCCCGGACGCGGTACTGCTTGCCGCCGAGGCTGATGATCGCGTACGTGCTCATGGCGTGGAAACGCGGGCGTGGCGCCCGCGGGCGTTGCAGTGTAGCTAACGCCCGCTGTCGATCTCGTCGAGCCATTCGGACATCGGTACGTAGTCGAAGTCGCCGTCGGAGTCCCCGTTCGCGGACGCCCCCGCCTCCTGCGGCTCCGGCACCTCCTGCGACGCCGGCGCCTCCTGCGGCTCGGAACCCTCGGGCGAGTCGCCGTTCTGGGCCGCGGCCGCGCCGGCCTTCTTCCGCTTGCGGCCGCCGCGCGAGCCGCGCCGAGTCTTCTTCTTCGGCTTCGGCGCCGCCCCGGCTTCCTCGGCAGGCTCCTCGGCTGCCTGCGGCTCGGCCGCGGGCTCTTCGGCCGCCTCTACCGCTCCTTCGCGGCCGAGCTCCTCACCCGGGACGTGGATCGTCACCGCGCGCGCAGACTCGGGCGCCTCCTCCGCGGCGCCCGGGACCTCGAGCTCCTCGTCGGCCGTCTCGGTGCTCGGCTTCTTCTTCCGGCGCCGGCCGCCGCGCGAGCCACGCCTCGTCTTCTTGGCTGCACGAGTCGCCGGCGAAGCCGCCGAGTCGCGGCCCGCCTCGTCCGAGTCCTCACTCTCCGGTTCCTCGGGTTCTGCGGGCTCCTCGCTCGCCTCGGGCTCGGCCTTCTCCGCCTCGACGGCTCTCGCCGTGGGCTCCTCGGCCCTCTGGGCGCTCTTGCGCGCCGGCGGCTTGCGGGTCGGCTTCTCCGCCTCGGCCTCGGCGGTGAGCGGCTCCGGCGCCGCCTTCGTCTTGCGCGTGAGGACCGCGTAGGCCCGGCCGTCGAGCACGCGCTCGACCCGGACCTTGAGTCGCTTGCCGACGAGCGAGGCGGCGTCCGCCACCACGAGGTCGAGGCCGTCGAGCTTTCCGACCGCGGCAGCGGCGTCGTACCGGTCGACCTCGACGAGCTGCAGCATCACCTCGGCCCCCTCCTCGACCGGCGCCTCCGGCGCGAGGTCGGCGAGCTTGCCCTCGGCGAGGACGACGAAATGGTCGAGGTGGGTCTGCGGCTTGCCCTCGAGGAAGAACCGCTTCTTCGCCAGTCCCTCGAGCTCGAGCAGCCGCCGTGCGCCCGGCCCGACGAGCGCACTCGCGATCGGCTCGGCGAGCTCGACCCGGAACGCCTGCGAGCGCGAGCCCGCGGCGAGCGCGCGGAGACGCCGTTCGACGTCGATCGCCGCCGACGCCTCGGAGTACACGATCCCGTCACCGCCGCACGTCGGGCACTTGCGCGTCATCACCTCGCGCGGGCCGTCGGTCACGTTCTGGCGCGTCATCTCGACCAGGCCGAGCGGCGAGATCTCGACGACGTACGTCTTCGTCCGGTCGCGTTCGAGCTCCGTTCGCAGGGCCTCCTCGACCGTGGCGCGGTTCTTCGGGTTCGCCATGTCGATGAAGTCGATGACGATGATCCCGCCGATGTCGCGCAGCCGGAGCTGGCGGACGACCTCCTTGACCGCCTCGAGGTTGTTCTTCGTGATCGTGTCCTCGAGCCGCGCGCCGGAGTTCTTGCCGCGGCCGCCCACGAAGCGGCCCGTGTTGACGTCGATCACCGTGAACGCCTCGGCGTAGTCGAAGACGAGGTAGCCGCCCGAGGGGAGGTCGACCCGGCGGCTGACCGTCGACTTGATCTCCTGCTCGACACCGAACGCCTCCATCAGCGGCGTCGCGTCCTTGTAGCGGACGACACGCTCGACCATGTGCGGCGACGTCTTCTTGAGGTAGCCGACGATCCGCTTGTACGTCCGCTCGTCGTCGACGTACGCCTTCTCGAAGTCGCCGGTGAAGAGATCGCGCGTGACGCGCAGCGGCAGCTCGGCCTCTTGATAGACGAGCTCGGGTGCCTTCGCCTCCTTCGCCTTCGCCTGGATCGCCTTCCAGAGGCGCTGCAGGAAGACGAGGTCGCGCCCGATGTCCTCCTCGGATGCGCCCTCGGCGGCGGTACGGACGATCACGCCGCCCTCCTTGACGTCGAGGCGCTTGAGGATGTCCTTCAGGCGCGAGCGCTCGTCGTCGTCGAGCCGGCGCGAGACCCCGAGACCCTCGCCCTGCGGGACGAGGACGACGAAGCGGCCGGGCAGCGAGATCTGCGTCGTCAGCCGGGCGCCCTTCGTCTTCATCGGATCCTTCACGGCCTGGACGAGGATCGTCTGGCCGCGCGAGATCAGGTCCTGGATCTTGCGCCCGTGACCGCGCTCGAGCTCCGGGCTGACGATCTCGTCGACGTAGAGGAAGCCGTTCTTCTCGAGGCCGATCTCGACGAACGCGGCCTCCATCCCCGGCAGGACGTTGTCGACCGACCCGAGATAGATGTTGCCGGCGATCGAGCGGCGCTCGGGGCGCTCGAGGTAGACCTCGGCGACCTGACCGTCCTCGAGCACGGCGACGCGCCGTTCGCCGACGTCGACGGACACGACCAGCTCGCGTTTGGCCTCGGGCAGCGGGGCGCGGCGCTGCGGCTCACGGCGGCGGCGGCCCGCCTGGTCGCGGCGCCGCTCCTGCCGCTGGGAGAGCTGCTTGCGCGACTCCGTGCGCGCCGGCTTGTCCGCCTTCTCCTGCTTCTGCGGCTTGTCGGCAGCCTCGGCCGCCGCGGCCGTGCCGCTCTTCTTGTTGCGCCCGCGGCCGCCGCGGCTGCCTCGGCGGCGCTTGGGCTTCGCGGACTCGGTTGTCGCGGCCGGCGCGGCGGCCGCCGCGCTCACTTCGGGCTCGGGCCTCGCCTCGAGCTCGGGCGCGCCGTCGGCGCGCTCGTCGTGCGAATTCTTCTTCCGGAAACGGAACCAGGGCAAGAAAAAACTCCTTCATGGGAGCGCGCGCCGGCGACACCCCTCGGCATGCGCGCGCGCTCGTTGTTGTCAGGGGAAAGCATTGCGTCCCAGGGTAGCAACGCGCCCGGCCGCCTCCGCTCGGCGCTGCCGTCCGACCCTGGTCCTACGATCCCCGAATCCACGACCAGGAGGTAGACCGTGGCGGGGAAGCGGGAAGCCGAGGAGCTCCTGTTGATCGAAGAGGCCGACGCCTGGTTCGAGTACCTCGAGGCCACCCGAAGCCAGAGCGAGACCCGCTACCGCGAGATCGAACCGTGGGCGTGGGCGCGGTTGACGCAGCGGTTGCGGGCGATCAAGGCCCGGCGGGCCCGCCTGCGGCCGGCGGCGGCGTAGGCGAGACGAGCTCGAACCGCTGCCGCGTGGCCTCGCCGAGCGCCCGCGTGCCCCCGTAGGCGACGGCGCCCTTGACGAACCAGCCTGCGACGGGCACGCGGTCGAGAAGCTCGCGCGCGGCGGTGCGGAGCCCCACGCCGGCTCCGAGCGCGGCGACGAGCTCCGGCAGCCGCTCGCGGACGTCGGCGTGCCCGTAGGCCTGCGCGAGTCGGAGCACGAGCCGGAGCTGGTTGAGGGCGAGCACCGGCAGGTCGGCGCCCGGGAGGAACACGGCGGCGGCGAAGAGGCCGTTCTTGCGCGAGAACGAGGAGACCAGCCGGTCGGCGACGGCCTCGCGCAGCAGCGGGATCCGCCCCGCGAGCGGCGCCGCGTCCTCGTCGACCCGCGCGGCGACCGCTCGCGCGATGACGTCGAGCGGAAAGCCCCGGCCGCTGCCGACGCGGACGACGTCGGTGGCGAGCACGTAGGGGATCGAGACGTCGTCGGAGACCGGTCCCGCGGCGATCGCGATCACCGGCACACGCGCGCGGCGTGCACGGCGCAACGCGGTCTCGTCGTCCTCGCCCGGGTCGCGGCCGAGCACGTAGAGGAGGACGGCCGCGCCCTCGGGAGAGTCGCCCGCCCGAACGGCGCCCTCGGCGGCTCCCGCCGAGAGCTCCCGCCGCAGCACGGCCGCGAGCTCCCGCGCACCGCCGACGGCGAGCACCCCGTGCTCGCGCGCCGAGACCTCGAGCTCCTTCAGCAGCCCTCGGACGCCGGCGAGCGAGACCGGGAGCTCCGCCACCTCAGCGACGCCGCGCGTAGCGCGAGGCACGGCCGCGCGCGTAGATCGCGAGCAGCACCCCCATCGCCGCGAGATTGGTGATCATCGAGGAGCCGCCGACGCTCACGAACGGCAGCGGGATCCCGGTGATCGGCGCGAGGCCCATCGTCATGCCGACGTTCACGAACGTCTGGAAGAGCAGCGCGACGACGATGCCTCCGGCCACGATCGCCGAGAACAGGTCTCGGGCGACCGTGATCACGCGGAGCCCTCGCCAGAGCACGAGCAGGTAGAGGCCGAGCAGGAGCGCCGCGCCGACGAAGCCGCGCTGCTCGGCGAAGCCGGCGAAGACGAAGTCGGTCGGGCTCGCCGGCAAGAAGCCGAGGTTGACCTGCGTCGAGCCGTTCGGTCCCCGGCCGCGGATCTCGCCCGAGCCGATGGCGGCGAGCGACTGCTCGAGGTTGTAGCGGGCGTCGACGGGACACGTGGAGGGATGCGTGAAGCACGTCAGGCGCTGCTGCTGGTAGCCCTTGAGGAAGCTCATGCCCGTCGCCGGGCCCGCCCAGAGGACGACGACCACCACGAGCAGCGCGCCGCAGCCGAGCACGGCGAGGTGACGCCACGGGAGCCCGGCGACGAACAGCATCGCCGCAAGGGCGGCGAGGTACACGAGGGCCGTCCCGAGGTCGGGCTGGATGAACACGAGCAGCGCCGGGACGAAGCCGAGCGCGAGGACGCGGAGCGTGTTCGCCCATGAGGCGAGCACGCGCTGCCGCTCGGCGAGCAGCCCCGCGAGCGCGAGGACGAACAGGAGCTTCCCGAACTCCGAAGGCTGGAAGGTGAAGAAGCCGAGGCTGATCCAGCGCGTCGAGCCGCGCGCGGCGTGACCGATCAGGAAGACGATCGCGACGAGCCCGCCGGTGAAGACGAAGATCCCGCGCCAGTAGCGGCGGTAGAGATCGGGGTCGACGAGGGCCGCGACGATGAGGACGCCCCCTCCCACTCCGGCGTACAGGATCTGCCGGTTCAGGTAGTACGTGGGATCGCCGGCGACGGAGAACTTCGTCACGCCGGCGACGCCCCAGAGCCCCACCGCGACGAGCCCCGCGACGGCGCCGAGCAGGATCCAGTCGAGCGAGCGGACGACGGCGAGCAGGCCGACGCCGTCGCGCTCGGCGCGGAGCCCTGCCCGTTGCGATCCGGCGTACTCGAGCATCAGTCGGAGTGGATCGGCCCTGCTTGGGTCGCGTGAACGTGGAAGTAGTGCGCGAACACCCGCTCCGCCGCGGGCGCCGCGGCCGTGCCGCCCTCGCCTCCGTTCTCGATCACGGCGCACACGACGAGCTTCGGATCGGGCACCGGACCATAGCCGCACCACCAGGACTGGTCCTTCTCACCCGTGTAGCCGGGCAACTGGACGACCTTCTGCGCCGTGCCCGTCTTGCCGGCGATCGGCACCGGGAAGTTGCCGAACACGCCGTACGAGGTGCCGAACGACATGTGCGTCCCCTCCAACAGCCCCTGCTGGACCACCTTCAGGTTGGCGGGGCTCAGGCCGGGGATCGGTCGCGGCGCCGGCGGAGGCGGCGTCGGGACGATCGTCCCGCTCGGGTTCTGGACGTCGAGCAGGACGTGCGGCGTGACGAGCTTCCCGCCGTTCGCGATCGCCGCGTAGAGCCGCGCCATCTGGATCGGCGTCACGAGCAGGTCGCCCTGGCCGATCGCGAGCGTGATCGAGTCGCCCGGCTTCCAGAGCCGGTCGATCTGCCAGTTGGGGTCGTTCCCCTTCGTGTACGTCCGGTGCTTCCAGCCGATCGTCGGCACGAGCCCGGGCGTCTCGGGGCCGACGTCGATCCCCGTCGGCCTCCCGAAGCCGAACCTCCGCGCCCACAGCTGCAGCGGCTGCCCGCGGCTCGCCGGCAGCTGGTAGAAGTCGTTGCCGACCCGGTAGAAGTACGTGTCGCACGAGTAGGCGAGCGCGGTCGGCAGGTCCATCCCCTGGTTGACGTTCGGGTCCCAGTTGTGGAAGACGTGGTGGGAGTGGTCCTCCGGGGCGACGTACGTCCCGGTGCACGGGTAGAACGCCGTGGGGCTGATCAGGTGCTCCTGGAGCGCGGCGATCGCCGTGAGGGGCTTGAACGTCGACCCCGGCGGATAGGACGCGTCGATCGCGCGGTCGAGCGCCGGGTAGTTCTTCGCCTCCGCCGTGCGGTTGGTCAGACCCTGCGCGTTGAGCGCGCTCTCGCGAACGCGACCCGTCCACACCGAGGGCTGGTACGTCGGCGCCGAGGCGAGCGCGAGGATCGCGCCGTTCTGCGGGTTCATCGCGACGATCGCACCGCCGTCCGCGGCCCACTGCTGGAGGTTGTGGGCCTGCTGGATGCCGTACTGGAGCGCCTGCTGGGCGGCCCGCTGGAGGCTCACGTCGAGCGTGAGGCGCACCGTCTCGCCGGGCTGCGCCGGCGTGAGCAGCGTGCGGCCGCCGCGCGGCCGGCCGAGCGAGTCGACGCGCACGCGCGCCGACCCGGCGACGCCGCGCAGGTACGTGTCGTACTGCCCCTCGATGCCGGACTGCCCGATCTCGTCGCCGGCCTGGTAGCCCTGCGAGGCGAGCTGCCGGAGCTGGGGCTGTGAGATCTGGCCGACGTAGCCGAGCAACTGCGCGGCGAGGGGGCCGTCCGGGTAGTGCCGGACGTATCTCGGGTCGAGGACGACGCCGGGGAAGTTGCGGGCGCGCTCCTCGAGGAAGGTCGCCATCGCGGTCGGCGCCTGTCCGCGGATCACGATCGGCGTGAACAGGTCGCCGGCGGCCTTGCGCTGCTTGATCATGCGGGCGATCTCGTAGAGCGGCACACGCGTCACGCGCGAGAGCTCGTGGAGCTCGCGGAAGCGGCGCGAGTAGACCTTCGGCAGATCGGCCCACCAGAGCTCGACGGAGGTGACCGACTGGTTCGTCACGAGCACGTGGCCGTTGCGGTCGAGGATCGGCCCCCGCGGCGCCTGCACCCGTACCGTCCGGAACTGGTTGGCCCGTGCACGCGCGACGTACTGCGAGCCGGAGAGCACCTGCAGCGCCCAGAGGCGGAGGACGAGCGCCGCGAAGCCGATGAGCAGCAGGCCACCGAGGAGGGCGACCCTGCGGGCGAGCTTCGGCGTGAGGCGATACGGGTGGACGGCCGTCTCGCGTTCCTCCGGCTCGCGCGACGGTCGGCGGGGCGGCGCGGCGGCGCTAGCCAAGCAGCTGCACCTCGGTCGTCAGCTGCTCCCGCTCGCGCGGGCGCAGCAGCCGCCGCGTGAGCCCGTAGAGCGGCCGCGCCAGGATCAGGTTCAGGACGATCGCCGGCAGCAGCGCACGGACGACGGCCCCGGCCGGCGCGCTCTCGCCGAGCACGAAGTGGACGACGAGCAGCCCGAACTCGTAGAGCACGGTCACCACGGCGACGGAGAGGAACGGCGCGTGTGCGCGGTCGCGCCCGGTCGTCTCGCCGTACCGGCCGATCCAGTAGCCCGCGAGCGTGAGGACGAGCGACGTGAGCCCGAGCGCCCCGAGCGTCGCCGTGTCGACGAGCAGCCCTGCGAAGAAGCCGCCGACCGCGCCGACGACGCTGCCGCGGAGGAGCGCGACGGCGACGAGGGTCACGAGCAGGAGGTCCGGCACCGCACCGAATACGTGGAGCTGCGAGAAGATCGACACCTGCGCGATCGCCGCCACGAAGAGCAGGACGGCGGCCTTGACGCCGTCGAGGAGGCTCATCGGCCGCGGTGCTTCCGGACGAGCGCGGCCACCGCGTCGAGCGAGTCGACCGCGGCGAAGGGCTGGACCTGCACCTGGAGGTACGTCGCCGTGTCGCTCGCGCCGACGGCGGCGATCCGGCCGATCGGGATGCCGTACGGGTAGAAGTCGGGGAAGCGGGCGTTGCGTGTTCCGTCGGTGACGATCACGTCGCCGGCGTGCACCGTTCGCGCCTTCGACACCTGGTCGAGGATGAGCGTGCCCCCGGGGCCGCGGTGGACGATGCCGCGCACGCCCGTCTTGAGGTCGCGGGCCGGGACGTAGCTCTCCGGGTCGGTCAGCACCGTCACCGAGGCGGTCTCCGGGAAGACGTTCGTGACGAGGCCGACGAGCCCGCCGCCGTTCACGACCGGCGAGTCGACGCGGATGCCTGCGTTCCGGCCGGCCTCGATCGTGAGCGAGTGCGTGAACGGGCCGCTCGGGAACGAGACGACCTGCGCGTTGACGGCGCGGAAGCCGTGCGGGTATGTCCGGCCCTGCTCGTAGTGGAGGAGCTTCTCGAGCTGCAGGTTCTGCTTCGCGGCCGCCGAGTTCGCGAGCACCTCCTGCCGGAGCGTGACCAGCTCCTTCTTCAGCCGTTCGTTCTGGGCCTTCGCGGCGGTCAGTCCGTCGACGTAGCCGTACGCGTCGCGGAACGGCTTCGCGATCCGGGCACCGGCGATCTGGAACGGCCGCAGCGCGCTGCTCGCCGCGCCCTGGATGTCGTGGAGGGCGCCGGCGGTGGGCGAGCGGAACGAGATCGTGAGGAGCGCGAGCGCCGCGAGGACGAGCGCGACGACGACGAGGCGGCGGATGAGCGCGCTGCGGGCCTTCGAGGGATACGGCGCCGGTCTCGAGCGCTGGACGGACGAGGCCATGACCGCCGCGCGCGCGCTGCGACTGGGGGGAGCCACCGGGACAGGTTACCGTCGGCCGCGGGCGGCCGGTCCTACGATGCCTCGAAGCGGAGGACGGCCGTCGTCTCGACGAGCGTCGGGCGGAAGCCGATCGAGTCGTTCAGGTGCCGCATGACCGCGTTCTCCTCGGCGTTGTCCGTCGCCACCACCTCGACCTCCGGGCGGTCGTCTCGCAGCCGCCGCAGCGACTCGACCTTCACGGCCCGCGCGAGGCCCTTACCGCGATGGGAGGCGGCCGTGCCGGTGTCGTCGGTGGAGGCGAGCGCCGAGCCGCGCGAGACCCGGAGCTCGGTGAACGAGCCGACCTCGCCGCTCGCGTGCACCGCCACGGTCAGGCGCATCTCCCGCTCCCGCCGCGCAAGCGACTCCTCCGACGCGCGTACCGTCTCGGCCGTCCACGTCGGATAGTCCATGCCCTCCGGGTCCGGCGCGTCGTCCATCGCCGCCCGGGCGCGTGCGTAGGCGGCGAGGTGCTCGTCGGGGACGCGGCCGAGCCAGGTGGCGAGCGTCCAGCCGTCCGGAGGCGTCGGCTTCGGCAGGTCGGCGGTCTGCAGGTCGAGGAGCGAGCGGACGATGCGTTGCCTCGCGTCCGCGAACCCGTGACGCGCCGCGAAGGAGGCCCCGGCCTCGGTCGCGTGGTGTCCGAAGAGGGCGACGACGCGAAGCTCCCGGCCGCGCTCGACGATGCGCTCGAGCAGCGCGGTGCCGATCCCCCGTCGCCGCCGCGACGGCTCGACGAGCAACTCGAGGAACGCCGCCGTCGGCCCGTGCACGTAGAGGGAGGCCGAGCCGCCGTCCGCGAGCCAGTGGCAGCTCGTGTGCGTCGCGGGCTGGTGGCGGTAGAAGGCGATCGTCTCCTCCGCGCTCCGCGCGGGCGCACCCGGGTCGAGCTCGTCGTGACAGGCGAGCTCGACAGCATGGAAGCGCGCGAGCACGTCGTCGGACGCCGTCCGCGCGTCGATCTCCTCGATGCTCACGGCGAGCACGCTGGCCGGAGCGCTCGGCTGCGCGAGCGTCGCCGCGGAGCGAGCACGCGAGCGCACGAGGAAGCCATCCGGTCCAGGGCTATCGAAGGCGAGAGGCGGCACGAGCGTGTGGGCGCGAAGCGTCTGCGAGCTATCTGCGGCCGTTGCGGCCGCGGGCGCGAGCCTTGTTCGAGCGGTGGATCGCCTCGAACTCCTCGAGGCTCCGGCCGGAGCCGACGGCGACGCACGTGAGCGGGCTCTCGGCGAGGTGCACCGGCATCTGCGTCTCGTGGCGCAGCCGCTCGTCGAGCCCGGTGAGGAGCGAGCCCCCGCCGGCGAGGACGATCCCGCGATCCATGATGTCGGCCGCGAGCTCGGGCGGCGTCTTGTCGAGCGTCGACTTGATCGCCTCGATGATCTGAGACACGGGCTCGTCGAGCGCGCGCCGCACCTCCTCGCTCGTGAGGATCACCGTCTTCGGCAGCCCGGTGAGCATGTCGCGGCCGCGCACCTCCGCCTGCAGCTCCTCCTGCATGTCCCAGGCGGAGCCGACCTCGAGCTTGATCTCCTCGGCCGTCTGCTGCCCGATCAGGAGCTTGTAGTCGCGCTTGATGTGGTTGATGATCGACTCGTCCATCTCGTCGCCGCCGACGCGGAGCGACTGGGAGACGACGATCCCGCCGAGCGAGATGACGGCGACCTCGGTCGTGCCGCCGCCGATGTCGACGATCATGTTGCCGGTCGGCTCGGCGACGGGGAGCCCCGCCCCGATCGCCGCCGCCATCGGCTCCTCGATCAGGTAGGCCTGGCGGGCGCCGGCCGAGAGCGTCGCCTCCTCGACCGCGCGCTTCTCGACGCCGGTGACGCCGGACGGGACGCAGACGACCACGCGAGGATGCGCGAAGCGGTGCTGGTGCACCTTCTGGATGAAGTGGCGGAGCATCTGCTCGGTGACGTCGAAGTCGGCGATCACGCCGTCCTTGAGCGGCCGGATCGCCTGGATCGTCCCCGGCGTCCGGCCGAGCATCCGCTTCGCCTCGACGCCGACCGCGTGCACCTCGCCCGAGCGCTGGTCGATCGCGACGACGGACGGCTCCGAGAGGACGATGCCGCGGCCGCGGACGTACACGAGCGTGTTCGCCGTGCCGAGGTCGACCGCCATGTCGCGGCCACCGAAACCGGTGAGTCCCGAGAAGAGCCCCATAGACCGCCCGGAGCATAGCCGGAAGGTCTCGCTTTCCCTACTCGGCCGCGAGCTTTCGGTCACACCTGCCGCGCTAGCGTCCGAGCGAGCGACGACGGAGGTCCGACGTGAACGTGGTGACGCTGATCGGCAACCTCGCGACGGAGGTCGAGCTGCGCGAGGTGGGCCCGGAGAAGAAGGTGGCGAGCTTCCTGCTCGCGGTCGACCGCGCGACTCGCGAGGGCGGCGCCGACTTCGTGAACGTGTCGGCCTGGGACCGGCAGGCGGAGCTGTGCGCCGAGTATCTCGCGAGGGGGCGGCGGGTGGCGGTCGACGGGCGCCTGCGCTCGCGGTCGTGGGAGGACGAGGGGAAGCGGCGGACAGCGCTCGAGGTGGTGGCGCGCCGGGTCGAGTTCCTCGGCGGCGGCCCGCGCGGCGACGGCGCCGAGGGAGGAGGCGGAGACGTGATCCCGTTCGAGGCGCCGCCGGCGGCCGGCTAGGCGCTCGACTCCGCCAGGAACTCCTCGACCGCCGCGAGGCAGGCATCCGGGCGCTCGCCGATCAGGAGGTGGCCGCAGCCGGCGATCGCGCGCAGCGGCGCGCGCAACCGGCGCGCGTACTCCATCCCGTCGGCGAGCGGCACCCAGTTGTCGCTCGCGCCCCAGAGCAGGAGCGTCGGACAGGCGACTCGGTCGAGCTCGAGCCGCGGGTCCGAGGCGAGGAGGGCACGTGCGGCCTGCCCCGTGTCCTGGTGATACGCGGGCCCGACGAGGAACGCCTCGGCGAGCTCGGGCTCGAGCGCATCCGGATCCGCCACTCCCCACCAGCCGAAGGCGGCGCGCCGGCCGGCGCGCGAGCGCGCCCAGGAGCGGCGGAAGGGAGCGATCAGCTTCCCCGGCTTGAGCAAGCCGAGCGCCGTGAGCGCCACCCGCGCCTCGGCCGAGGTCGAGCCGATGCCCGCCGCCGCCGCGAGCACGAGCGCGCGCACCGCCTCCGGCCGGAGGACCGCGCTGCGGAGCGCGATCAGTCCGCCGAGCGAGTGTCCGATCCAGACCGCGGACGCCAGGTCTTCACGGGTCGCCACCGCGAGCACCGCTTCCGCGAGCGCGTCGACGTGCCGTGCTTCGGGCAGCGGGTCGGAGCGGCCGTGGCCGGGCAGGTCGGGGACGAGAACTCGGTGCCGCTCTGCGAGAGCCGGAGCGAGCGCGCGCCAGTTCTCGATCGTCCCGCCGAGCCCGTGCACGAGCACGAGCGGCGCTCCTTCACCGCCGATGACGTACCCGAGCCGCGCGCCGCGCCACTCGAGCTCACGCTCCTCGAAGCCATCGAGCCGGTGTTTGCCGTCCGTCACCAGAGAGGCATATTCTTCGCGTAATGGATGCTTCTACGGGACGGGCCGAGTGATGCCCGTCGACACGACAAGCGAGGGTGCGATCCGACCCGTCCGCGCGTTCGACGCCGGCGGGTCTTCTTCGTTCCAGGGGAAGGAGCAGGCAGCATGGCGAATCACCTCACGCCCGAAGAACTGTCGAAGGAGCTCGGTCTCGACCGGCAGGAGGTGATCCGGGTCTGCATGGAGGAAGGCGTGCCGATCTACCAGGGGAAGATCGACAAGTACCTCTTTTCGATGACTCAGAAGCAGCTGGCAGCACAACAGCAGCCCGCAGCCTGAGGCAGCACACCTGCGTATCGAGGATCTGAAGGCCCGGGAGACCGGGCCTTCTCGTGACGCTTCGGTTCGAGCGGGAGAACCTTCGCGCGTTCCAGAGTCCTAAGCTCCCGCCATGAACGCAAGGCTGCCGCCTGATGCCCGCACGGGCGGTCCCGACGATCCGGTCTCCGTTCGGGCTGTGGCTGCTCCGACGCGCAGGGAGATCGCAGCGCTCGCCGGGCTCTTCGATCGGTATCGCGCTCACTACGGCGAGGTTCCCGATGCCTTCCGATCGGCGTCCTGGCTGGACGAGAACCTCGGTGAGGATCGCCTCGGTGCGTTCCTCGCCGAAGACCGTGCGAAGCTCGTCGGCTTTGCGATCACGCTGGATGTCCCGGCTTCGTTGCGGCTCGCCCACTACTGGCAGATCAGAGACCTCTTCGTCCTCCCGACGCACCGGAGGTGCGGAGTCGGTCGCGCGCTCCTCGCTTCGGTCCGAGCGGCTGCGATCGCATCCGGCGCACTCCGGCTGGTCGTGCAGACGGAGGACGACAACGACCCCGCTCTCCGTCTCTACGCAGACAGCGGCTACGCCGCGATCGAGGGCTATCGCTCGCTGATGCTGCCGCTCGACCCGAACGCTCGCTAGAACGCTAGGCGGTCTTCTTCGCCGGCGCCCTGCGAGATCGAGACGCACCCTTCGCGGCGCCCTTCCCGTTCGAGGAGCCCTTCGCGGCCCGCCGGCCCTGCGCGTCGGCGACGCTCTGGCGGAGCGCCTCCATCAGGTCGACGACCGGAGTCTCGGTAGCCGGCTCGGGTGCCACGATCTCCTCGCCCGCGAGCTTCGCCTCGAGCATGCCGGCGAGGTCGCGCCGGTACTCGTTCTCGAAGTCCCCCGGCGCCCAGTCGCCGGCGAGGCTCGCGATGACCTGCTCCGCGAGCTCGAGCTCCGGCCCCTTCACCTCCGTCGCGGCGACCGCCTCCTCGATCTCGGACTTGGAGCGGACGTCCTCCGCGAAGAAGAGCGTCTCGAGTGCGAGACCGCCGTCCTGCGCGCGGATCAGGCAGAGGTTCTCCTTGCCCCAGAGGACGAACTTGCCGACCGCGGCCATCCCCGACTGCTCCATCGCGCGGAGGAGCAGGACGTAGGGCCGCCGCTGTGCCTCGGCGCCGGCGGGAGCGAGGTAGTACGTGCGGTCGAAATAGACGGGATCGACGTCCTCGAGCCGTACGAAACGGAGGATGTCGATCGCCTGCGAGCGCTGGAGGGCGACCGCCTCGAGGTCGGACTCCTCGACGAGCACGTACTGGCCCTTGGCGAACTCCCAGCCCTTGACGAGCTCGTCCGCCTCGACGTCGCGCTCGTGCACCGGGCACCAGCGCTTCTGCTTGATCGGCGTGCCGCACTCGCGGTGGAGCGTCCGGAAGGAGACGTCGTTCCGCTGGGTCGCGAGCGCGAGCCCGACGGGGATGTTCACGAGTCCGAAGCTGATCGATCCGTTCCAGATGGTGCGCATTGCCTCGTCCAGTGTAGTCGCGGACTGCCGGACTTCTCCCTCCGCGCGCGCTTCCCTGCGTACGATTGGCGCATGGAGCGGCGTATTGCGCCCGAGCTCTGGCGCACCGCCGTCGCCGAGGCGCCCGCCGGCCCGGCATATCTCGAGGAGCGGCCGGAGGGCTGGCGGCCGGTGCCGTGGGCGGAAGCGGCGGACCGGGTCGAAGCGCTCGCGCGGGGGCTGCTCACGCGGGGTGTCGGCCACGGCGACGCGGTCGCCGTCCTCGCCCGCACCCGGCTCGAGTGGGTGCTCCTCGACTGGGCGATCATGTCGATCGGCGCCGTCGTCGTCGGTCTCTATCCGACGAGCTCGGCGAACGAGTGCGCGTACGTGCTGGACCACTCCGAGGCGGTGCTCGCCTTCGCCGAGGACGAGGAGCAGATCCGCAAGCTCGCGTCGGTCCAGGGCTCCCTTCCCCGGCTCCGGGAAGTCGTCCCGTTCGACCGGCTCCCCGAGCTCGAGGTGCAGGGGCGCGCCGCCACGGATCTCCGGGCGGAGCCCGTCGGCGAGGACGACCTCGCGACGCTCATCTACACCTCCGGCACGACCGGACCGCCGAAGGGCTGCATGCTCACGCACCGCAACCTCGTCACCGCGGCGCTGCGGGTCCGGAACCACATGCAGCGTCCCGGCGATGTCGTGCTCCTCTTCCTGCCGCTCGCCCACAGCTTCGGCCGGCTCGCGCACCAGGCGGCCGCGCACCACGGCACCACGGTCGCGTTCGTGGCCGAGGCGACACGCGTGCCCGAGGCGCTCGAGAAGGTGCGGCCGACGATGCTGCCGGCGGTGCCGCGCGTCTACGAGAAGATCCACGCGAACACGCTCGGCGAGATCGAGCGCGCGGGAGGCCTGCGGCGCCGCATCGGCCTGTGGGCGGTCGGCGTGGGCGCGGAGGCGAGCCGCCTGCGCCGGGCGGGCAAGACGGTGCCGCCGGCGCTGGCGGTGAAGGAGCGGCTCGCCGACCGGCTCGTGTTCTCGCAGGTGCGTACGCGGCTCGGCGGCCGGCTGCGGCTCGGCGTCTCGGGGGCGGCGCCGCTCAGCCGGGAGGTGATGGAGTTCTTCCACGCGCTCGGCGTGCCGGTGATCGAGGGCTACGGCCTCAGCGAGACCTCCAGCTCGACGACCGTCAACGATCCCGACGACTTCCGTCTCGGCACGGTCGGACGCGCCGTTCCGGGCACCGAGATCCGGATCGCGGACGACGGCGAGATCCTCGTCCGCAGCGACACGGTCTTCACGGGCTACTACAAGGATCCCGAGGCGACGGCGGCCGCGTTCACGGAAGACGGCTGGTTCCGCACCGGCGACGTGGGCGAGATCGACGCCGACGGATTCCTCCGGATCACCGACCGCAAGAAGGACCTGATCGTCACGGCCGGCGGCAAGAACATCGCGCCGCAGAACCTCGAGAACGCGCTCAAGTCGTCGCGCTTCGTCTCGCAGGCGATCGTCGTCGGCGACCGGCGGCCGTACGTCGCGGCGCTGCTCACGCTCGACGAGGCGGAGGTGGCCGCGAGCGGCCGCGAGCCGGAGGCGGTCGCCGGCGAGGTCGTCGACGCCGTGAACCGCGACCGGGCGCGCACCGAGCAGATCAAGCGCTTCGCCGTCCTTCCGCGCGACTTCTCGCTCGAGTCGGGCGAGGTGACGCCGACGCTGAAGCTACGCCGGCGGGTGGTCGAGCAGCACTTCGCCTCGGAGATCGAGGCCCTGTACCGCTAGGGATCAGCCGGTTATCCGTCGCCCGCCGTCGAAGTTCGCGGCATACCAGCCGCTGAGGCTGTCGATGCTCACGACGGTGCCCGTGTGCGGGGCGTGGATGAACTCGCCGTTACCGATGTAGATGCCGACGTGTCCGAGGCCGTCGAAGAAGACGAGATCGCCCGGCTCGAGCTGGTCCCGCGACACCGCGACGCTCCCCGGGTAGTCCCACTGCGCCACCGTGTAGTGCGGCAGCGAGATGCCGATCTGCGCGTACACGTACATCACGAAGCCGGAGCAGTCGAAGCCGCTCGGGCTCGCGCCGCCCCAGACGTACGGAACGCCTAGGTACTGCATCGCGATCGAGACGACGTTCCCGAACCTGGAGGGAGGCGCCGGTCCGCCGACGGCGCCGCCGAACGTGCCGAGCCGCTGGAACGCCACCTGCGCTCGTGCCGCGGCCTGCGCCCGCCGCGCAGCGGCGAGCTGCTGAGCCTGCTGCTGCGCGACCAGCTCTTCGATCTGGGACTTGACCGAGCTGTACAGCCGCCGCTCGGCGGCGAGCTGCCCGTTCGCCGTCCGCAACGCGGCGGCGCTCTCGTTCACGAGGCGCTTCTGCTCGACCCGGGCGTGCCGCAGGAAGGCGCGGCGCCGGACGATCTGCCGCCGAAACGAGACGACCTGGCGGATGATCGCCGTGTTCTGCCGCGAGACCGAGTTGACCGTCTCGATCCGCGCGACGAGGTCGTCGAGACTGCGGGCGCCGAGGATGACGGCGAGCGTCGCCTGCGCTTCCTGGGACGTGTAGATCGCGACGAGACGCTGCTCGAGTGTCTTCTGCGCGCGGCTGAGGTTCCCGCGGGCGACGTGGAGTGCCTGGCGGTTGACCGACAGCTGCTGCTCGAGACGGTGCAGGCGCTGGATCGCCTGGTGGTAGCGGCCGGCCGCGCGCTGCGCGTTCGCGTCGAGCCGCTGCAGCTGTACCAGCACCCGCTGGGCCTCGGCCCGCTTCGAGCCGAGCGACGGGTCCGCCTGCACGGCAGGGGCCACCGCGAGCATGGCTCCGGTGGCGAGCGCCGACAGCAGGGCAGGCCGCTTCAGCGCGCGCATGACGTCCTCCCGCCCGTCACAAGCTCTGGACGGTAACAGCCACGGCGGACGCCCGCAACCGGCGAGGCGTAACAAAAATCCTGCATTTTGGCGCAATCCATCGTCAGGAGAGGTGCGGGAGGCTCGGCACAAACTCGCAGGCACCGTGGTACGGTCAGGCGTCTTGTCCGGGCGGGGAACACGTCGTACGGCGCAACTCGCGGCGCTCGCGGGGCTCGCCGGCCTCGCCGCAGCTGCAGTCGCTGCGGCGGCGACGCCACCGCACCGCCAGCAGGCGCATCGGCTCGCGAAGAGCGCGCAGCGCCTCGACGACCGGGCGCATCGCGCGCTCCTCGACCTCTACTCGCTCGACGCGCAGCTCCACAGCGCGCACGTTCGGGTCGGCGCGCTCGCGAAGGCGACGGCGCGGCTGCAGCGCCGCAGAGCGACGCTGCGCGCGGAGCTGGACGCTGCCCGGACGACGTTTCTCGCCTCCCAGCAGGATCTGGCGCTCCACCTGCGCAGCCTGTACGAACGCGGCACCGTCGACCCGCTGGCGGTCGTGCTGGGGGCGACCTCGCTCCAGGACGCGGTCGGCCGGCTCGACGCGCTCACGCAGGTGGCCGAGCAGAACCGGGAGGTCCTCGACGCCGCTGCGACTGCACGGCACGGGCTACTCCGCGTCCGAACGAGGCTCGGCAGGGAGCAGTCGCAGCTGGCGCAGGCGCTGCGTGCGGCGCGCGGCGCCGAGCAGGGGCTCGAGCAGGCGCGCGCCGCACGGCTGGCCTACATCGGTCGGCTGCGCGAGCAGGCGCGTCTCCAGCGGGCGCAGGTCGACGCGCTCGTCTCGCAGGCGAGTCGGATCCAGCAGAAGTCCCAGACGCTCCAGCCGCCCCCGGCCCAGGACGGCAGCGGCAGCAGCGGGAGCGGGAGCGGCGGCGATCCCGCCCCGCCGCCGGGAAGCGGTCGGAAGCTCCTCGTTTCCGCGACGTGCTACTCCCTGCCCGGCCACACTGCGAGCGGCATGCCCGTCGGACTGGGCGTCGTCGCCGTCGACCCCACGGTGATCCCGCTCGGGACGAAGCTCTACGTCCCCGGCTACGGGAAGGGCGTCGCCGCCGACGTCGGCAGCGGGATCAAGGGCGCGAAGATCGACCTCTGGATGCCCTACGCGCAATGCATGCAGTGGGGCCGGCGCACCGTCACCATCACCATCTACTGAGAGGCCCGTCTAGACTGACGCCGCGGAAGGGGGGACGGATCCAGCGGTGACAGAGCTCGTGCAGACGCCGGACGCGCGGCAGACCGAGTCGCTCCGCGTGCTCCTCGTCGACGACCACGACCTGTTCCGCACCGGGCTCCGCAACCTGCTCGAGGAGCAGGGGCTCGAGGTGGTCGGTGAGGCCTCGACGGGGGCGGAGGCGATCGCGCACGTCCGCGAGCTGACGCCCGACGTCGTCGTCATGGACCTCAACATGCCGGGGATGGGCGGCGTCGAGGCGACCCGGCACATCGCCGAGGTGTCTCCCCTCACGCGCGTCGTCATGCTGACGATCTCCGACGAGGACAACGACGTGATCGACGCGATCCTCGCCGGCGCCTGCGGCTACCTGCTCAAGGACGCGTCGATTCAGGACCTCGTCGCGGGGATCCGGTCGGCGGCGCGCGGCGAGTCGCTGATCTCGCCGCACATCGCGGGGAAGGTGCTGCAGCGGATTCGGGCCACGAGCGCCCAGCCGGAGATCGAGCGTCTGATCCGGGCGGAGCTCTCGGATCGGGAGATCGAGGTTCTCAAGCTGATCGCGAACGGCAAGGACAACGCCGTCATCGCCGCCGAGCTGCACATCAGCCCGAAGACGGTCAAGAACCACATCTCGAACATCCTCATGAAGCTCCAGATCGACAACCGCATCCAGGCCGCCGTCTACGCGGTGCGCTCGGGGATCGTCTAGCGCGAGCCGCGGACCGAGCGGGCCCGCTCCTGGAGCGTGTCGAGGAGGGCGCGCAGGCGGGCGAGCTCGCCGTCGGCGTGGCTCAGCCGCTGCGAGAGGTTCTCGAGCTCGCTCGCACTCCCCGGCTTGCGCGCGACTCGCGCGACCTCGCCCAGGCGCTGCTCGATGCGCAGCCGCTCCGCCTCGAGGGCGAGCGCCTCCGCGTAGCCGTCCGTGAGCCGCGCTTCGAGCACGGCCAGCGTCGGGGCGCCCTTGCCGTTCTCGGGCAGGCGCAGCAACTCCGCGATCTCGTCGTGCACCGGCATCGGCCCACGATTATCGGCTGGCCGGGAATGCGCCGGAATGGGCCGCGCGGCCCATCTTCCGGCCCCGGACGGCCCACGAGGGTTGACGTTTGGCTCCCCGCTTGAAAAATGGAAACCCGTGTCCGCCCGCGTGCGCCTGACCGTCGCGATCCTGCTCGCCCTCCTCGCGGTGCCCGCGGCCCACGCGGCCCGTCGAGGCTCGCTCGGCCAGCGGCTCGCGCGGGCCCTGCAGGCCGCGCACGTCAACCCGCGGCGCACCGGCGCGGTCGTCCTCGACCTCCGGACCGGCCGGACGGTGTTCGCGCGCAACGCACACCTGCCGCTCCTGCCCGCCTCGAACGAGAAGCTCGCCACGACGTATGCGGCGCTGACGGCGCTCGGCCCGGGCTTCCGGATCGAGACCGACGTCCTCGGCGACGGGGCCCAGAGCGGAAAGGTGTGGCACGGCGATCTCGTCCTCAAGGGATACGGCGACCCCCAGCTCACCTCGGCGAGGCTCCGCTCGCTCGCGGAGCAGGTCGCGGCGGAGGGGATCGCGGTCGTGACCGGCCGTGTGCTCGGCGACGAGAGCTGGTTCGACACCCGCCGCGCCGGCGTCGGCTGGAAGCGCGAGTTCTACCTCCACGAGTCGCCGGCCCTGTCCGCGCTGATCGTCGACCGCGGCTGGACCGGGCACGGCGAGACGCCGCAGCCCGCGCTGGCAGCGGCGCAGTTGTTCCGGGCCGACCTGATCCGGGCCCACGTCGCCGTCCGCGGCGGTGCCTCCCTCGGCGTCGCCGCCCTGGACGCGGTGCCGCTCGCCGAGGTCCAGTCGCCCCGCCTCGCCTCTCTCGTCACGTTCATGGACCGCTACAGCGACAACTTCACGGCCGAGATGCTCATGAAGGAGGTGGGCGCCGTGGCCGGTCGCGGCGGCACGACCGTCGCGGGGCTGCGGGTGACGCGCAGCCTGCTGCATGCTGCCGGGATTCCGCTCGCGCGCGTCCGCATGGTCGACGGCTCGGGCCTCTCGCGCGACGACCGGTGGACGCCGGCGGCGCTCGCGGCGCTGCTCCTGACGATGCGGCGCGACCCCGACGTCGGCCCGAACCTGTTCGCCGCGCTGCCGATCGCGGGGAAGACCGGCACCCTCGAGTACCGGATGCGCAAGGGCCCAGCGCACGGCTTCGTGCGCGCGAAGACCGGCACCACCGACAACTCCTCGGCGCTCTCCGGCTTCGTCGGGGACCGGTATGTCTTCTCGGTGGTCGAGAACGGCTGGCCGGTCCGGACGCTGAACGCCGAACGCTCCCAGGACCGCTTCGCGCAGGTGCTCGCGCGGGCCGGCCGCCGCTAGTGCTCGGCGAGCAGCTCGAGCAGGTCGGCCTCCGAGAGGATCGCGACACCGGCCTTCTGCGCCTTGCCGAGCTTCGATGCCCCGGGCTCCTCGCCCACGACGAGGCCGGTCGTCTTCGACGAGACGGAGTCGGTCACCTTCGCGCCGAGCGCCTCGAGACGCGTCTTCGCCTCGTCGCGGCCGAAGCGGTCGAGCGTTCCCGTGATCACGTATGTGCGACCGGTGAGCGGCCCTTCCTTCGGGCGCTCCTCCTCGCTCAGCTCGAAACGCAGTCCCAGCTCGGCGAGCTCCGCGACGAGGCTGCGGTTGTCCTCGTCCCGGAACCACTCGGCGATCGCCTCCGCGCGCTCGGGCCCGATGCCGTCGACCTCCTGCAGCTCCTCCTGCGTCGCGTCCATCAGCCGCTGCACCCGCTCGAAATGGCGCGCGAGGGTCTGCGCCGTCACCCAGCCGACGTCGGGGATGTTGAGGCCGTAGAGGACGCGCGAGAACGTCGCCGTCCCCTTCGACTCGTCGATCGCGGAAACGGCATTCGCGGCCGAGACCTCGCCGAAGCCGTCCAGCTCCAGCAGCTGCTCCTGCGTCAACCGGTAGAGGTCGGGGAGCGAGCGGACGAGGCCGAGATCCCAGAGCCGCCGAACCGTCTGCTCGCCGATGCCCTCGATGTCGGCGGCCGACTGCACCCAGTTGATCAGCGACTCGAGCCCCCGGGAAGGGCAGGCGCGGTTCGGACAGCGGTGCATCGCCTCGCCCTCCGGCTTCACGACCTCGGTGCCGCAGAGCGGACAGCGCGTCGGCATCCGGAACTCCTTCGTGCCCGGCCGGTGCGCGCCGGCGGGGCCGACGACCTGCGGGATGACGTCGCCGGCCCGCTGGACGATCACGTCGTCGCCCTCGCGAATGCCCTTCCGGTTGATGTCCTCCTCGTTGTGCAGCGTCGCCCGCGAGACGGTGACGCCGCCGACCTCGACCGGCTCGAGCAGCGCCCACGGGTTGAGGGCGCCCGTCCGCCCGACCCGGATCATGATCCGGTGCAGGCGCGTGACCGCCGTGAGCGGCGCCCACTTGTACGCGCGCGCCCAGCGCGGACGCTGGTGGAGGGCGCCGAGCCGGCGCTGCTGGTCGAGCGAGTCGACCTTGATCACGATCCCGTCGATCTCGTAGTCGAGCTCGGCCCGCTTCCGCTCCCAGTCGCGGCAACGCTGCGCGACCTCCTCGACGCTCTGGAGCCGCTCGGCATAGGGATTGGTGGGGAAGCCGTGCCCGGTGAGCCACTCGAGCTCCTGCCAGTGCGTTCCGAGCCCGAGCTCGGGCGCGGCTCCGAGCCCGTACATCCAGACGGAGAGGGGGCGCGACGCGGTGATCGAGGAGTCCTTCTGGCGAAGCGATCCGGCGGCGGCGTTGCGGGGGTTCGGGGCGAGCTTCTGGTTCGTGCCCGCGAGCCGCTCGTTCAGCTCCCGGAAGCCGGAGAGCGGCATGTACACCTCGCCGCGGACCTCGACGGTCCCGGCCGGACCGTCTGCGAGCATCCGCAACGGGATCGCCGCGATCGTGCGCAGGTTCGGCGTCACGTCCTCGCCCTGCACCCCGTCGCCCCGTGTCGCCCCGCGGGCGAACAGGCCGTCCTCGTACGTGAGGTTGATCGCGAGCCCGTCGATCTTCGGCTCGAGGACGTACGCCACCGGCTCGTCCGCACCGAGCCGCTTCCGCACGTCGTCGGCCCACTTCGCGAGCGCCTCCTCGGTCGTCACCTTCTCGAGCGAGCCCATCGGCTCGACGTGGCGCACCTTCCGAAAGCGTTCCGAGACGGGCGCACCGACGCGCTGCGTCGGAGAGTCGGGCGCGACGAGCTCGGGATGCTCGTGCTCGAGCTCGACGAGCTCGTCGTAGTGCCGGTCGTACTCCGCATCCGAGACGGAAGGGTCGTCGAGGACGTGGTACTCGTACGACCAGCGGTTGAGCAGCTCGCGCAGCTCGGCGGCGCGGGCTTCGAGGCTAGAGACGCTCAAGGAGCTCCTTCGCCGTGTCGACGAGGGCGTCCGGCTCCTCGCCCTCGAGTCGCGCACGATCGTGGATGCGTCCCCACGTGACGGCGACGGCGCACATGCCCGCCGCCTTCGCCGCGCGGACGTCGAAGGGCGAGTCGCCGACGTAGGCGGTCTCTGCGGGGTCGGCCCCGAGTCGCTCGGCCGCGAGCAGGAGAGGGGCCGGATCGGGCTTGTGGCGCTCGGTCTCGTCCCCGCCGACGATCGTCTCGAAGAGGTGACCGAGCGGGATG
>DASQQF010000031.1:0-10432 GCA_035643535.1 Gaiellaceae bacterium
GGGGCCGTCTCAGACCAAGCCAGGGCGGTTCGGCGTCCGCAGGCCAGGCCGGTGGCCTGGTCAAGGACGACGAGACGGCCTGGCGCCGCGTCTGAGGCGGCAACCATGGGACAGCCCGCAATGCGCATCAAGCCTCTAGAGTTTCGGCATGCCGTTCTATCAGCGCCTCGGCGAGCTTCCCCGCAAGCGCCACGTGCAGTTCCGCGAGAACGGGACGCTCCTGACCGAGGAGGTCATGGGGCTCGAGGGGTTCACGGGGAACGAGTCGATCCTCTACCACCTCCACTCGCCCTGCCGCGTGAGCGAGCTCGCCGGCTTCGAGCCGGTCGAGCGCGAGGAGTGGGTGCCCGAGCAGCATGCGCATCGCCATTTCAAGACCTTCGAGACGGCGCCCGCAGGCGACGAGATCACCGGCCGCCGCCTGCTCATGTGGAACGACGACGTCGAGATCTCGCTCTGCCGCCCCTCCGGCTCGATGGACTACTTCTTCCGGAACGGCGAGGGCGACGAGGTGATCTTCGTCCACGAGGGCTCCGGGACGCTCGAGACGATCTTCGGCGAGCTGCCGTACTCCGAGGGCGACTACGTCGTCGTCCCGCGGGGCACGACATACCGCTTCAAGCCGCAGGGCGGGCAGCGCTATCTCGTCTTCGAGACGCCGGGGCTGATCGAGATCCCGCGCCGCTACCGGAACCAGTACGGGCAGCTGATGGAGGGCGCCCCGTACTACCACCGCGACATCCACCCGCCGACCGAGCTCCACACCGTCCGCGAGCGGGGCGAGTTCCCCGTCAAGGTGCGCGTCCGCGGCGGCTACCAGACGTACGTCGTCGACTACCACCCGTTCGACGTCGTCGGCTGGGACGGCTACCTCTACCCGTGGACGTTCTCGATCCACGACTTCGAGCCGATCACCGGCCGTATCCACCAGCCGCCGCCCTCTCACCAGACGTTCCAGGGCCAGAACTTCGTGATCTGCTCGTTCTGCCCGCGCAAGCTCGACTTCGACCCGCTCGCGGTGCCGATCCCGTACCACCACTCGAACCTGCAGTCGGAGGAGATGATCTATTACGTCTCCGGCAACTTCGGCTCGCGGAGGGGCGTCGAGGTCGGCTCGATCACGCTCCACCCGTCGGGCCTGCCGCACGGGCCGCAGCCGGGGCTCGCCGAGCGCTCGATCGGCGTCTCCGAGACGCACGAGCTGGCGGTCATGTGCGACACGTTCCACCCGCTCAGGCTGTCGACCTTCGCGCGCGACCTCGACGACGGCACGTACTGGCGCTCCTGGTACGCGAACGCACAGGACGGGGAGGGCGCCGCCGCTGCAGGCGAGGACGCCTCCGGCGCCGGTCTCACCTCACACCTGTAGGCGCGAGCGGCCGCGCTTCCACGTGGCATCGGGCCGGACGATCCGGCTGCGCATTCGTGCGGCCTAGTACGGATCGCTGTGCGGACGAACCGCCTTCAGCTTCGCCCCGGGTCGTCGTAGCTTCAAATCGTCGTTACAACGCCGGTTGTACGTGTTTCACGGTGACACGCTCATCCGGCACCCATCGGGTCGGAGCACAAGAGGGTGAAGCACGAACTCGAGCGTGCGGACATCGCTTCTCGTTGCCGCCTTCGCCGGGCTCGTTCGCGGCGCGCTCCCGAGGATCCTTCCGAGTGTCCGCGACGATGGGCAATCAAGGTGGGAGGGAAAGATGAAAGGCAATAGGCGTCGCGGGCTGACACTCGCGACCATCCTGGCAGCAGCCCTGGCGCTCGTCGTCGGCCTGAATGCCGCGTCGGCGGGAACCGCCCACGCGAAGAAGGCCACGGCGACCAAGGCGATGAAGGCGCCGAAGGTGCCGAACGCCAAGGCGATCCGGGCGAAGTACAAGGGGCAGACGATCACGTTCGTCGGTGACTCGGTCGGAGGGGGGCACCAGCGCGACATGGCGCTCTCGAAGCAGTTCACGAAGGACACCGGGATCAAGGTGAAGGTCGTCCCGCACCCCGCCGCGTCCGACGCGTCGTACTCGCAGCTCGCGAGAGCGTTTTCCACCCACTCGTCGTCGATCGACGTGGCGATGGTCGACGTCGTGTGGCCGGGCTCGTTCGCGCCGTTCCTCGTCAACCTGAAGCCGGCGCTCGGCAAGCAGGCGAAGATCCACGCGGCCGGGATCGTGAAGAACGACACGGTAGGCGGCAAGCTCGTCGCGATGCCGTGGTTCGGGGACTACGGGATGCTCTACTACCGCACGGACCTGCTCAAGAAGTACGGCTACTCGAAGCCGCCGACGACCTGGCCGCAACTCTTCGCGATGGCGAAGAAGATCCAGGCCGGCGAGCGGGCGTCGAACCCGAACTTCAGCGGATTCGTCTTCCAGGGCAACGCCTACGAGGGGCTGACCTGCAACGCCCTCGAGTGGCTCGCCTCGTCCGGCGGCGGCACCTTCATCGACAGCAAGGGCAAGGTGACGATCAACAACAAGAACGCGAGGAACATCCTGAACCTGTTCCGCAGCCAGATCGGCGTCTCGACGCCGCGCGGCGTGACCACCTATCAGGAGGGCGAGACGCACACCGCCTTCATCGACGGGAATGCCGCGTTCATGCGTAACTGGCCGTACGCCTACTCGCTTGCCCAGGCGAAGGACTCGAAGGTCAAGGGCAAGTTCGCCGTCGCACCGCTCCCGCACGGCACGAGGGGCCATTCGGTCGCCACGGTCGGCGGCTGGCAGCTCGCCGTCTCGAAGTACTCGAAGCACAAGGGCGCGGCGATCGAGTTCGTCCGCTACATGACGAGCATGCCGGTCGAGAAGTTCGACACGATCACGAACTCGAACGTGCCGACGATCCCGGCGCTCGCCAAGGACAAGGCGTTCGTCAAGAAGTACGCGCCGTACCTCAGCCCGGCGACCGCGAACGTGCCGCGGGCGACCCGCCCGTCGAGCGTTCTCGGCACCAAGTACAACGAGGGCTCGAAGGACATCTACCAGGCGGTCAGCCGCATCCTGAACGGGACCCCGGCGCAGGACGTCCTGCCCGGTCTCCAGTCTCAGCTGCAGGCGCTCGTGAAGTAGGGCAGGGCAAATCGACCCCAACGAGGGAGGACGGCGGCCGTCGTCCTCCCTCGAGTCTCCCATGGCATCCGTAGCCACCACAGCCCCGAGGCCCCGCCGGCGCAGGACGAAGCTCCAGCGCCGGCAGACGCGGATCGCGTGGCTGCTGCTCCTGCCTTCGCTCGCCGTCGTCGCGGGCGTGGCGCTGTATCCGCTCGGCAGGACGATCTACGAGAGCTTCACGAACCAGGAGTTCCTCGCCCTGTCGCCGACGCGGTGGGTCGGCCTCGCGAACTACCGCGAGCTCATCCACGACACGCTCTTCATCGACTCGATCTGGGAGACGATCAAGTTCACGCTGATCACGGTCGGGTTCGAGTTCGCGCTCGGGCTCGTGATCGCGCTCGTCGTCAACTCGAGGTTCAGGGGCCGCGGCGTCATGCGCGCGGTGATGCTCGTCCCGTGGGCGATCCCGACCGTGGTCGCGGCGCAGATGTGGAAATGGATGCTCGATGACACGTTCGGCGTCATCAACGACCTCTTCATGCGGCTCCATCTCATCGCGCGCCCGCACGCGTGGATCGCCGACCCGAGCACGTCGCTCGCCTCGGTCTGCGCGGTCGACATCTGGAAGACGACGCCGTTCGTCGCGCTGCTGCTGCTCGCCGGCCTGCAGGTGATTCCGGAGGACCTGTACGAGGCCGCCAAGGTCGACGGGGCGAACGTGCTGCAGCAGTTCCGGAGGATCACGCTGCCGCTGCTCAAGCCGGCGATCCTCGTCACGCTGATCTTCCGCACGCTCGACGCGCTGCGGGTATTCGACGTCTTCTACGTCTTCTTCGGGAACCGCCCCGACACCCAGACGATGGCCATCTACGACCAGAGCACGATCGTCGGAGACGGCCATGTCGGTTACGGCTCGGCCGTCAGCGTCGCGATCTTCGCGATCATCGCCATCTTCGTCGTCATCTACGTGACCCTCAACAGGGTGCGGGAGGCATGACCGCCGCCGGGCAAGCCGTCCGGCCTGCGGCGCGGCCCGTGAGCCTCGGCCGGCGGCTGCGGAAGAACCCGCTCGGGCGGCTCGCCCTGCGCGCGCCGTTCTACGTCTTGATCAGCGCCATCTTCGTGTACGCGCTGTTCCCGTTCTACTGGGTCGTCCGCTCCTCGTTCACACCCGAGGGGCGCCTGTTCCAGACGCCGATCCAGTACTTCCCGTCGCACCCGACGCTCGCCAACTACCGCGGGGCGCTCAGCGCGTCGTTCTTCACGGACGCCCTGCTCAACTCGGCGATCGTCGCCGGCTCGGTCACGCTGCTCTCGCTCGCAATCGGGTCGTCGGCCGCCTTCGCGCTCGGCCGCTTCAAGTTCCACGGCCGCTCGTTCGTCCTCTACCTCGTCCTGTCGATGACGATCTTCCCGCAGATCGCGATCCTCGGCGCCCTCTACACGACGATCACGAGGCTCAACCTCTACGACACGCTCGGGGCGCTGATCTTCAGCTACCTGATCTTCACGCTCCCGTTCACGATCTGGGTGCTGACGAGCTTCATGCGGACGCTGCCGGGAGACCTCGAGGAGGCCGCCTACGTCGACGGGGCGACGCCGCTGCAGGTCTTCTGGAAGGTTCTCCTGCCGCTCATCGCGCCCGGGCTCGTCACGACGGGGCTGCTCGCCTTCATCTCCGCCTGGAACGAGTACCTCTATGCCCTGTCGTTCATCCAGTCGCCCAACCACTACACCGTGCCGCTCGCGATCACGTCCTTCGTCAGCAAGACGGGCAGCGCGTTCGCGGTCCCGTGGGGCCAGATCATGGCGGCGACCGTGATCATCACGCTGCCGCTGATCGTGATGGTCCTCGTTCTCCAGCGGCGGATCATCGCCGGCCTCACCGCCGGCGCGGTAAAGGGCTAGACGGCCTCGCGGGCCTGCGGGTCGAAGAAGTAGAGGCGGTTCGTGTCGACGGCGAGCTCGGCGCGCTCGCCGATCCCGATGCGCGTGCGCGGGCTGACACGTGCGCACATCCGTGTCTTCGTGCCGGAGCCGCCGCTGCCGCCGAGGTGGACGGATGCGTCCTCGCCGACGTCCGCCGCGGCAGCGCTCGGGACGACGCCGGTCGCGGTGGTGCCGAAGTAGAGCAGCACCTCTGCCCCCAGCGGCTCGGTCAGCTCGACCTCGACCTTCAGCCGCCGGTCGCTCGGGACGTCGGAGCCCAGGCTCGCATCCTCGAAGTCCTCCGGCCGGATGCCGAGGATGATCGTGCCGCCCGCGTAGTCCTGCAGCGCGGGCCGGGTTCGCACGAGGCCGTCGTCGACCGTCAACCGGTGCTCGCCGAAGGCGACGGCGTAACGGCCGTTCGTCCGCTCGAGCTGCGCCTCGACGAGGTTGATCGCGGGAGAGCCGATGAAACCGGCGACGAACTCGTTGACCGGCCGTTCGTAGAGCGCCTGCGGCGTGTCGACCTGCAGCAGGCGCCCGGCATTCATGACTGCGACGCGGTCGCCCATCGTCATCGCCTCGACCTGATCGTGCGTGACGTAGATGGTCGTGGTGCGGAGCCGTCGCTGGAGCTCGTGGATCTCCGCTCGCATCTGGACGCGCAGCTTTGCGTCGAGGTTCGAGAGCGGCTCGTCCATGAGGAAGGCGTCGGGCTCGCGCACGAGGGCACGGCCCATGGCGACGCGCTGGCGCTGCCCACCCGAGAGGGCCTTGGGCTTGCGCCTCAGGAACTGCTCGATCTCCAGGGTCTTCGCCGCGTCCCGGACGCGCTCCTTGATCTCCTCCTTCGACATGCGATGGAGCTTGAGGCTGAAGGCGAGGTTCTCCTCGACCGTCATGTGCGGGTAGAGCGCGTAGCTCTGGAAGACCATCGCGATGTTGCGTTCCTTCGGCGTGAGGTCGTTGACGATGCGGTCGCCGATCCGGACGTCGCCGTCGGTGATCTCCTCGAGCCCGGCGACCATCCGGAGCGCCGTCGTCTTGCCGCAGCCCGACGGGCCGACCAGCACCATCAGCTCCCCGTCCTCGATCTTCAGGTCGAGGTCGAAGACGGCCTGCGTGCCGTCGCCGTAGATCTTCGAGACGTGCTCGAACTCGATCTCTGCCACTTCCGACCCTGCCTCCTCGTACGAGCCTACTCCACGCCCCGTTTTCCGCGACTACGGCTTTCCCGTAGAAGCGACCGGGAGAGCCGACGATGAATCGGCTACCGGCCCGAGCGGGCGAGCCGGCGCCGCGAGACGCTGTCGAGCGTCACGGCGGCAAGGAGGATGACTGCGGTGACGACGTCCTTGACGGCGTCGCTGTAGCCGACGAGGTCGATCCCGTTCTGGATCGTCTGCGTGATCATGGCTCCGAGCAGCGCCGCCTTGACGAAGCCGCGCCCACCGAAGAGCGACGTGCCCCCGATCACGGCGGCGGCGATCGCGTCGAGGAGGATCGTGCCCGAGCCGGCGGTGAGGTCGACCGACTGCAGGAACGACGCGGCGACGATGCCGCCCACGGCGGCCATCACTCCGGAGATCATGAAGACGACGACTCGAATGAAGGCGACGTTGATCCCGGCGCGCCGGGCGGCTTCGGCATTCCCGCCGACCGCGTAGACGTGGCGTCCGAATGTGGTGCGTTGCGCGACGTACGTCCAGAAGAGGAGCAGGGCGACCATCAGTACCCCCGCGAACGGGACGCCACGGTCGCGGTTCGCGATCGCGACTCCCAGCCACGCGGCGCCCGACCAGAGCAGCACCGGCAGCAGAAGGGCCGCGGGGTTCCCGAGGCGCAGGCCGGCCCTCCGCCGCGAGACGATACGGCCGATCGTGATTCCGACGAGGCCGGCCGTGACCGCGCCGGCCAACGCCCAACCGAACCAGTCCGGGAAGAAGTAGTTCGAGATGTCGTTGATCTGGCGGTCGTAGACCGTGATCACGCCCTGCGTGCCGAGCGCCTGGATGATCACCCCTTGCCAGGCGAGCAGCCCCGCCAGGGTGACGACGAAGGACGGGACGCCGAGAAACGCGACGAACGACCCCTGGACCCCGCCGATGAGGGCCCCGACTGCGAGCGCGCCGAGGATCGCCACCCACCACGGATAGTCGTGCCCCGAGCCGGGCAGCTGGAGCTCGGCGAGCACGACGCTGCAGAGCCCGCTCAGGTAGCCGATCGAGAGGTCGATCTCCCCGATCAGCAGGACGAAGACGACGCCGATCGCCATCACCGTCACCTGCGCCATCTGCGGCAGCAGGTTGTCGAAGTTGACCGCCGTGAAGAAGACGTTCACCTTGAGGGTGAAGAACACGACGATCCCGACCATGAAGACCAGCACGGGAAGCGATCCGACGTCCCCCGCCTTCAGCGCTTCCCAGCGTTGCCGTACGAGCGCGCCGAGCGACTCGGGCGTTTCCGGCCGACGCAGCTCGGCGGGCGCGGAGGGGGCGGAGGTGCTCACGCGGCGCTCTCGCGCTCGGGAATGCCGAAGGTGATCGCGGCGACGACGTCCTGCTGCGTCGTCTGCGCCCGCTCGAAGACGCCGACGTTGCGCCCCAGCCGGAGCACCGAGATCCGGTCGGCGACCTCGAAGACGTCGTTCAGGTTGTGGGAGATGATGACGACTGCGAGCCCCTGCTCGGCCAGCCGCTTGACGAGCTCGAGCACCTGCCGCGTCTGCGCTACGCCGAGCGCCGCAGTGGGCTCGTCGAGGATGACGACCCGCGAGTTCCAGAGCACTGCACGCGCGACCGCCACCGACTGACGTTGGCCGCCGGAGAGGGAAGCCACGGGCTGCCGCACGGACTGGATCGTCGTCACCGAGAGGCTGTCGAGCGTCTCGGCCGTCCGCTGCTCCATCGGCGCCTCCTTCAGCCGGAAGAGCGGCGTCCGCACCTCGCGGCCGAGGAACATGTTCTGGACGACGTCGAGGTTGTCACAGAGGGCGAGGTCCTGGTAGACCACCTCGATCCCGAGCTGAGCCGCGTCCTTCGGGCCGTGGATGTGCACCTCTCTGCCGTCGAAGCGGATCTCGCCGGCATCGATCGGGTAGATCCCGGCGACGCACTTGATCAGCGTCGACTTGCCGGCGCCGTTGTCTCCGACCAGCGCCATGACCTCGCCCGAGCGGACCGCGAAATCGACGTCTGCCAGCGCTTGCACCGACCCGAAGGCCTTCGTGATGCCGCTCAACTCGAGTGTCGGTGAGGTCGTCGCCATGGTGTGGCCGGGAGCCTAGAGGGACGGGGCCGCCGGCGCGACCCCGCCCCTTGCCCGCTGGTTACTTGCAGTACTGCGCGTACTCGGCGACGCAGACCTGGCTCTTCTTCACGAACCCGTCCTTGAACAGCTTCGTGTAGTTCTTCTTCGTGATCCAGACCGGCTTCAGCAGAATCGACTTCGTCCCGCTGACCTTGCCGTTGACCCCCTTCACCGGCTTGTGATTGATGAGCGCGATCGCTGCCCGCGCGGCGGCGTTCGCCTCGAGGCGAACCGACTTGTAGACCGTGCCCGTCTGCCATCCGGCGAGGATGTACTGGACGCCGGTCGGCGTCGCATCCTGTCCGGTCAGCGGAACCGGCTTGAGGCCGTGCGCCTTGAGCGAGGCGATGACCGCACCCGCGAGACCGTCGTTCGCGGCGAGGACGCCGTCGATGTGGTTCGCGTTCCGCGCGAGCATCTGGTCGAAGATCTGGCGACCCTTGATCGGGTCCCAATCCGTCCACTGGTCGCCCGCGGTCGCCTTCTTGAGGGTTCCGTTCTTGAACAGCGGGTTGAGAATCGAGTCGTAGCCCTGCTTGAACAGCTTGGCGTTGTTGTCGGTGACGGCACCGTTCAGCTGGGCGATCACGGGATGTTGCGAGTACTTCCCGTTCGCCTTCAGGCCGGCGACGAGCCCCTTTCCCTGCAGCTTGCCGACGGTGACGTTGTTGAAGGAGACGTAGTACGACGCCTTGCTGCCGACGACCAGGCGGTCGTAGTCGATCACCTTCGCGCCGTGCGAGACGGCGAGGTTCGTGATCGCCTTCCCGGAGGCCGGCGTGAGCTGATCGAGCAGGATGACCTTCGCGCCCTTCGCGAGGCAGCCCTCGGCCTGCGACTTCTGGCGCGCCGCGCTTGCCTGCGCGTTGACGACCTGCGCCGGAATCTTCGCAGCCTTGAACGCCTTGGTCAGGTACGGAGCGTCGAAGAGCGTGTACCGGGTCGACGACTTCGTGTCCGGGAGCAGGGCACACACCTTGATGCCCGCCGAGCTTCTCGCGACCGTCGCAGCTGCGGAGCTCACGACGGTGAGCGTGAGGAACGCAATGAGCAGCCCGGCCCCCCACCGTGACTTGAGCTTCATATCACCCTCCGTTGGGTTATGACCGGGCCCTCGCGGCCCTGTCCCGATCCCGAAGCTACACCTGCCCAATAGGGCTTCAAAGCGTGGTTTTCCCGCAAGATCGAGCGGGTCTGCCGAGCCCGCCGAGTCATTGCGCCAGACGATCGGTATCGCGGACGAGCGGGCATGATGCATCCCGCGGACGTCGCGGCGGCCGTCGTCTTCGCGCTCGAGCGGCCGCGGACGCACCGGATCCTCGAGCTCGCGTTCCGTCCGATGGGGGAGGATTCGTGGGGATGACCCGGATCGGCCTCCTCTCCACCGCGCACATCCACCGTGCGCACCTCGCGGCCGTGGCCGAGACGAGCCCCGTCGTCGCGGTCGCCTCGCGCGACCGGGCGAAGGCGGAGGCGTTCGCCCAAGAGCACGGGATCGAGCGCGTCCACGGCTCCTACGAGGAGCTGCTCGCGGATCCCGGACTCGACGCCGTCGTGATCGCGCTGCCGAACGCGCTCCACCACGAATGGACGATGCGCGCACTCGCCGCCGGCAAGCACGTCCTCTGCGAGAAGCCGTACACGCGGCATCCGCACGAGGCGGAGGCGGCCTGGGACGAGGCGGGGCGGCGCGGGCTCGTGCTGATGGAGGCGTTCATGTGGCGCCACGCTCCCCAGACCGCGCTGCGGCCGATGACGGAGGGCTCGTGGGGATGATCCGGATCGGGCTCCTCTCCACTGCGGACATCCACCGCGCCCATCTCGCGGCCGTCGCCGAAGCGAGCCCCGTCGTCGCGGTCGCCTCCCGCAGCCGTGCAAGGGCGGAGGCGTTCGCGCGCGAGCACGGGATCGAGCGCGTTCACGACTCCTACGAGAAGCTGCTCGCCGATCCTGAGCTCGACGCCGTCGTGATCGCACTGCCGAACGGGCTCCACCACACGTGGACGATGCGCGCACTCGCCGCCGGCAAGCATGTCCTTTGCGAGAAGCCGTACACGCGCCGTCCGTCCGAGGCGGAGGCCGCCTGGGACGAGGCCGAGCGACGAGGGCTCGTGCTGATGGAGGCGTTCATGTGGCGCCACGCC
>DASQQF010000032.1:0-16555 GCA_035643535.1 Gaiellaceae bacterium
GCCGAGCTGGGGGGCGGGCGTCGTCTTCGGCGTCGCCGGCATCACCGACCAGCTCGACGGGTTCCTCGCCAGGCGCTGGCGCGTCGAGTCGCGCTTCGGCAAGATCGCCGACCCGCTCGCCGACCGGCTGATGATCGACGCCGCGGTCGTCTGCCTCTTCGCCTACGACCGGCTGCCCTGGGAGGGCCTCGCCCTGATCCTCGGCCGCGACGTCGTCCTCCTCGCGGGCGCGCGGCTGCTCGCACCGCGCGGCATCGAGGTCGACGTCAACGTCCTCGGGAAGGCGGCGACGTGGATCCTCTACCTGGCGGTCGGCTGCCGCATCGTCACGAGCCCGGCGACCCAGTGGCCCCTCGCCCTCTTCTGGGCCGGCATCGCGCTCGCCCTCGCCGCCGCCATGTTCTACGTCCGGAGCGCCTGGGGAGGACTCCGCCGATGAAGGCCGTGGTCATGGCCGGGGGGGAGGGCACGCGGCTTCGGCCACTCACCTCGAATCAGCCGAAGCCGATGGTGCCGATCGTCGGCAAGCCGTGTATGGAGCACATCGTCGAGCTCCTCAAGCGGCACGGCTTCGAGGACGTCGTCGTCACCGTCGCCTTTCTGCCGCAGGCGATCCGGAGCTACTTCGGCACCGGGGAGAGCCTCGGCGTCGACATCGGCTACTCGGTCGAGGAGTCGCCTCTCGGCACCGCCGGCTCCGTCCGTCTCGCGGCCGCGCAGCTCGACGACACGTTCCTCGTCATCTCCGGCGACGCCCTCTGCGACGTCGACCTGACCGAGCTCGTCCGGGCTCACCGGGAGCAGCAGGCGTCGGTGACCATCGGCCTCAAGTCGGTCGACAACCCGCTCGAGTTCGGGATCGTCGTCACCGACGAGGACGGCCGGGTCGAGCGCTTCCTCGAGAAGCCGTCGTGGGGACAGGTCTTCTCCGACACGATCAACACCGGCATCTACGTGCTCGAGCCGGAGGTGCTGAAGCACGTGCCGAAGAACCGGCCGTTCGACTTCTCGAAGGAGCTCTTTCCGCTGCTGCTCGAGATGGGACGGCCGATCTACGGGTACGTCCTCGACGGCTACTGGCAGGACATCGGCAACCTCGAGCAGTATCGGCAGGCGAACTTCGACGCGCTCGACGAGCGGGTGCAGCTGGAGATTCCCGGCATCCGCATCCGAGGCAACGTCTGGCTCGGCGACGGGGTCGACCTCGACGATCTCGACGCGATCGAAGGGCCGTCCTACCTCGGCAACTACTGCCGGATCGCACGCGGGGCGCGCGTCGGCCCGTACTCGGTGCTCGCGACGAGCGTGACCGTGCGCGAGCGCGGCCGCGTCGTCCGCTCGATCGTCGACAGCTCGACGTACCTGGGCCGGAGCGCCGACGTCGAGGGTGCGATCGTCGGGCGCAGCTGCGACCTGCGGGCGCACGTGCGCGTGCACGAGGGCGTCGCGATCGGCGACGAGGTCACGATCGGTGCCGAGAGCTCGATCATGCCCGGCGTCCGGATCTACCCCTTCAAGGAGGTGGAGACCGGCTCGCAGGTGCACGAGAGCCTGATCTGGGAGTCGCGCGCCACGACACGCGTCTTCGGCAAGCAGGGTGTCTCCGGGATGGTGAACGTCGACCTGACGCCCGACGTCGCGCTGCGCCTCGCGGCCTCGCTCGGGACGGCGCTCGAGCGCGGCGCCCGCGTCGTCGCCAGCCGCGAGGGAGCGCCCGCCTGCCGCATGATCAAGCGCGCGATGATCTCCGGGATCTCGTCGACGGGGGTCGACATCGCCGACCTGCGCGTCATCCCCGCGGCGGTCGCGCGCCACCTCGTGAAGTCCCAGGGCTACGACGCCGGCTTCCACGTGGGCGTGAGCCCGAGCGACCCGGAGGTGATCCGGATCCAGTTCTTCGAGCCGCCGGGAATCGAGATGACGGCGGCGATGCAGAAGGAGGTCGAGAAGCACTTCGCGCGCGGAGAGCTACGGCGCGTCGGAGCTCACGAGGTGGGGCGGATCTCGTACCCGGCGCGGGTGCGCGAGACGTACGCGTCGGGACTCCTCTCGACGATCGACGTCGCGGCGGTGCGGGAGCGCCGGTTCCGCATCGTCGTCGACTACGGCTTCTCGGGCGCCTCGTACGTGTTGCCGCTGGTGCTCGGTCCGCTCGGAGTCGAGGTCGTCGCCGCGCACGCGTTCCCGGGCGAGGGAGGGGAGCACGCCGACCGTGCACCCGGCCTCGCCGCGTCGATCGGCCAGACGAAACGGCTCGTGCCGGCGGTGGCCGCCGACCTCGGAGCGGTCTTCGACCGCTCGGCCGAACGGCTCCATCTCGTCGACGAGCAGGCGCGGGAGGTGCCGGTCGACCAGGCGCTCCTCCTCTTCCTGCGGCTCATCGGCTCGAACGGGCGCAGCGGGCGGCTCGCGTTCCCGGTCACGGTGACGAGCCAGGTCGACCGGCTCGTGGAGGGGTCGCAGCTCGAGATCATCCGAACGCCGGCGTCGCTGCCGGAGCTGACGCAGGCCGCGGCCGAGAACGACGTCGTCTTCGCCGGTGCGGTAGGCGGCGGCTACGTCTTCCCCGAGTTCCTCCCCGGCTACGACGCCGTCGCGAGCCTCGCGAAGCTCCTCGAGCTGCTCGCGCCCGTCAACCGGCCGCTCTCGGAGCTCGTCGCGGAGCTGCCCGAGACGACGCTCGTCCATCATCAGCTGCCCTGCCCGTGGGCGCTCAAGGGGCTCGTGATGCGCGTGCTCAACGAGCGCCTCTCCGGACGGGAGCTCGACCTCACCGACGGGATCAAGCTGTTCGACGAGCGCGGTTGGGCCCAGGTGCTCCCCGATCCCGACGAGCCGCTCATCCATCTCTACGCGGAGGGCGAGACGCGTGCGGGCTCGGAGGAGCTGGCGCAGGAGCTCCGCGCGCTCGTCGAGGAGATCGAGCAGGGCGAAGCCGCTGCGGCGCGAACCTAGACGGGACCGTGACAAAGGCTAAAGTTCAGGTTCACCCTGCCTGAGGGTGCTCGAACCCCCGTCGAAAGGCCCCGATGGAACTGTTCCCCGACCTCGCGACGCTGTCGGACACCGATCTCAAGAAGCTCATCGACGAGCTGACCCAGGAGGAGCAGGAGGTCTCGTACCGGCGCAGGGTGTTGCACGGGAAGATCGACATGCTGCGCGCGGAGCTCGTAGCCCGGCTCCGGGAGACAGAGGGGAGGAGCGTGCTCGAATCCGTCGACGTCGAGTCGCTCACCGCGATCCTCACCGGCAAGGCCGCTCCTCCGAGCTGACATGAGCCACGTGTTCTGCCCCGAGTGCGGGTTCAGCAACCCGGAGTCGGCGCGCTTCTGCGCGAAGTGCGGCGCCGCGCTCGTGTTCGAGGAGGACGGCGAGACGACGGAGACGTACGCACCCGACGAGGCCGCGGAGCTCTTCGACACGCTCGACGACCTCGGCCTGCGCGGAGCTGCGCTCGTCGTCCGGTCCGGGGGCGGACGCGCCGGCGAGACGTTCCCGCTCGACGAGAGCCCGACCACGATCGGCCGTTCGCCCGAGTGCGCGATCTTCCTCGACGACGTCACCGTCTCGCGCAAGCACGCGGTGTTCACGAAGAACGGCGAACGCTGGCTGCTCGAGGACCAGGGGAGCCTGAACGGCACCTTCCTCAACCGAGAGCGGGTCGACGCCGCCGAGCTGAGCGACGGCGACGAGCTGCAGATCGGCAAGTACCGGCTGACGTTCCTCCAGCGATAGAGAGTGCGATGGCGACGACCGAGGCACCGACCCGCCGGCTGCTGACGATCGGCACCGTCTGCCGCCGGCTCCAGGACGAGTTCCCGGACGTGTCGATCTCGAAGATCCGGTACCTCGAGGACCAGGGCCTGCTCAGCCCGCGGCGCACGCAGGGCGGCTACCGGCTCTTCTCCGAGGAGGACGTCGAGCGGCTCGAGACGATCCTCCGGCTCCAGCGCGACGAGTTCCTGCCCCTGCGCGTGATCCGCGAGGAGCTCGCCGCGGGTGCCGGCAAGGAGCGCCGCCGCCGCCGGGCCAACGTCGGAGCGGAGGAGGAGGAGCTCGACCTCGAGCAGTTCTGCGAGCGCGCCGGGATCACGCCCGACCGCGCGCAGGAGCTCGAGGAGTTCGGACTGCTGGAACCCCGGGTCGAGGGAAGGCGGCGCCTCTACGGCGAGACAGACGTCGACATCGCGGCCGCCTGCGAGACACTCGCCCGCTTCGGGATCGCCCCGCGCCACCTGCGCGCATTCCGCTCCTCGGCCGACCGTGAGACGGGGCTGCTCGAGGCCGTCGTCGCACCGGCGCTCCGGTCGCGGAACCCCGAGCGCCACCGGGGCGGCCTGGAGGACCTGCAGGCTCTGGCCCAGACGGCGCAGGAGCTTGCCGATCTCCTGCTCTGGCGCAACATCCATAGGCTCGCCGGGTGATCGATCTCAGGACGAAGGTCCGCGAGGTCCCCGACTTCCCCGAGCCGGGAGTCGGCTTCAAGGACATCTCGCCGCTCCTGCTCGACCCGCAGGCGCTGCAGCAGTCCGTCGGCGAGCTCGCGGAGTGGACGCGCGTGCGGAACGCCGACCTCGTTCTCGGCGCCGAGGCCCGCGGCTTCTGGCTCGGTGCCGCGATCGCGTGTACCGCCGGGTGCGGCTTCGTCGCCGCCCGCCGGCCGGGGAAGCTGCCGCCGGAGACGGTGAGCGCGAACTACGCGCTCGAGTACGGCGAGAACGCGCTCGAGGTCGCATCCGACGCGATCGGCCGCGGCGCCCGCGTCGTCATCCACGACGACGTGCTCGCCACCGGCGGGACCGTCGAGGCGATCGCCGGGCTCGTCGAGCAGCTCGGCGGGATCGTCGTGGGGGTCAACTTCGTGATCGAGCTGTCCTTCCTCGGCGGCCGCCACCGCCTCACGAAGTACGACCTGCACTCGCTGATCACCTACTAGGAGGCTGAGGAACCGCGTCTTCTCGTCCGACGTTCTCTCTACGACGTCGACATGTACGACCCGCTCACGAGCCACTACGCGTTCCCGTGCCCCGTGCAGGGCGAGACGCACGTGCCGCTCTCGGCGTTTCGCAGCATCGAGCGCCTGCCCGGCGCCGTGCATCCGGCCGTCTTCCGCGTCCGCTTCGCGTGCCACTGCGGCGACGAGCACGACGGCCTCGTCACGCACGAGGAGCTCGACTGGGCGCCGCTCGGCCTGTCCTCCGGCGAGTTCCTCAACCTGATGACCTCGCGTGTCGAGCCGCTCGCCGCCGAGCTCGGCGCGCTGGCCGCGACGCGAATCGGCGCAGGGGAGTGGCCGTGGAGCTTCTTCTGCTACCCGGAGGAGCAGCCGCGGCCGGTCTTCCCGTCGTCGTTCGCGCTGCTCGCCGAGGGTGGTGCCGCCGTCGGCCTCGCCGTCCGCTGCCCCAGCTGCCGGCGGCTCTCGCTGAACCTCGTCTCGCACCCGCACGTCGACCTGCCGTTCCACAACGACCGCGAGATCGGGGTGGTGGAGCACCTCTTCGCCGAGGACGCACCGGCCACGCTGGAGGAGTTCCGGGCCGAGCTGTGGTCGTCGACGTTCGACGCCCGCCGGCTCACGCTCGAATAGCCCTCCTCGACGGGCCGCATCCGCACGAGCGCCTCGCCCGTTGTCTGTGTAGTCGGGCAACTGAACGAGGTGAGACGTATGCGCAGGTACGGACTGTACGACACGAGCCGCGGGCTTACGACGGCGCTCTTCGCGGGCATCGCCGGGCTCGCGCTGTGGGGCGCGACGCAGATCGGGACGCAGACGCCGGGCCGCTTCTGGGTGGCGATGGTGATCGTCGCCGCGGGCGGTTTCGTCTTCGCGCTCTCGCATCACGTCGGCAGCTGGACGAAGGGACTCCGGCTGCGGCTGTCTCCGGGAACGTTCCTCCTCGGATTCCTGCCGGTCCTTGTCGCGGTCGGCTGGATCCTCCTCGCGAGCCAGCCGGTCGGCGGCTGGGAACGGGGCACGATCCACTCCTGGAGCACCAGCATCGGGATCCTCGGCGCCGTCCACGACATCGGCCTCTGGCGGGGCGTGCTCGCGTTCGGCTTCGGCCTCGTCCTGGCCTTCTGCTTCGACGCGGTCCCCGCGACGGTGATCGAGCCTGCGCCCGCCTACGGCACGGTGGGGCCGGCCGAGACGCCACGCTCGCGCGACGAGCCCCTGACGGCGGAGCGGCACCACGCCGGAGGGGCCGTGGAGCGCTAGAACGGCGGATGATGCCGCGGCCGCCGCAGGTGGTCGCGGCAATCCCTGCCGGGAGGGATCGCGCGGCGTGCGGCCCGCGCCCGATAGAGAGCGCATGGACATGCCGCAGTCGGAGGCCCTGCGGGGGCAGCCGCTTCTCGTCGCCCACCTGCAGAGCCTCGACCCGGAGGCGCGTTCGGCACGCCAGCGGCTCGAGGAGTGGCTCGGTGCGCCGCTCGCCCGCAAGCTCCTCTTCGCGCTGGCGGCCGGTCCGCGGCAGCGGCGCGCCGCCTAGACGATCGACGATCGTCTAGCGTCGGCGGCGGTCGATGGGCCGCCGTGACGGGCGCTCCTCGCCGCGGAGCCGCACGAACAGCCAGATCGCGGCGAACGAGACGAGCGCGAGCACGATCGACGTCGCCCCGCTCGTGCCGACCGCGACGCAGCCGAAGTAGACGTAGGCGGCGAGGACGACGGCCCAGATGAGGGCGATGACGCCCTGGTCGATGCTCGGCGGCCGGAAGTGCATCGCGGGCGATGGTAGTCGAGCGGCGTGGGGGAGGCGTCGGACCAAAAAAAGTCGCCGAGCCGGTCGCGGTTTCGTCCACAGCGCCGGTCGACTTTCCGCTTCGGCTCTTGCGAGCCGCCCCGTACGACCTTCCGGTGCTGCTTCGTCCTACTCCCGCGCCGTGCTCGGCGCATGAGGGAATCTAGGGACTCTCGAGACATGCCGCAAGGGGTCGGCGAGACGAAAAAGCCGCAATTTGCGGATCTTGAATAGTCCACATTTCCACAGCGATCTGTGCAACCTGTGGAAAAGAGGGAGGCAGGGAGAGCAGGGCCGCCGGTCGATCCTCCGACTTGACATAACGCACGTTCTCGTGCGTGGCCTTGATTCTCGCGGCCGCGGTGTGTTTGGGTAGCTTCCGAAGGCGGGAACGACGTCTCAGGGAACGCCGATTGAGGGGGACGCATTGACGACGGTCGAGATCGAGACGATTCTCGCGAGCGAGGATCTCGCCGCGCTCCTCGAGGCGGCCGAGTCGAACGGGCAGCTGCGGCACGGCGACCTCACCGAGGTGCTCGAGCCGCTCGAGCTCGACCCGCTCGAGACCGAAGCCGTCTACCAGGAGCTCGACCGTCGCGGCATCGAGCTGCTCGCCGAGCGGGAGGCCGAGGCGGAGCCGGAGCGCGAGAAGCCTCCGCCCCTGCCGGCACAGCCGCTCGAGACGACGACCGACGCGCTCCAGCTCTTCCTGCGGGAGGCCGGGCGCCATCAGCTCCTGACCGCCGCGCAGGAGGTCGAGCTCGCGAAGCGGATCGAGCGTGGCGACCGGGCGGCGAAGCAGCGGATGATCCAGTCGAACCTCCGGCTCGTCGTCTCGATCGCGAAGAACTACCGCAACCAGGGCCTGCCGTTCCTCGATCTGATCCAGGAGGGCACGCTCGGGCTGATCCGCGCCGTCGAGAAGTTCGACCGGCGACGGGGCTACAAGTTCTCGACCTACGCGACCTGGTGGATTCGGCAGGCGGTCGCGCGCGCGCTCGCCGACAAGGCGCGGACGATCCGGATGCCCGTCCACATCGTCGAGCGGATGCAGAAGATGAACCGTGCCGAGCGGACGCTCTGGATGGAGCTCGGCCGCGAGCCGACGCTCGACGAGATCGCCGCGGAGGCGTCGCTGCCGGTCGAGCAGGCGCGCGAGGTGCGGGCGGCGGCGAGGGCGTCGGCGAGCCTCGACCAGCCCGTCGGCGACCACGAGGACGCCGTGTTCGGCGACTTCGTCGCCGGTGACGAGCCGCTGCCCGAGGAGCGCGTCGAGGGTGCCCTGCGCAGCCAGGCGCTCGCGATCGCGCTGCAGGCGCTCCCCGACCGCGAGCGGCAGGTGCTCGTCCTCCGCTACGGGCTCGTCGACGAGGAGCCGAAGACGCTCGAGGAGATCGGCAAGCGCCTCGGCCTCACGCGCGAGCGCGTCCGCCAGATCGAGCTCGAGTCGCTCCGCCGTCTCGCGAACCTCCGCGAGATGCAGATGGTCGCCTCGTAGCTCGCAGAGCGTCGCCGAGCTGTCAGCGGAGGTAGTGCTCGAGGCCGGGCGCGACGGAGCGGAGCTCGCGCAGCGCGCGCGTCTCCAGCTGGCGTACGCGCTCGCGGGTGATCCCCAGCTGGCGCCCCACCTCTTCGAGCGTCTGCGGTGCCTCGCCGTCGAGACCGAAGCGGAGCACGAGGACGCGCTGCATCCGCGGATTGAGCTGCGAGAGGGCGCGGGCGAGCTCCTTCGAGCGGGCGCGGAGTGCCGTCCGCTCGTGCGGGGCCGCAGCGGAGACGTCCTCGATCAGGTCGCCGTAGAGGCTCTCCCCGTCCCCCACCGGGGTCTCGAGGCTCACGGGGTCGTCGACGAGCTCGAGCAGCTCGCGCACGCGGTCCTCGCTCTGCTGTGTCTCCTTCGCGAGCTCTTCGAGCGAAGGCTCGCGGTTCAGCTTCTGCGCGAGCTGGCGCCGCGCGCGCAGGAGCCGCCGCACCTGGTCGGCGACATGGACGGGAAGGCGGATCGTGCGCCCCTGGTCTGCGAGCGCCCGCGTCACCGCCTGTCGGATCCACCAGGTCGCGTAGGTCGAGAGCTTGTAGCCCATCCGGTAGTCGAACTTCTCGACGGCGCGCATCAGGCCGAGGTTCCCCTCCTGGATCAGGTCGAGCAGAGGGACGCCGGCCTTCGTGTAGTTCCGCGTGATCGACATGACGAGCCGGAGGTTCGCCTCGATCAGACGCCGCTTCGCCGCCTCGTCGCCGGCGTCCTTGCGCCGCGCGAGGTCTCGCTCCTCCTCGCGGGTCAGCAGCGGGCCGCCGCCGATCTGGCGTACGTAGAGCCGGAGCGGGTCGGAGACGACGCGGGCGTCGGCCTCGCTCTGCTCGGGCTCCGCCACGAGCTGGAGCGTGGTGTCGTCCGCAGCCGCAGCAGGTGCCGCGAGCTCCTCCGCAAGGGGCCGCCGGTCCATCGGGATCTCTTATCGGCGTTGCGGCCACACCCCTTTAACAATTGGCGGCTACAGTCGCGAGGAACGGCTTCCCCGACGGAGAAATGGCCTGCGGCAGATGTGCGGAATCGGCGGATACAGCCTCTCGGCGCGGAGCGCCGTCGACCGCACGCTCGCCGCGCAGGCGCTGCTCGCCGGGATCGCGGACCGCGGCGCCGATGCCGTCGGATACGCCTATCGCGGCCCGGACGATCCGGACCCGGCGGTGACGAAGCAGCGGACGCCGGCGAGCCTCCTGCTCGACCGCATCGAGGTGCCGGCACACGCGACCGAGCTGCTCGTGCACGTGCGCGACTACACGAAGGGCCACCCGTCGATTCCCGCCAACAACCATCCGGTACGGCACGGCCCGGTGGTCGGGATCCACAACGGGATCATCCTCAACGACGACGACCTCCTCACGCCCCACTCCTGCGCACGGGGCGAGCCGAGCATGACCGTCGACTCGGAGGCGATCTTCGCGCTCGCCGCCCACTCGCGGAACGAGCCGCGCGCGCTCGAGGCGCTGGCAGGCTCGATGGCAGCCGCCTGGCTCGACCGGCGCGAGCCCGGCACGATCTTCGCGGCGCGCGGTGTCGGCCGTCCGCTCTGGATCGGCCGTGCGCGCGACGCCGTCTTCTTCGCCTCGACCGGTACGGCGCTCGAGATCGTCGCCGACTACGTCGGCATCCGGCTCAAGCTGCGCGAGCTGCGCGACGGCACGTTCCTCACCCTCCGCGACGGCCGCGTCGCACGCTCCGTCCGCTTCCGGCCCGATCGCAGCTACATGGAGGAGACGGCCCTGCCGGCGGTGCGGGCGCCGGGCGAGAGCGCAGCCTGCCTCGCGCGCCTCGCGGCGCTCTCCGCGGCCTGAGCCCGGTCAGTCGAGCACGCGGCCGTCCGAGCCGACGTTCGCACCCTGCTCGGTCAGCCGCTCGCGGACGAGGAACTGGAAGGTCGACCAGGCGCCGCGGCGGGCGTCGAACATTCTGTAGACCTGCCACTCGGTGAGGAGCGAGTCGTCGCGGCCGCGGGCCTCCGCCCAGTCGGCGAACTTCGGAAGCCGCCCGAGCTCGCGCGCGAGGGCGACACCCTGCACGATCGCGCGCTCGAGCCGCTCCTCCCCCACCGGGACGTCGAAGCCGGCCTCGCGAAGGGCGTTCGTGAGCGAGCCGAACGTGTGCCAGTAGAGCGACTTCGAAGGCATGCGGCCCTTGTGCTCGTCGATGTCGCGCGCCGTCGGCGGGCGTCCGAGCTCGTCGCCGAGCGTGCGCAGGAGGCCCAGGAGCTCCTCCCGCGTCGCAAACCGACGCGGAACGAGGCCGGCCGCGCGCTTCGCCGCGTTCCACGAGCCGAAGTGCTCGATCACGGTCTGCGGGTGGACGTCGGTCTCGGGATCGGCGCTGAACTCGCGCATCGTCGGCGAGCGTCCGAGACGCTCGGCGCACGCGGAGATCTCCTCCACGATCTGCTCGTCCGTGTAGCGCTTGCGGATGCCCGCCTGGAACCGTTCGAGCTCCTGCGGGTCGATCGAGGCCAGCGCCCGGTAGCGGGGCTTGTCGGCCATGCCAACAAGTGTAGAGCAGGTTGAGGATTCCGCAAGCGCACCCTTGCAGCGTGGCCGAAGCGGTGCGGCCCACGCGCCGATACGCTCGCCGCGTGCGCCCCTCTCCCCCGCTCGCGCTCGAGATCGCCGCCGCCCGCGGCGTCGCTTCGCTCTCCCGCCGCCTCGGCGCGGGCGGCGGGACGACGATCCCCGGAAGGCTGGTCGCGCGCCTCGATCCGGGCGCGATCGCCCGGCTCGCGGCACGCCTGCCCGCGGGAACCGCGACCGTCTCGGCCACGAACGGCAAGACGACGACCGCCGCGATGGCCGCCGAGATCCTGCGGCCCCGGTATCGGCTCGCCCACAACGCGGCTGGCGCGAACCTCGTCTCGGGCGTGGCGTCGGCTCTCCTCGCGCAGAGCGGATCCGATCTCGGGCTGTTCGAGGTGGACGAGGGCGCCCTGCCGGAGCTGCTCCACCGGCTGCGGCCTCGCGCCGTCTGCCTCGGCAACCTCTTCCGCGACCAGCTCGACCGCTACGGCGAGCTCGAGCTGATCGCGGAGCGGTGGCGGACGGCGGTCGCCGGTCTTCCCGAGCAGGCGCAGCTGGTCGTGAACGGCGACGATCCGCAGCTCGCCGCGATCGGAGAGAGCCGCGCGGGCAGCGTCGTCTTCGGGCTCGACGACCCGCGGGTCGCCCGCCCGTCGCTGCAGCACGCGGCCGACTCGAAGTACTGCGTTCGCTGCGGCGCGCCGTACGAGTACGCCGCCGCGTACGTCGGGCACCTCGGCGACTACCGCTGCCCGCGCGGTCACCACGAGCGTCCCCCGCTCGACGTGGCGGCGCGTGCGATCGAGCTCCACGGGCTCGAGCGGTCGGTGTTCCTGCTCGTCACGCCCGAGGGCGAGCGGAGGATCGAGCTGGGCCTGCCCGGCCTCTACAACGTCTACAACGCGGTCGCCGCCGCCGCGTTCGCCCGCGCCCTCGGCGCCGGGCTCGGCGACACGGCCGAGGGCCTCGCTCGCTTCGGCGCGGCGTTCGGGCGCTTCGAGCGGATCACCGTCGGCGACAAGCGGCTCCTGCTCCTCCTGATCAAGAACCCGGCCGGCGCGAACGAGGCGGTGCGGACGCTCGTCGACGGCGGGGCACCGACCGTCGCCGTCGTCGCGCTCAACGACGAGATCGCCGACGGTCGTGACGTGTCGTGGATCTGGGACGTCGACTTCGAACCGTTGCTGCAGGGCCTCGAGCGGCTGATCGCGACCGGCGCCCGTGCCGCCGAGCTCGCGCTTCGGTTCCGCTACGGCGGGCTCGACGAGGGAGCGATCGAGGTCGAGCCGAGCCTCGAGCGGGCGCTCGACCGCGGGCTCGAGCTGACCCCGGCCGGGAGCGAGCTCGTCGTCCTCCCCACCTACACGGCCATGCTCGGGCTTCGGCGGCTCGTCGCCGCACGCGGGCTCGCGCGGCCGTATTGGGAGCGTTCCGCATGAGCGTCGTCAGGGTCGGCCACCTCTATCCGGACTACCTCAACATCTACGCCGACCGCGGCAACATCGCCGTGCTCGCACGACGCGCCGCGTGGCGCGGCCACGGGCTCGAGATCTCGCAGCTCGGGATGGGCGACCCGCTCGAGCCGGGCGCGCAGGACCTGTACTACGTCGGCGGCGGGCAGGACCGCGAGCAGCTGCTCGTCGCGGAGGACCTCGCCCGCAAGGCGGACGCGCTGCACGCCGCGGTGGCGGGCGGCGCGGCCGTCCTCGCCGTCTGCGGCGGCTACCAGCTGCTCGGCCGCGGCTACCGCGGATTCCACGGCGAGGAGATGCCGGGGGTCGGGCTGCTCCCGCTCGAGACCTTCGCGGGCGAGCGCCGGATGATCGGCGACGTGCTGATCGAATGCGAGCTCGAGCCGGGCCAACGCCGCACCGTCGCCGGCTTCGAGAACCATGCCGGCCGCACCCGCCTCGACCCGGAGGCGGAGCCGTTCGGCCGCGTCCTCGCCGGCTTCGGCAACGACGGCGAGAGCGGCTACGAGGGCTGCCGCGCCGGACGCGTGATCGGGACGTATCTCCACGGTCCGCTCCTGCCGCGGAATCCCTGGCTCGCCGACTGGCTGCTCTCCCAGGCGCTCGCACACGTGCAGGGCGGCGAGCCGCCGGCGCTCGAGCCGTTGCCGGACGAGCTCGAGCGGCGCGCGCACGAGGTCTCTGCCGGCCGGGCGCGCTCCCGCGGCGGCCGCTTCTAGCCTGCCTGGGCGGTCTTGACCACCTTGTCGACGATGCCCTTCAGCGCCTCCGGGACGTCGCCGTTGCCGCGATAGCGGCGCCACGCCTTCTGCGGCTTCCGGCCACGGTTGCTCGTCTTCACGCCCGAGACCGCCTCGAAGTCGGGCGTCAGGACGACCGTCCGCCGGCTGCCCGCGACCTCGCGGATCTGCCGGTTCACCACGCGCTCCGACTCCACCGGGCGCTCGCCCCGCGGGGCGTCGCGGTCGTGGACGACGACGTACGGGACGCCGCACGCATTGCAGATGCGCGCGAACAGCGGCATGTTCCCCTTGCCGCCGCACTCGAGGACGAGGATCCCCTCCTTGTCGGCGTCCACCCCGAGCGCCTCGAAGACGAGCGGGAACGTGAGCTTCTCCGTCCGCCCCTCGACGAGCACGGCGCAGCGGGCGAGGAACAGCTCGGCCCGGTCGCTGTCGAACTCGGAGAGGGCGCGGAAGGTCTCGGTCTCGGCGAGCGGCTCGGGCTGGTGGAGCGACGTCCCCTCCTTCGCGGTGTGCCGGACGAGCGCGAGCTCCTCGAGACGGTCGACGCTGAGGAACACCGGCGCGTGGGTCGAGTAGAGGAGCTGGTTCCCGCTCTGGGCGAGCTTCCGCAGCAGCCGGTACAGGTGGCGCTGCGCGTGCGGGCTCAGGTAGAGCTCGGGCTCCTCGATCAGCAGGACGAAGTGGCGCAGGTGCGATGCGACGAGCTTCTCCATGCCGCCGACGAGCAGGAGCCCGCCGTCGGCCGCGGCCCAGTGGTGCTCGGCCGAAGGGGGCCGCAGCAGGTCGGCCACCTCGGCCGCTCCGCTCCCCGTCGCAGGCGCGACCATCGTGCGGGAGCGGAGGTTCGCCGGCAGGAAGAGGACGGGCGGCGCACCGGCGCGATTGAGGTTGAGAGTCGCCGGGGGCCGCGCGTCGAGGAAGATCGTTCCCTCGGCGACGTCGGCCTCGAGGTGGATCCGGCCGCCGGGCGCGTCGCGCGAGACGTCGTCGATCGTCGGCGGGGGCGCCGCCGCCTCGAGCAGCGTCCAGATCGCAGTCAGGACCGTCGACTTTCCGCTCGACGCCTCGCCGACGAGCGCGCAGACCGAGCCGGGGGCGAACTCCAGCTCGCGCGCGGCGCGGTAACCCTGGATCGAGACGCGTCGGAGCGGAGGCACCGCCCCGAGCGTACCCCGTCTGCCGCCCGGCTAGGCGACGGCCGCGGCCGGGTACGACGGACGCATGATCGCGATCGCGTCCCTGCTCGTCGTCGTCCTGATCTCGCTCCTGGTCACCCGGGTGGCGACCGTCGCGCTGATCGCCACCGGCCTGTCGCGCGAGATGGCGCGCTTCCAGGCGCGCTCGGCCTTCACGGGCACCGGCTTCACGACCGGCGAGGCGGAGGCCGTCGTCAACCATCCGGTGCGCCGGCGGATCGTCCTGCTCCTGATGCTCGCCGGCAACGCTGGTCTCGCCGCCGTCGTGGCGTCGCTCATGCTCGGCTTCACGCGCGGCGGCACCGGCGCGACCGGGTATCGCGTGCTCGAGCTCATCGTCGGCCTCGTGGCGCTGCTCCTGCTCGCGCGCAGCCGCTGGGTCGACCGGCGGCTCACGCCGGTGATCGGGCGCCTCCTCTCCCGCTACACCGACGTGCCGCTCCGCGACTACGCATCGCTGCTCGAGCTCGAGCAGGGATACCGCGTGCAGGAGCTCGCCGTCGCGGCCCAGGACTGGCTGGCCGGGCGGAGCCTCGCGGAGCTCTCGCTCCGTGAGGAGGGCCTCGTCGTCCTCGGGATCTCGCAGCGCAAGGGCGGCTGGGTCGGCGTCCCGACGGGAGCAACGCGGGTCGAGCCCGGCGACACGCTCGTCGTCTACGGCAAGTCGGACGCGGTCTGCGAGCTCGACGGGCGGCCCCGGGGCCCCGAGGGCGACGCCGCGCACGAGCGCGCGGTCGCCGAGCGGCCCGGGTAGCCAACCCGGTCAGGGCGCCCAGAGCGAGCCGAGGTAGACGGCGGGGTCGCCCGGCTGCCAGCGGCCGAGGAAGCGCTGGATCGGTGGGTGGACGACGACGTCGTCGAGGTCGAACCGATCGAACAGCCGATGGCCCCGCACGGCGGCGTCGTGCGAGTTGACGCGCTCGAGTGAGCGGCCCGAGAGGTCGCCGGCGAAGATGATGTGGACGACGTGCCGCGAGACGAGCGTCCGCTTCGGCGAGATCGAGTCGACGATCGCGACCGGCCCCTCGAACGTCATGTCGTCCCCGATCCCGACCTCCTCCTCGAGCTCGCGCCGCAGCGCGTCGACGAGGCTCTCGCCGCTCTCGACGCCGCCGCCCGGCAGCAGCCAGTACTCGCCGCGGCCGGACTTCTCGTGCCGGCAGAGGAGGAGACGGCCCTCCCAGCGGAGGAGCGCGGAGACGCGGATGCGGGGCTCGAGCGGCATCAGACGGCCGAGCTGCCGAAGCCTCGCTCGCCGCGCTCGCTCGCGGGCAGCTCTTCCACCTCCCGCACGTCGGGCAGCGCGACCGGGACGACGACGAGCTGCGCGATCCGCATTCCCGGCTCGACGACGAACGCCTCGTGCCGGTCGGTGTTGAGCAGGACGACCTTCAGCTCGCCCCGATAGCCCGCGTCGATCAGTCCGGGTGCGTTGACCTTGCCGATGCCGTGCCGGACGGCGAGCCCCGAGCGGGGCAGGACGAGGCCGGCGTGACCCTCCGGAATCGCGACGGCGAGCCCCGTCGGGACGACGGCGCGGCCCCCCGGGGCGAGCTCGACGCGCTCGCAGGCGACGAGGTCGAGCCCGGCGTCGCCGTCGTAGGCGCGTGCCGGCAGCACCGCGTCGTCGCGCAGCCTCTTGACCGGAAGCTCGCTCACCCGCCCGTCCGCCGCCGGTCGGCGGTGACCTCGCGCACGAGGTACGGCGCGAACCGGCGGAGCTCACGGCCGGGCAGGCGCGCCCGGACGAGCACCCCCTCCGGCGTGTCCTCGCGCTCCTCGATCGGCGCGCCGAGCGCGTAGAGCTCGTTCAGGCGGGCCCCCTCCTCGTAGGGGAGCAGCAGCCGCACGGGCTCGAAGCGGTCGGCGAAGCGCTCGGCGATCCGCTGCCGGAGCGCGTCGAGCCCGTCCCCGTTGCGCGCGGAGACCTGGAGCGCGTGCGGGAACCGGTTGTCGAGCCGACGCCGGCCGAGCCCGTCCACGAGGTCGACCTTGTTGAGCACGAGCTCGACGGGAAGCTCGTCGGCTCCGATCTCGCGGAGCACTGCGTCGACCGCCGCCACCTGCTCCCGCAGTCGCTGCTCGGGCGCGGACGCGTCGACGACGTGGAGGACGAGGTCCGCGACGAGGGTCTCCTCGAGCGTCGCCGCGAAGCCCTCGACGAGCTGGTGCGGCAGGCGGCGCACGAAACCGACCGTGTCGGTGACGAGGTAGCGCCGGCCGGCGTGCTCGAAGCCGCGCGTGGTCGGGTCGAGCGTCTCGAACAGCCGGTCGCGCACGGAGACGTCGGCGTCGGTGAGCGCGTTCAGGAGCGTCGACTTGCCGGCGTTCGTGTA
>DASQQF010000033.1:0-20491 GCA_035643535.1 Gaiellaceae bacterium
CTCGCGCCGCCGGTATCGGTCGGCGCGCGCCTCCTCGTACTCCTCGACGTCGAGCTCCGGGTCGGCAATCGCGCGCAGGATCTCGCCCGAGCTGGGCAGGGCCGAGCGGTCGACGTGCCGATCGGGGTTCCAGAGCTCCGACCGGAGCAGCGCCTTGGGACACTGCGTGTAGGCCTCCTCCACGTCGACGAGGATGCCGAGCCGCGGCGCCTTCCCCTCGACCGTGCTGCCGGCGAGCAGCTCGGGATCGTCGACGATGCGCGCCCGGCCGTTGACGCGGAACGTGTCGTTCACGCCGGGGATGAGGAAGAAGAGCGCGATCCGGTCGTCGGCGAGGAGGTTCGTGAGCGTGTCCGCGAGCTTGTTGCCGGGCCGGTCGGGCAGGAGCAGCGTGCGCTCGTCGAGGATCCGGACGAACCCGGGCGGATCGCCGCGCGGGGAGACGTCGAGCCCCCCGTCGGGCCGGCCGGTGGCGACGACGACGAACGGCGAGAGCTCGACGAACCGGCGCGTGAGCGAGTTGAGGCGGTCGGCGACCTTGTTGCGGACGAGCTCGTTCGGCTCGCCGAGGATGTCCCGCAGCTCGGTCTCGTTCACGAGGCGAAGTTTGGCGGACGCTTCTCGCGCAGTGCGGCAACACCCTCGCGCACGTCCGGGCCCGTCATGTCGAGAAACTCCAGCTCGAGGGAGGAGTCGAAGATCGGCCCGGCCGCGAGCAGCCACCCGTTCAGCGCCTGCTTCGTATGGGAGATCGCGGCCCGCGAGCCCGACGCGAGCCGGCGCGCCACCTCGAGCGCGCGCTCCTCGAGCTCCTCCTCCGGGACGCAGAGCGAGACGAGCCCTATGCGCTCCGCCTCGACCCCGTCGACCTCCTCGCACAGGAGCAGGTGGTACTTCGCCTTCGCCATCCCGCAGAGGAGCGGCCAGACGATCGCCGCGTGGTCGCCGGCCGCGACCCCGAGCCGCGTGTGGCCGTCGACGATCCGCGCGTTCGGCGCCGCTATCGACACGTCGGCGAGCAGGCCCACGACGAGCCCTGCGCCGACGGCGGGGCCGGTGATCGCGGAGACGATCGGCGTCGGGCAGGCGAGCAGGTTGTAGACGAGGTCGCGCGCCTCGTGGAAGACGCGCCGGCGCGTCTCCGCGCCGTCGGCGATCGCGAGCACGAGGTCGAGGTCGCCGCCGGAGCTGAACGCGCCGTCGGCGCCGCGGACGAGCACCGCTCGCGTCTCTTCGTCGCGGCCGATCGCCTGCCAGACGCGCGCGAGCTCGCCGTGCTGCGCCTCGCTCACCGCGTTCAGCCGCCCCGGTGACCGCAGCGTCAGCCGCAGGATGCCCTCCTCCGGCCGGTCGAAGTCGAGCGACGAGAACTCCCTCTCGTACGGATACGGCGCCACCACGCAGATCCTATGGCCCGGCGCTACGCTCGCCCACAGACGGGCCGGTAGCTCAGTCGGTAGAGCAGGGGACTTTTAATCCCAAGGTCGGAGGTTCGATCCCTCCCCGGCCCACTCTCTCTCCCTCCTCGTCGGGGCGCGGCCTTCATCGCACTCCGCAGTTTCCCGCAGCGGCTCTGTGGCCGAGGCCCGAGGTTCGCGCTTCCCGTGCCCGGCATCGTCCGCCCATTCGGGCAACTGGACGCCCGGGCCAAGACAAAAGGAGTCACACGATGAAGCGCCTGCTGATCCTCCTCTTCGTACTCGGCAGCCTCAGCGTCCTCGCCGCGACCGCCGCCGCACAGCCGAGCGCGGCGAAGAGCGGCAAGGCGCGCGTGGCGCACAAGGCGCACACGCTGAGGTTGGTCGTGAAGTCCGACGACGAGCACGCGAAGAAGGGCCCCGACGGGAAATGGCACGATGCCTTCCTGCCCGCCAGCTTCAAGCTCAAGGCCCACGTCAAGACGAAGATCACGATCGTGAACTACGACAACGGCCCCCACTCGCTCGTCTCCCCCTCGCTCCACATCAACAAGCTCATTCCGGCGGCGAAGGGAAAGAAGCCCGGCCGCGTCACGTTCACCGTCAAGCCGAAGAAGGCGGGCAAGTACGACTGGTGGTGCGGCGAGCCGTGCGATCCGTGGGCGATGACCCACAACGGCTACATGCGCGGCTTCATCAAGGTGGTCGCCTGACCTCGATCTCCACCCCCGCATGAGAGAGCGGCTCAGCCGTCGCAGCTTCCTCGGTGGAGCGGCGGCCGCCGCTCTCTCGGGCGCGGGGATCTACGAGCTCGTCGAACGGCTCGCGCCGGTGCCGCAGCGCCGCGCCGCCGCGATCGAGCCGCTGCCTGAGCAGCACCTGCTCGACCTGCGGACGACGACGAGCGAGGGCGTGGAGGTCGTCGAGCCGCCCCGCCACAGCGAGGTCGTGACCGGGACGATCCGGCCCGGCGTCGACCTCCGCCGGGCGCAGCAGCGGCTCGAAGCCGTTCTGCGCGAGCTCGACCACCGCTACGCCGCAACTGCCGCCGGCCTCGGAGTCACGCTCGCGTGGGGCCTCCCCTACTTCGAGCGGCACGTCCCGCACCAGGCGCGGACGCACCTCCCCTTCGACCGGCGCGCGGGCAAGCCCGCGCTGCTGCCCGCGCACACCTTCCCGAGCGACCCCGCCGGCACGATCCTCGAGGAGAACGAGCTCGCGGTGCTGTTACGCAGCGACCACCTCGCGCACGTCGAGGCGGCCCGTGCGGCCATCTTCGACGAGCTCCCCTACTTCACGATCACGAGCGTCAGACGCGGCTTCGCCGGCGGCGGCTTCCACGGCGGGCGTGGTCTGCCGAAGGAGATGGCGCTCGCCGCGGGCGTCGCCGGCGCCTCTCGCATCCCCGACGGCGCCGAGCTCTTCCTCGGCTTCACCTCGACGCAGAAGACGGCGCTCGGGCCGGGGCGGATCGCGAACCACGAGACGCTCGGCTACGTCGACCTCCGCGGCGGCTACTTCCGGCACGGGACGCACATGCACCTCTCGCACGTCCACGAGAACCTCGAGGCCTGGTACGCGAACTTCGCCTACGCCGAGCGGGTGGTGACGGCGTTCCGCCCCGGCCTGCACCACATCCGGCAGGGAAGCCAGACGATCCCCGAGGCGCCGGCCGACATCCTCGGCGCGAAGCAGCTGCGAGAGGAGTTCCGCCGCACCGGCCGCTTCGGCCACAGCTCCTCGATCCAGCCGACGTCGCGGCTGGAGCACGACGTCGTCGGCCCCGACGGGACGCGGTACCCGCACGGCACCGCGGTGCCGGTGCGCGCCGACTTCAACACGCTCGACAATCCCTTCGCCTGGAGCGCGTACCCGCGGCGCGACCGCCGGCGGGGGGCCCCGGCGGCCGGCCTCCACTTCGTCGTCTTCAACCCCTCGAGCGACGACTTCCACCGCAACCGCCTGGCGATGGACGGCATCCTGCCCGACGGGACGACGCTCCACGTGATGCCGAGGACGCGCGCGCAGGGCTTCAACTCGATCCTCGCCACGACCCACCGGCAGAACTTCCTCGTCCCGCCGCGGGCTCACCGCGCCTTCCCGCTCGCCGAGCTCTGAGACCGCGGGCCGCCCGCTCTTCGGCGCCCGCCTTGCCTGGGTCGCGCATCCATGGAATCCTGTCCGGATCGGCGAGCCGCACTCGCCGGATCCCGATCAGCCAACGGAAAGGGGATTCCGATGGCCTGGAAGCTCGAGGGGACGTATTTCGAGAACTGTCCCTGCGACATGGTCTGCCCGTGCACGACGTCGGGCCTTTCGAAGCCGGCCGACGCGGAGCGCTGCCGGGTCTTCTTCGCCTTCCACGTCGACAGAGGCGACGTCGAGGGGGTCGACGTGAGCGGCCTCAACGTCGGCCTGCTGGCGGATGCGCCCGCGCTGATGACCGACGGCGACTGGCGCGTCGGCATGTTCATGGACGAGCGGGCCTCGCAGGAGCAGGCCGAGGCGCTCGGCGCCGTCTTCAGCGGGGAGAAGGGCGGCCCGATGGCCCTGGTCCACCCCCTCGTGGGCGAGGTCCTGGGCATGGAGACGGCACCCATCGAGTACGCCGACGACGGGCGGCGCCACCGCGTGAAGGTCGGCGACGCGGTCGACATCGAGATCGAGGACTTCGTCCCGCCGGCGACGCCGGACGGCGAGGTCTCGAAGCTGACCGGCATGTTCCACCCCGCCAACTCGACGCTGACGATCGCGTCGGCGACGAGGTCGCGGATCAGCGCCTTCGGCCTCGAGCTCTCGCACGAGGGCAAGAACGCCCACTCGGCGCCGTTCTCCTGGGCGGCGTGAGGTGACGACCGGCGCGCTCGCCGACCGGCTCGGGTTCGAGCTGGTCGGCCCCGCACGGGCGGTCGCCGTATGGGCGGCGCTGCTGGCGGCCGCCGCGCTCGCGTGGACGGTGACCGTCCGCGACGCGCTCGCGATGGGCAACGGCCCGGGAACGATGGGACGAGACGCCGTCGGCTTCGTCGTCCTCTGGACGGTGATGATGGCCGCGATGATGCTGCCGGCGGTCGCGCCCGTCTCGTCGATCTACCTGAGCACGCTGCGCAGGAGCTCGACCGGGGCCCTGCGCGCCCTACGGGTCGCCGCTCTCGTCGTCGGCTACCTCGCCGCCTGGGCGGCGTTCGGGATCGTGGGCTACGCGGCCGCGTGGGGCGGCGGCCGCGTGGCGACCGACGTCCCGGGCGCTGCGCCGTGGATCGGAGCAGGCATCCTCGCGATCGCCGGCCTCTACCAGCTGACGCCGCTCAAGGACCGCTGTCTCTCGCACTGCCGGTCGCCGCTCGGCTTCCTGCTCCACTTCGGCGGCTACACCGGCAGACTCCGCGACCTGCGCGTCGGCGTCTACCACGGCGGCTATTGCGGCGGGTGCTGCTGGGGGCTGATGGCGGTTCTCGTCGCCGTCGGCGTGATGAACCTCGGCTGGATGGCCGGGCTGAGCGCGGTGGTCTTCCTCGAGAAGACCTGGCGGCACGGCAAGACGCTCGGCATCGCGTTCGGGCTCGCGCTCGTCGTGCTGGCCTGCTTCGTGCCCGCGCATCCCGGGCTTGCCCCGGGCCTCCACGCCGGCGGCGGAATGTCGATGTGACGGCGCCGCAGCGGCGATTCCACATCCGCGGCAGCTACTTCGAGTCGTGCAACTGCGATCCCGTCTGCCCCTGCCGCAGCGTCGGCGGCAGGCGCGGCGGACGCTCCACGCACGGCGTCTGTCTCGGTGTGCTCTCGTGGCTGATCGACGAGGGCACCGCCGGCGACGTCGACCTCGCCGGGCAGCCGGTCGTGCTCGCCCTCCGCTACAGCGACGACGAGCCCGGCTCGCCCTGGACGTGGATTCTGTATCTCGAAGCGCGGGCCGCCGAGGAGCAGCGCGCGGCACTGGAGGGGATCTTCACCGGCGCTCTCGGCGGAGATGCCGAGACGCACTTCCCCTGGGTGTGGAAGGCGAGCGAGCGGGTCGCGGTGCGACCGGTCGAGATCGAGGTCGACCACACGCGGCGGCGGCAGCGGCTGCGGATCCGCGACCGGATCGGCGTCCGGATCCGTGACCGCCACGAGGCCGGCGAGGCGGTCACGTGCGTCATACCGGGGCACGAACGCGCGGGCGAAGAGCTGGTCGCCGACGAGCTCGTCGTCGAGGACGGGCCGCTCGCCTTCTCGTTCCGCGGCGTCTGCGGCTACGGCTCGAGCTTCGAGTACGCAGGCTGACGACCGCGGCCGACACGGCGAGGGATACCATCGTCTCGATGAGGTTCCTCACCCGTTTCGCCGCCTCCTGGCTCGTCGACGCAGCCGCCCTCGCCCTCGCCGCCTGGGTCTTCTCCGGTGTCTCCGTCGGCGGCTCCGCCGGCACGCTCGCGGTCGCCGCGCTCGTCTACGGCCTGCTCGCGTCGTTCGTCAAGCCCCTGCTCAAGGTCCTGACGTTCCCGCTGGCGCTCGTCACGCTCGGCGTCGCGTGGTTCGGTGTGGCGATGTTCGTCCTCTGGCTCACCGACGCGGTCGTCGGCGGGTTCCGGATCGACGGCTTCTGGACGCTCGCCGGTGCGACGCTCGTCGTCTGGGCGGTCGGCGCCGCCGCGGGCCACTGGCTCTTCCCGCGCAAGGGCGGCGAGGGCCGCTCGACCTACATGCGCCGTCCCGGTTCGAGGAACCTGAAGTACACCGCATAGCGGATGCCGCCCTGGCGGTTGATCCCGCTCGAGTGCGGCAGGCGCGGGTGCATGACGAGCGCGTCGCCCGGTTCGAGCTCGACCGGCTCCGGCTCGCCGTCGAAGGGCCAGACGACGAGACCGCCGTTCGCCGCCCGGGCCGGGCTGAGGGCGACCCCGACGATCCGCAGGTAGTCGCGGCCGCCCGCCCACTCCGGTAGCGAGTCGACGTGCGGCACGAGCTCCTGCTCGTCGCAGTCGTCGGGCGGCTGGAGGAGGATCTGCGGGTCGCAGAGCTCCCCTTCGCGGAGCTCCTCGGGCAGCCACCAGGCAAGGGCCGCGATCGGGGGATCCCATTTCAGGTGCGGGAACCAGTCGGCTCCCCACAGCCACGAGCCCAGCCTGTCCGCCGGCAGGCCGTTCCGGACGAGATCGAGATGCATGTGACGCAGGGCGGCATCGACCGCCTCGGACGGCACCGCGTCGCGCAGCACCGCGAAGCCGCGCTTCGCGACCGCGTTCTCCACCGCCGTCGGGTCGTGGCCGCGGGTTGTCATGGATCCAGTCAAGGCAACTCCCGTTGTTTCGTGTACGCCCCCGTGGAAAACAGCGGCGGACGTAGATGCAGAAGTCACTCGCGTTCAACGGCCGCCGCACAGCGGGGACGAACGGGCGGGGTCACGTGTTGATCACGGGCGGAGCCGGCTTCGTCGGCACCAACCTCGCCGACCGGCTGCTCGAACAAGGCAGGCGGGTCATCGTCCTCGACACACTGGTCCGCCCCGGGGTGGAGCGGAACCTGCGGTGGCTCCAGGCTCGGCACGGCGACCGGCTCCAGGCACTGCGGGCCGACGTGCGGGACGTCGGCCCGTTGCGGGAGGCGGTCGCCGCTGCCGAATCGGTGTTCCACCTGGCGGCGCAGGTCGCCGTGACGACGAGCCTCGACGAGCCGCTCGACGACCTCGACGTCAATCTCTGCGGCACGGTCGCCCTGCTCGAGGAGCTGCGCCGCCTGCGCCGTCCCGTGCCTCTCCTCTTCACCTCGACGAACAAGGTCTACGGCCCGCTCGACGACGTCGAGCTGGAACGCAAGGGCGACCGTTGGCTGCCGCGGGACGAGGTGCTGCGACGCCGCGGAGTCGGTGAGGAACGCCCGCTCGAGTTCCGGACGCCCTACGGCTGCTCGAAGGGCGCGGCCGACCAGTACGTCGTCGACTACGCGAAGACGTTCGGCCTGCCCGCAACCGTCTTCCGGATGAGCTGCATCTACGGCTCGCACCAGCACGGGACCGAGGACCAGGGCTGGGTTGCGCACTTCCTCCGCCGCGCACGAGCCGGCGAGACGATCACCGTCTACGGCGACGGCGCACAGGTGCGCGACGTCCTCCACGTGCGCGACCTGGTCGACGCGATGCTGCACGTCGCCGCCGAGCCCGGGCGTCACGCCGGTTGCGTGTACAACGTCGGCGGCGGCCCGGCGGCCGAGATCAGCCTGCTCGAGCTGCTGCGGCTGATCGGCGACCTCGAGGGCCACGACCCGATCGTCGAGTTCGCCGAGCCGCGCACCGGCGACCAGCTCTGGTACGTCTCCGACAACTCCCGCCTCTGCGCCGCGACGGAATGGCGCCCCACGCTCGGCACCGCCGAGGGAATCGCGGACCTCCACCGCTGGCTCGTTGCCGAGTCGAGCCCGCGCGCGGCAGCCGCCTCGGCAGGGTGAGCGCGCCGGCGCGCACCGCCGTCGCGACGATGCGGGCGGCACGCCTCGCCGCGGCCGGCCGCTTCGACGTCGTCACGCGGGAGGCACCGGAGCCCGGTCCGCGGGAGACGCTCGTCCGCCTCGAGGGCTGCGGGGTCTGCGCCTCGAGCCTGCCCGTCTGGGAGGGACGGCCGTGGTTCGCGTACCCGCTCGAGCCCGGCGCACCCGGCCACGAGGGCTGGGGCGTCGAGGTCGAGAGCGGCCGCCGCGTGGCCGTCCTCTCGCTGCACGCGTTCGCGGAGTACGTCTCGGTGCCGGTCGCGGAGGTCGTGGCGCTCCCGCCGGAGCTCGACGGCGTCCCGTTCCCGGGCGAGGCGGCGGCGTGCGCCCTCAACGTGTTCTCCCGCAGCGGCGTCGGGCGCGGCGACACCGTCGGGATCGTCGGCGCGGGCTGGCTCGGCTTGCTCCTCGTGCAGCTCGCGACCGCGGCCGGAGCGCACGTCCTCGCCTTCTCGCGCCGCGAGAGCTCGCGGGCGCTCGCCCGCGACTTCGGCGCCGAGACGCCTGCGGAGCCCGAGCCCGAGAGCTGCGACGTGGCCGTCGAGGCCGCCGGCGTGCAGGAGACGCTCGACCTCGCCTCCGGGCTCTGCCGCGTGGGAGGACGGCTCGTGGTCGCCGGGTTCCACCAGGACGGCCTCCGGACGATCGACCTGCAGAGCTGGAACTGGCGCGGCCTCGACGTCGTCAACGCGCACGAGCGCGATCCGCGCGCGTACCTCAACGGCCTCCGCGCGGCCGTCGACGCGGCAAGAAGCGGGCGGATCGACGTCGCGCCGCTCGTGACCCACGAGTTCCCGCTCGAGCACGTCGACGACGCCTTCGAGCTGCTGCGCACGCGGCCGGAGGGGTTCGTGAAGGCGGTGATCCGGCTGTGAGCGCCGTAGCCACGAAGCCCCGCCTCGGCTTCCTCGGCGTCGGCTGGATCGGCCGGAAGCGGCTCGAAGCGCTGCAGGCAGGCGGCATCGCCGAGGTCGCCGCCGTCGCCGACCCGGCGGTCGACGGGGCGCTCGACTCGCTCGACGAGCTGCTCGAGGCCGAGCTCGACGGCGTCGTCATCGCGACACCGAGCGCGCTGCACGCCGAGCAGGCGCTCGCTGCGCTCGACCGCGGCCTCGCCGTCTTCTGCCAGAAGCCGCTCGCGCTCGACGCCGCCACGGCCCGGCGGGTCGTCGACGCCGCCCGCGCCGCCGACCGCCCGCTCGCCGTCGACTTCTGCTACCGGACGACCGAGGCCGCACGGCGCGTGCGCGAGGTCGTCGCCGGCGGCGAGCTCGGCGACGTCTTCGCCGCGGACCTCGTCTTCCACAACGCCTACGGGCCCGACAAGGCGTGGTTCCGTGATCCGGCACTCTCGGGCGGCGGCTGCGCGATCGATCTCGGCATCCACCTCGTCGACCTCGCGCTCTGGACGCTCGGCTTTCCCGAGGTCGAGTCGCTCGAGAGCGCCCTCCACGGCTCGCCGCTCGAGCGGTACGCCGCGGTGCACGCGCGGCTGGCGGGCGGGACCACGCTCCGCCTCGCCTGCTCGTGGTGGCTGCCGGCCGGCCGCGAGTGCGTCTTCGAGGCGAGCTTCTACGGGCAGCACGGGGGGGCCTCGCTCCACGACGTCGGTGGCTCGTTCTACGACTTCACGGCCGAGCGGTTCGACGGGACGACGACGCGGATGCTCGCGGCGCCGCCCGACGACTGGGGCGGCCGCGCGATCCGCGACTGGACGCGCCGGCTCGCCGCCGGCGACGGCTTCGACCCGGCCGCCGACCAGATCGTCCGCGTGCACGAGGTGCTCGACCGGATCTACGGGAGGCAGCCGTGAAGGTCCTCATGACCGCGGACAGCGTGGGTGGCGTGTGGACGTACGCCCTCGAGCTCGGCGGCGCGCTGGGCAGGCGCGGCGTGCAGGTGACGCTCGCGACGATGGGCGGCCGGCTGCGCGCCGACCAGGAACGGGAGCTGCGCGGCGCCGGGATCGGCCGCGTCCACGTCGGCGAGTTCGCGCTCGAGTGGATGGACGAGCCGTGGGAGGACGTCGACCGCGCCGGCGACTGGCTGCTGCGGATCGCCGACGACGTGGAGCCCGACGTCGTCCACCTGAACGGGTACAGCCACGCCTGCCTGCCGTGGCCGGCGCCGGTCGTGGTCGCCGGCCACTCGGACGTCCTGTCGTGGCACGAGGCCGTCCGCGGCGCCGCGGCGGGGCCCGAGTGGGATCGGTATCGAGACGCCGTCGGCGTGGGCCTCGCGGCGGCCGACCTGCTCGCCGCGCCGACGCGGGCGCTGCTCCGAGCGCTCGTCCGGCTCCACGAGCCGCGCTGCCCGACGCGGGTGATCCCGAACGGCCTCGATCGCCGCCCGCCGGTCCGGCCGAAGGAGCCGCTCGTCCTGGGTGCCGGCCGCCTCTGGGACGAGGCGAAGAACGCCGCCTCTCTCGTGCGGGTCGCGCCCCGTCTTCCCTGGCCAGTCGCGCTCGCCGGCGACGGTGAGGTGGGAGACGGCGTCCGGGCCCTCGGCCGGCTCGACCGGGAGCAGATGGACGACGCCTTCGCGCGGGCGGCGATCTTCGCCGCGCCCGCACGGTACGAGCCCTTCGGCCTCGCCGTGCTCGAGGCGGCGCGCGGCGGCTGTGCGCTCGTCCTCGGCGACATCCCGAGCCTGCGCGAGGTCTGGCGGGACGCGGCGATCTACGTCCGCCCCGACGACCACGCGGCGCTCGAGCGACAGCTCGGGCGGCTGATCGAGGACGACGAGCTGCGCGCGGACTACGCGCACCGCGCCCTCGCCCGTAGCGAGGTCTTCACGGCCGGACGCATGGCGGACGCCCACCTCGACGCCTACCGCGCGGTCACACGCCGGCGGGCGGCCGCATGAAGGTCGTCCTCTTCTGCCAGTCGCTCGCAAGCGACTGGAACCACGGGAATGCGCATTTCCTCCGAGGCGTGGCACGCGAGCTGATCGCGCGGGGCCATACCGTCGTCTCGTACGAGCCGCGCGACGGCTGGAGCCGCGCCAACCTCGTCCGCGAGCACGGTGCCGCCGCGATCGACGACTACCGCCGCGCGTTCCCGGAGCTGGCCGGCATCAGCACGCTCTACGACCTTCGCACGCTCGACCTCGACGCGGCGCTCGACGGCGCAGGCCTCGTCCTCGTGCACGAGTGGAGCGATCCCGAGCTCGTCCGTCGCATCGGACGCGTGCGGGCGGCCGGCGGCGCGTTCCGGCTCCTCTTCCACGACACGCACCACCGGTCGGCGACGCGCCCGGAGGCGATGGGGCGGTACGACCTCTCCGACTACGACGGCGTGCTCGCGTTCGGCTCGGTGATCCGCGACCTCTACCTCGAGCGCGGCTGGACGGCGCGGGCGTGGACGTGGCACGAGGCGGCGGACGCGCGCCTCTTCCGGCCGCTCGAGGCGCAACGTGAGGGTGACCTCGTCTGGGTCGGCAACTGGGGAGACGGCGAGCGGACGGCCGAGCTCGCGGAGTTCCTGCTCGAGCCGGTGCGGGAGCTGCGGCTGCGCGGCTCCGTCCACGGCGTCCGCTATCCGCCACGTGCGCGTCGCACGGTCGCGGGGGCGGGGCTCGCCTACCGGGGCTGGGCGCCGAACCACCGGGTGCCCGAGCTGTTCGCCCGCCACTCGATCACGGTGCACGTGCCGCGCCGACCGTACGCCGAGGCGCTGCCCGGGATCCCGACGATCCGGCCCTTCGAGGCGCTCGCCTGCGGGATCCCGCTCGTGAGCGCGCCGTGGCACGACGCCGAAGGCCTGTTCACGCCGGGCGAGGACTACCTCGTCGCGCGCGACGGAGCGGAGATGATGCGACAGCTCGACCGCGTCCTGCAGGATCGCGAGCTCGCTGCACACCTGGCGGAGCACGGCCGCGCGACGATCCTCGCGCGCCACACGTGCGCGCACCGTGCCGACGAGCTGCTCGCGATCGCGCGTGAGCCCGGGCCCGGCGGAGATTCCTCGAGTGACGCAGTGCTACTGGGCGGGCGTGGCGCGTGAACATCGCATGGTTCGGATCGTCGCTCGTCTCGTCCTACTGGAACGGCGCCGCGACCTACTACCGCGGCCTCGTCCGGGAGCTGCACCGGCGCGGGCACCGCGTCGCGTTCTTCGAGCCCGACGCCTTCGGGCGGCAAGAGCACCGGGACCTCTCCGACCCCGAATGGGCCGACGTCGTCGTCTACGAGCCGGGCGAGGCCGGAGCCCTCGGCGCGGTCGAGCAAGCGCGCGGCGCCGACGTGGTGGTCAAGGCGAGCGGGGTCGGCGCGGACGACGCGCTGCTCGAGGAGGCCGTGCTCGAGCTCGGCGGGCTCGCGGTGTTCTGGGACGTCGACGCGCCGGCGACGCTCGCCCGGCTCGAGGCGTACGCGGGCGACCCGCTCCGCGCTCTCGTCCCGCGCTACGACCTCGTCCTCACGTACGGCGGCGGCGAGCCCGTCTGCCGCCGCTACCGGGCGCTCGGCGCCCGCGAGTGCACGCCGGTCTACAACGCGCTCGACCCGGAGACGCACCGTCCCGTCCCGCCCGACCCCCGCTTCGCGGCCGACCTCGCCTTCCTCGCGAACCGCCTGCCCGACCGCGAGGAGCGCGTCGCGGAGTTCTTCGTCACGGCCGCCGACCTCGCGCCGCGGCGCCGGTTCCTGCTCGGCGGCGCCGGCTGGGAGGACGCCGAGCTACCCGAGAACGTCCGCCGCCTCGGCCACGTGCGGACGAGGGACCACAACGCGCTCAACTCGACGCCGATCGCCGTCCTCAACGTGCTGCGCGAGAGCATGGCCGCGAACGGCTGGTCGCCGGCGACGCGCGTCTTCGAGGCGGCGGGTGCGGCCGCGTGCGTGATCAGCGACGCCTGGCAGGGGATCGAGGAGTTCCTCGAGCCGGAACGGGAGGTGCTCGTCGCGAGCTCGGGCGCGGACGTGGCCGAGCTGCTCGCGGAGCTGACGCGGGCGCGGGCGCGGGAGATCGGAGAGGCGGCGCACCGCCGCGTGCTCGCCGAGCACACCTATGCGCGGCGGGCGGAGCAGGTGGAGCGCATTCTCGACCGCGCGGGGGTGGCGGCGTGAGGCTCGTCTTCCTCGGGCTGTCGATCACCTCGAGCTGGGGGAACGGGCACGCCACGAACTACCGGGCGCTCGTACGCGCGCTCGCTGCCCGCGGCCACGACGTCCTCTTCCTCGAGCGCGACGTACTGTGGTACGCCGCGCATCGCGACCTGCCCGAGCCGCCGGGGTGCCGCACCGTGCTCTACCGCTCGCTGGAGGAGCTCGCCGGTCATGCGGCCGAACTCGCCGCCGCCGACGCCGTCGTCGTCGGCTCGTTCGTCCCCGAGGGCGTCGCGGTGCTCGGGTGGGCGCTCGACGTCGCGCGCGGCGTCGTCGCTTTCTGGGACATCGACACGCCGGTGACGGTCGCGAAGCTCGAGGCGGGCGACGAGGAGTACCTGTCGCGCGAGCTCGTCCCGCGGCTCGACCTCTACCTCTCCTTCACCGGCGGGCCGCTGCTCGAGCGGATCGAGAACGAGCGCGCGGTTCTCTTCCACTGCATGGCCGACCCGGCCGACTACCGCCCGCTGCCCGAGGACGAGCGGTGGCTGCTCGGCTACCTCGGCACCTACAGTGCCGACCGGCAGGACGCCCTCGAGACGCTCCTCGCAGAGCCGGCGCGCCGGCTGCGGGATGCCCGCTTCGTCGTGGCGGGCCCCCAGTATCCGTCCTCGCTCGCGTGGCCGGCGAACGTCGAGCGGATCGATCACCTGCCGCCCGGCGAGCACGCCCGCTTCTACGCCCGCCAGCGCTTCACGCTCAACGTCACGCGCGCCGAGATGCGCGCGGCCGGCTGGTCGCCGAGCGTGCGCCTCTTCGAGGCGGCGGCGTGCGGCACGGCGATCGTCTCCGACCGCTGGGACGGAATCGAGACGTTCTTCACGCCCGGGGAGGAGATCTTGCTCGTCGACGGCCCCGACGACGTGCTCGCGGCGCTCGAGAGCGACGGACGGCGGATCGGCGCCGCGGCCCGCGCCCGTGTCCTCGCCGAGCACACGCCCGAGCGGCGGGCGGAGCAGCTCGAGGCACTCGTCCGCGCGGCGGCGGGAGTCGCGGCATGACGCTCGAGTCGAACGGACGCGCCGTCCGGGCGCGCGACCCGGTCGCCCAGCGGATCCGCGCGCTCGCGCCGTGGTTCCACAACCTCCACCTGCCGTCGGGGCACGCGACGGCACCCGACCACCCGCTCGGCGACTTCCCGCGCGTCAAGTGGTGGGAGCTCTCGGGCTCGATCCCCGAGGACCTCACGGGGTGGCGCGTCCTCGACGTCGGCTGCAACGCAGGCTTCTACAGCTTCGTACTCGCGCAGCGCGGCGCGCAGGTGCTCGGCATCGACCAGAACGAGCACTACCTCGGCCAGGCACGCTGGGCGGCAGAGCAGTTCGGGCTGGTCGAGCGCATCCGCTTCGAGCGGATCGGCGTCTACGACCTCGCGCGGCGGCCCGAGCGGTTCGACCTCGTCCTCTTCCTCGGCGTGCTCTACCACCTTCGCCACCCGCTGCTCGCCCTCGACCTGCTCGCGGAGAAGGCGGAGCGGCTGCTCGTCGTCCAGACGCTGACGATTCCCGAGGAGGCCGAGCTCGAGGCACCGGAGGACCTCGCGCTCGACGACCGGGACGCGCTGCTCCAGCCCGGCTGGCCGCGGATGGCGTTCCTCGAGCGGAAGTTCGCCGACGACCCGACGAACTGGTGGGCGCCGAGCCACGCGTGCGTCGAGGCGATCCTCCGCTCCTGCGGACTCGAGGTCGTCGCACGGCCCGGCTACCAGCTCTGGGTGTGCCGCCCGCACGGCCTCTCGGAGGACGTACGGCGCGAGCTCGACGCCGCCGCGGGTCGTCGACTCCGGTAGCCCGCCGGCGGCTCATCCCGCGAGCGCCGAGCGCACGGCCGGCGCCACCTCGGTCCCGTAGAGCTCGATCGCGCGCAGCACCGCGTCGTGCGGCATCGGCCCGACGGTGAGCTGAAGCAGGAAGCGGTCGTGGCCGAAGAGCTCGTGCTGGTGGACGATCTTCTCCACGACGTCGGCCGGTGAGCCGACGAAGTTCGCCCCGCGCAGCGTCGCCGACGCCTCGTAGTCGCTCCGGCTCAGAGGCGGCCAGCCGCGCTCGCGCCCGATCCGGTTCATCACCTCCGAGACGGGGCCGAAGGAGAGCTCGACCGCTTCCTCTCGCGTGTTCGCGAGGAAGCCGTGCGAGTTGATGCCGAGCGGCGGCGGCTCGTGGCCGGCACGCCGCGCCGACTCGCGGAAGAGCTCGACGAAGCCGCGGAAGCGCGCGGGCTCGCCGCCGATGATGGCGAGCGCCATCGGCAGGCCCAGCATCCCTGCGCGGGCGGCCGAGGTCGGAGTGCCGCCGACGGCGATCCAGACCGGCAGCCGCTCCTGCAGCGGGCGCGGGTAGACGCCGAGACCCTCGAGGGGCGCGCGCGTCCGCCCCTGCCAGGTCACCAGCTCGCGCTCGCGCAGGGCGAGCAGCAGCTCGAGCTTCTCGGCGAACAGCTCGTCGTAGTCGCGCAGGTCGTAGCCGAAGAGCGGGAACGACTCGATGAACGAGCCGCGGCCGGCCATGATCTCGGCGCGACCGCCGGAGAGGAGGTCGAGCGTCGCGAACTGCTCGAAGACACGGACCGGGTCGTCGGAGCTGATCACGGAGACCGCGCTCGTGAGACGGATCCGCTCGGTGCGCGCGGCCGCCGCGGCGAGGACGACCGCCGGCGCCGAGACGGCGAAGTCGGGCCGGTGGTGCTCGCCGACACCGAACACGTCGAGCCCGACCCGGTCGGCGAGCTCGATCTCCTCGACAAGCTCGCGAATGCGCCGTTCCGCCGGCTCCCCGGGCGGGATCTCCGCGAAGCTGTAGAGGCCGAGCTCCATCCGCGCGAGTCTAGGCTTCCGCGGTGCGCCTCTTCCTCGTCGCCCGGCACGGGCAGTCGCTCTTCAACGTCGACGGCGTCGTCAACGGCGACCCGCTGCTCGACCGCGGCCTCTCCGAGCAGGGCATCGAGGAGGCGGAGCGGCTCGCAGCACAGATCGCGCCGGTCGCGATCGACGTCGTCGTCGTCTCGCACTTCCCGCGCGTGCTGCAGACGGCGAACATCGCGCTCGCGCACCGGCCGGAGGTGCCGCACGTCGTCGACGAGGAGCTCGGGGACGTACGGATCGGCGAGCTCGAGGGCCGGACGCTCGACGACTACCGTGCGCACCCGGCTCACTCGAACCGCCGCGAGCGCTTTCCCGGCGGCGAGAGCCTCGACGAGGCGGCGCTCCGCTATGCCGGTGTCGCCGAGCGCTTGCTCGCGCGGGACGAGCGGGTGACGCTCGTCGTCGGCCACGAGATCCCCGTCCGCTACCTCGTCAACGCCGCCGGCGGCAGTGACGACCTGAACGGCCCGCTCCACTACGTCGCGAACGCGGCGCCGTACGTCTTCGACCGGGATGCACTCGCCCGCGCTGCGTCACGAATCCGGCGGCTGGCGGGCGCCGAGTAGCAGCGCGAGCAGCGCCTTCTGCACGTGGAGGCGGCTCTCCGCCTCGGCCCAGATGAGGGAGCGGCCGCCGTAGAGGACGTCGGCCGTGACCTCCTCGCCCGGATGCGCCGGCAGGCAGTGGAGAACGAAGGCCTCCGGCCCGGCGAGCGCGAGGAGATCGTCGTCGAGGCGGTACGGCTCTAGGTCGCGCAGCCGGCGCTCCCGCTCGTGCTCCTGCCCCATGCTGATCCACGTGTCGGTGACGACGACGTCCGCGCCCGCGACCGCCTCCCGCGGGTCCCGGACCACCTCCACCGCTTGTAACAGACTGTTACTTGGTTCGTAGCCGGCGGGGCAGGCGGCGACGACCTCGTAGCCGAGCAGGCCCCCGAGCGCTGCGAGCGAGACGAGGACGTTCGAGCCGTCGCCGACCCACGCGACCCGCACTCCCTCGAGGCCGCCCAGCCGGTCGCGGATCGTGAGCGCGTCGGCGAGCGCCTGGCAAGGGTGCTCGTCGGCGGTGAGCGCGTTGATCACCGGGATCGACGCCCACTCCGCCCACGCCTCGAGCTCCTCGTGCTCGTGCGTTCGCACGGCGAGGACGTCGAGGTAGCGGGAAAGCGCGCGGGCCGTGTCGGGAAGCGACTCGCCGCGCGAGATCTGCAGCTCCTCCGGCGTCAGCGCGACGGCGACGCCGCCGAGCTGCGCGATTCCCGCCGAAAACGAGACACGCGTGCGGGTCGAGTGCTTCGCGAAGTACAGCCCGAGCGTCGCTCCCGGCAGCAGCGGCTGCACGGGGTTCGCGCGCAGCTCGACCGCGAGGTCGAGGATCGCCTCCGCCTCGGCCGCGACGAGGTCGGAGATGCGGAGCAGATCGCGGCCGGCGAGCGAGACGGTCAGCACTTCCAGCGCTCCCTCGCCGCCGCCACCGCGGCCGCGACGTCGCCCAGGCGGGGCGCGGGGCCGGGCGGCTCGAACGTGCCGGCGCGAACCGAGGCCGCGACCTGCTCGTGCGCGTCGCGGAACGGCATCCCCTCCCGCACGAGCGCCTCGGCGGCGTCGGTCGCGAGCAGGAGCGGATCGGACGCAGCCTCGGCCAGCCGCCCACCGTCGAACTCGAGCCCGGCGACGAGCGCCGTGAGCGCGGCGAGCGCCCCCGCGACGTCCTTCCGCGCCGCGAAGAGCGGCGGCTTGTCCTCCTGCAGGTCGCGGTCGTACGCGAGCGGCAGACCCTTGACGACCGCGAGCAGGCCGGCCAGCCGCCCGATCGCCGTGCCCGCCTTGCCACGGGCGAGCTCGGCGACATCGGGGTTGAGCTTCTGCGGCATCATCGACGAGCCGGTCGCCGCATTCTCGGGCAGCCGGGCGAACGCGAACTCGCGGGACGTCCAGAGGACGAGCTCCTCGCCGATCCGCGACAGGTGCGTGAAGAGGACGGCTGTCGCGTAGAGGTAGTCGAGGACGAAGTCGCGGTCGGCGACCGCGTCGAGCGAGTTGCGCAGCGGGTTCGGCGGCGGCGGCAGCGGCAGCGTCGAGCCGGCGAGCGCCCCGGCGCCGAGCGGGGACGGCGCCGCCTGCCCGCCCGCGAACGAGAAGCGCGACCGGTCGCGTTCGAGCATCTCGCACCAGGCGAGCAGGTGGTGCCCGAGCGTCACCGGCTGTGCGCGCTGCAGGTGCGTGTATCCCGGCATCGGCGTCGCCGCCTCCCGCTCCGCCTGGTCGAGGATCGCGGCGGCGAACGCCGCAAGCGCCGCCTGCGCGCCGGCACACGCGTCCTGCACGTAGAGGCGAACGGCCGCCGCGACCTGGTCGTTGCGCGAGCGGCCGGCGTGGATCTTCCGCCCCACCTCGCCCAGCTCGGCCTCGAGGAACGAGTGGACGTCCTCGGCCGCGGCATCCGGCTCCCCCACGTCGGCGAGCCTCTCCCTCACCTCGGCGAGCTCGCCGCCGTCGAGGATGCCGGCGGCGTGCAGCCGCTCCGCGTGCAGGACCGTCGCCTGCACGTCGTACGGCAGCAACTCGTCGTCCTGCGCGCGCAGGAACCCCCACACCTCCGGCGCGAGCTCGCCGGTGACCCGGCCGGACCACAGCGTCACAGCGGCCGCACCTCGAGCCGCTCGTGGAAGACGCGCGTGTCGGCGACGTCGTTGACCTGGACCGCGAGCTGGCCGATCCGGTCGCGGGGCGTGAAGGCTGTCGCGCTCCGCTCCATGCTCAGCCGCTCGGGCTCGTAGGTGAGCTCGCCCTGCGTGTCGAGGATCGTCCAGTCGTCCCCGCGCCGCAGCTCGATCGTCACCTCGCCGGTGACGACGGAGGCGACCCAGCGCTCGAGGGAGTCGCGCAGCATCAGCGCCTGCGGGTCGAACCAGCGGCCTTCGTAGAGGAGCCGTCCGAGCCGGCGCCCGTCGACGGTGTAGCGCTCCAGGGTGGACTCGTTGTGGGTCGCGCTGAGCAGCCGCTCGTACGCGATGTGGAGGAGCGCCATCCCGGGCGCCTCGTACACGCCGCGGCTCTTCGCCTCGACCACGCGGTTCTCGATCTGGTCGGACATGCCGAGCCCGTGCCGCCCGCCCACCTCGTTCGCCCAGCGGACGACCTCGACCGGATCCCCGGGCGGCAGGCCGCCCTCGAAGCGGATCGTCACGACCTCGGGCTCGATCTCGAGCGCCGGATCCCACGGAGCGACCCCCATGATCGGCTCGACGATCTTCATGCTCGTCGAGAGGAGCTCGAGGTCCTTCGCCTCGTGCGTCGCGCCGAGCAGGTTCGCGTCGGTCGAGTAGTCCTTCTCCGGCGCGGCCGCATGAGCGAGACCGCGCTCGGCGAGCCACTCGCTCATCTCGGCCCGCCCGCCGAGCTCCGCGACGAACGCCTCGTCGAGCCACGGCTTGTAGATGCGCAGGCGCGCGTTCGCGAGCAGCCCGTAGCGGTAGAAGCGCTCGATGTCGTTCCCCTTGTACGTCGAGCCGTCGCCCCAGATCTCGACCCCGTGCTCGCTCATCGCCCGCACGAGGAGCGTTCCCGCGACCGCGCGTCCGAGCGGCGTCGTGTTGAAGTAGCGCCGGCCGGCGGTCTGGATGTGGAAGGCGCCGCAGCGGAGCGCGGCGAGCCCCTCGCGCGCGAGCGCCTCCTTGCAGTCGACGAGCACGGCTTCCTCGGCGCCGTAGCGCAGCGCCCTCCCCGGGACGTCGGCGACGGCGGGCTCGTCGTACTGCCCGAGGTCGGCGGTGAACGCGTGCGGGATCGCGCCGTTCTCCCGCATCCAGGCGAGCGCACAGCACGTGTCGAGCCCGCCGGAGAAGGCGATGCCGACTCGCTCGCCGACCGGGAGCGACGCGAGAATCGCGCCGCTCTGCGTCTCGGCGACGGTCATGCCGCCTGTCTGCGGGTGCGGAGCTCGTCCGCGAGCCGAGCGCCCGTCAGCGGCTCACGCGCGACGAGCAGGATCGTGTTCTCGCCCGCGAGCGTCCCGGCCACGTGGGGGTGGTGGGCGACGTCGATCGCCTGGGCGAGCGCCTGCGCGTAGCCGTAGGGAGTCGTGACGACGACGAGGTTGCCGCTCGGCTCGACGGTGAGCGCCCAGCGCGCGAGCGCGTCGGCGAGATCCTCGTCGATGCCGGGGGCGTCCTCGGGAAACGCGTAGACGAGGCGGCCGGCCCCGTCACGGACCTTGACGAGACCGAGCTCGTGGATGTCGCGCGAGACCGTCGTCTGGACGACCTCGTGCCCCTGCCGTCGCAGCGCTTCGGCGAGATCGCCCTGTGTCGAGATCGGGTGCTCGCGGATCAGCCGCTGGATCGCGGCGTGGCGTTCGGCACGATGCATCTACGCATATTACGCATACAACTGCATATTACGCAAACAGTTGCCCGTGCTAGCGTCGCGGCGCATGAGCGATCTGGACCAGCTCCGGAACGAGATCACGGCGCTCGACCGAGACCTGCTCGAGCTGCTCAACCGCCGGCTCGAGCTCGTCGCGGAGGTGCGCCGGCACAAGGAGGCGGCCGGAGAACGCTGGATCGACGCGGAACGCGAGGCCGAGCTCCTGCGCTCGCTCGCGGCGGAGAATCCCGGGCCCCTCTCGGAGCGTGGCGTC
>DASQQF010000034.1:0-5066 GCA_035643535.1 Gaiellaceae bacterium
GGGAGATCGTCCGGATGAGGATGAAGCTGATCGCGTAGACGACCATCGAGACGAGCATGACGATCAGCCAGACGGGGACCTGGTTGTTGTTGTTCCCGCGCCCGCGGCCGTAGCCGCCGCCGAACCCGCCGCCCCACATGCCGAAGAACATCCCCCAGCGGGTCAGCATCGCCGCGAGCATCGCGAAGAAGCTCGCCACGGTCATGATCAGGACGTCACGGTTCGCCACGTGCGAGAGCTCGTGGGCGAGCACCGCCTCCACCTCCTGCGGCTCGAGGCGCCGCCAGAGTCCGGTCGTGACCGCGATCGCGGCATGCTGAGGATTGCGGCCCGTGGCGAACGCATTCGGCACATCGGTGTCGATCACGGCGATCCGCGGCTTCGGCAGGTCGGCCATCGCGCACAGCCGCTCGATCACCGCGTGCAGGTCGGGCGCCTGCTCGCGCGAGACGATCTTCGCGCCGGAGGCGGCGAGCGCGAGCTTGTCGGAGGTGTAGTACTGGAAGAAGGCGATCCCGATGACGATCACGAGCATCGGGGCGAGCCCGACCTTGAGGACGCTGAACAGGACGACGGCGAACCCGACGTAGAGCAGGCCGAGCAGGCCGCTCGTGAACAGCATCCGGAGCGAGAGGCCGCGATCGCGGCCGTAAGACTTGCGCTTCATCGCGACGAATGGTACTCCGCGGCAACGGTGCGCCGGTTCCCCCGCACGCGGTCTTAGCGGTTCATTAGAGTGCCGCGCGGTGGGTCGTCCCGCAGTCATCGCCATCGCGCTGCTGGCCGCTGCGGTGCTCGCGGGCTGCGGCTCGGAGGGCGTCATCTCGCCGACCCCGGCGACGGTCATCGGCACGAGTGCGGCGGCGCCGCAATTCCCCATCGTCCCCGCCTACCACCTGAAGGGCAGCGCGACCGCGGGCAAGGCCGTCTTCGCGAGCGCCGGCTGCGGAAGCTGCCACACGCTCGCCGCGGCCAAGGCGACCGGAACGATCGGCCCGAACCTCGACCAGCTCAAGCCCGACTACCGCGCGGTGACGGCCCAGGTGACGAACGGCGGCGCGCAGATGCCCGCGTTCAACACGCAGCTGAGCACGAAGCAGATCGCGGACGTCGCCGCGTTCGTGGTCGACTCGACCGGCGGCCACGCTCCGTAGACCTCCCGGCCGGCTTCCCGCAGCGCGTCGCGGCGTTCGCCTGCGACCTCGACCGGACGCTGATCGCGGAGGACGCGATCCTGCGCCCTCGGACCCGGGACGCCCTCACGCGCGTCCGCGCGGCAGGCGTCCACGTCGTCGTCGTCACGGGACGGATGTTCCGTGCCGTCCGCCCGTACCTCGAGGCGGGCGGCCTCGACGATCCGGTCGTCTGCTACCAGGGCGCGGTCGTCGCCGACCCGGCGACCGGCGAGTTCCTCCGCCACGTGCCGGTGCCGCTGGCCCCGGCGCGCGAGGCGATCGAGCGGGTGACCCTCGCCGGCTTCCACCTCAACGTCTACCTCGACGACCTGCTCTACGTCGCCGAGGTGACGCCCGAGGCGCGCGCGTACGCCGACTTCCAGCACCTGGAGATCCACCCCGTCGGCGACCTGCTTTCGTGGCTCGACCGCGACCCGACGAAGCTCGTCGCGGTCGGCGATCCCGACGCGCTCGACCGGCTCGAGGCCGAGCTGAAGCCGAGGTTCGCGGGGCGGCTGTTCATCTCGAAGTCGCTGCCGTACTTCCTCGAGTTCGCGCATCCGGACGTGAGCAAGGGCAGCGGCCTCGCCTTCGTCGCCGAGCGGCTCGGCTTTCGCCCCGAGGAGACCGTTGCGTGCGGCGACGGCGAGAACGACCGCGAGCTGCTCGACTGGGCCGGCTTCGGCGTCGCCGTCGCGAACGCCCACCCCGACGTGCTCGCCCGCGCCGACCTCCTGGTGCCGCCGGTGGAAGAGGAAGGCGTGGCCGTGCTGCTCGAGGCGTACCTAGACTCCCTCGCGTGATCGACGCACGCGCCGCGCGGAACGAGCCGGACGAGTACCGGCGCCGCCTTGCCCGCAAGGCCGCCGCGGAGGCCTTCGACGCCTGGCTGGCCGCCGACGAGCGCTGGCGGGAGCTCGTGCCGCGCGTGGACGAGCTCCGCTCGCGCACGAAGGTCAAGGGCAAGCCGACGCCCGAGCAGCTCGAGGAGCTGCGGGCGGTAAAGGACGAGCTGCAGCATGCCGAGCAGGAGCTCGCCGAGGCCGAGAGGGCGCGCGACGAGATGGGGCTTCGCATCCCGAACCCGCCGGCGGACGACGTCCCGGACGGTTCCACCGAGGACGACGTCCGGGTCGAGCGGAGGGTCGGCGAGCCTCCCCGGCTGCCGGAGCCGAAGGAGAGCCTCGAGCTCGGCCGCTTCGACATGGAGCGGGCGGCCCGGATGAGCGGCGCGCGCTTCGGCTACTGGATCGGCGACACCGGCAGGTTGGCGCTCGCCCTCTACCGCTACGCGCTCGACCGGCTCGCCGACAAGGGATTCCTCACCGTCCTGCCACCCGTCCTCGTGCGCGAGGAGGCGCTGGTCGGCACCGGCCACTTCCCCTCCGACGAACAGAACGTCTACGAGCTCCCCGAGGACGGCCTCTACCTCTCGGGGACCGCGGAGATCCCGGTCTCGAGCCTCCACGCCGGCGAGATCCTCGAGGCCGAGTCTCTCCCCCTCCGCTACGTCGCGTTCTCCCCCTGCTTCCGCCGCGAGGCGGGCGCGGCGGGACGGGACACGCGCGGCATGTTCCGCGTCCACCAGTTCAACAAGGTCGAGCAGTTCGCGCTGACGCTCCCGGAACGCTCGTGGGACGAGCACGAGTACCTCCTCGCCAACACCGAGGAGCTCGTGGCCGGGCTCGGCATCCCGTATCGCATCGTCGTCCTGCCCGCCGGGGACATGTCGGCGGCGGCGGCGAAGACGTACGACCTCGAGATCTGGTTCCCGAGCCAGGAGCGCTATCGCGAGACGGCGTCGATCTCGAACACGACCGACTTCCAGGCTCGGCGGCTCGGGATCCGCTACCGGGACGGCAGGAGCCCCGAGCCGCTGCACATGCTGAACGGGACGGCCGTCGTCGACCGGATGGCGCTCGCGATCCTCGAGAACCTCCAGGGCGAGGTGCCCGACGTGCTGCGCGCGTACGGCGCTCCGGCTACCGTCCGTCCGTAGGCGGCGGGGTGCCGGAGCGGTCGAACGGGGAGGTCTTGAAAACCTCTGAGCCCTCACGGGCCCGTGGGTTCGAATCCCACCCCCGCCGCTTCCACGGCCTCAGCGCCGCCGGGCCCGGACGAGGAGGTCGAGCGCGTGCTTCTCACCCTCCGCCGTCTCGACGGGGCGGCGAACGACCTCTGCCCGCTCGATCTCCAGCCCCTCCGGCTCGAGATCGGCCACCACGTCGTCGGCGCTGTAGAGGACGGACGGCTCCTGCGGCCCGCCGAAGCCGTGCTCGATGTTGCTCAGGTCGTGCGCGACGACGAGCAGGAGACCGTCGGGCGCGACCGCCGCGGCCGCCCTGCGCAGGATCGGGCGCCGCTCGGCCGCAGGCAGCTGCAGGTAGAAGACGACCACGAGATCACGCGAGCCGGGCTCGGGCTCGTACTCGAGGAGGTCGGCCCGCACCCAGTCGACCGCGACGCCGCGCGCCTCGGCGAGCCTCTCCGCCTTTGCGAGCGCGACCGCCGAGAAGTCGACTCCCTTCGCCTGCCAGCCCTGCTCGGCGAGCCACACCGCGTTCCGCCCTTCGCCGCAGGCGAGGTCGAGCGCCCTGCCGGGGGCCAGGCCGGAGGCCTCGGCCACGAGGAAGCGGTTCGCCTGCGCCGTCCACAGCAGCTCGCTGCCGCCGTAGCGGCGATCCCATTCGTCGCTCGACATGCGCTCAATCCTGCGCACGCCGGCCCGCGTCGAGCAATACCTCCGAGATGTCGCGGAAGGCGACCCGCCCGCCGGCGGCCTTCGAGAGGTTGACGAGGCACAGCGGACACATCGTCACGCAGTCGGTGCCCGCCGCCCGCAGCTGGTCGACGCGCCGCTGCGCCTGCGCGAGCGCCTTCTCCGGGTAGAGCGCCTCGACCGGGCCGCCGCAGCACCACGTGAGCCGCCCCGAGCTCTCCGGCTCGACGACTGCGACACCCGCGCGCTCGAGCAGGACGCGCGGCTCGTCGACGACGTCCTCGTAGCGGGCGAAGACGCACGAGTCGTGGAGGACGGCTTCGCGCGTGGCGGGCGCAGCCGCTTCGCCCTCGCGCTCGGCGAGCACCTCGAGGTAGCTCCGCACCTCGACGTCGTAGTCCTCGAGCAGCGTCGGATAGACGCTCCGGAGCATGTTCGTCGTGTGGGGGTCGATCGTGATCACGGTGCGGACGCCGTGCTCGAGGAAGATCTCGTGCACGCGCCGCGCGTGCGCTGCGACGAGCTCGTCGAGGCCGAGATCGTGAGCGAGCGCCCCGGAGTAGAGGTCGTCCTCGTACAGGCAGCCGAACTCGACGCCGGCGTCGCGCAGCAGCCGGACGACGGCGCGCGGCACGCGGTCGAACTCCTCCCGCTCGCGCCGCGAGGGCCGAGCCATGAAGGCCGATACGTTCACGAACCGGTTCACGCGCCTGCCGACGCCGGAGAGCCGCGCGAGCGGCGAGCTCCCCAGCCGCTGCTCCGCCCGCACCAGCCCCTCGATGTACGGGATCAGCTGGTACATCTGGCCGGTGTAGAGGACGGTCTCGCCGCCGCGCGGCAGGCCGAGCCCCTGCGCCCAGCGGGTGGCGCGCCGGGAGGAGAGCGGCAGCACCGAACCGCGCAGGCGCAGGTTGTCGGCCAGGATCGAGATCACGTCGCCGGTCGGGAGGGCCATCAGACCTCCATCCCGAAGACGGACCGGTTCAGGTGGTGGCGCAGCGTGCGCATGTTCTCGGTGATGTGGACGCCGGCCGGGCAGCTCTCCTCGCAGAGCCGGCAGAGCAGGCACGACCAGACCGTCTCCTGCTCGGCGAGCACGCGGTCCTCGAGCCCGAGCTCGACGTAGCGGAAGAGCCGGCGCGGGAGCACGTCGAGCCCGAGCGGGCACGCCG
>DASQQF010000035.1:0-21417 GCA_035643535.1 Gaiellaceae bacterium
CTCGCGGCGATCCTGGCGGCGTAGGATCGCGGCGATGGCGCGGAACCTGCAGGTGACGCTCGCGGCGCGCCCGGCCGGCGAGCCGAAGGAGTCGGACTTCGCGCTCGTCGAGGCGGAGGTGCCCGGGCCCGGCGAGGGCGAGGTGGTCGTCCGGAACCTCTGGCTCTCGCTCGATCCGTACATGCGCGGGCGTATGAACGAGGCCCGCTCGTACGTGGCGCCGGTCGCGCTCGGCGAGGTGATGGGCGCACAGGCGGTCGGCGAGGTCGTCGAGAGCCGCTCGCCGCGCTACGCCGAGGGCGACGTCGTCGTGGGGATGTTCGGCTGGCAGGAGTACGCGGCCGCGCCGGCACACCAGCTGCGCAGGCTCGATCCCGCCGTCGCGCCGGTCTCGACCGCGCTCCACGTACTCGGCATGACGGGGCTGACCGCCTACTTCGGGCTCTTCTCCGTCGGCAGCGCGACCGCGGGGGACACCGTCGTCGTCTCGGCGGCGTCGGGCGCCGTCGGGCAGGTCGCCGGACAGCTGGCCAAGATCGCGGGCTGCCGGGCGGTCGGGATCGCCGGCTCCCCGGAGAAGATCGACGACTGCCTCACGCTCTTCGGCTACGACGCGGCGCTCGACTACAAGCGCGACGACCTGCGCGAGGGCCTCAAACGCGAGTGCCCCGACGGCGTCGACGTCTACTTCGACAACGTCGGCGGCCCCGTCTCGGCCGCGGTGCACCGGCGGCTCGCGCTTCGCTCGCGCATCGCGATCTGCGGCCAGATCGCCGAGTACAACCAGGTGCCGCCCGAGGGCGGGCCGCGCAGCGTGAGCTTCATGATCGCGAAGCGCGTTCGCATGGAGGGCTTCCTCGTCAACGACTTCGCGCGGCAGCACGAGCCGGCGCTGATGCGGCTCGCCGGCTGGCTCCGTGAGGGGCGCCTGCGCTACCGCGAGGACGTCGTCGAGGGACTCGAGCACGCGCCGCGCGCGTTCATCGGCCTCTTGAACGGCGAGAACCGCGGCAAGCTCCTCGTCAAGGTCGCGGGCTAGTGGCCTTCGACGGCTCCTCGGTCCAGAACGCGATCTACATCGGCGGCGCCGACTGGCCGATCACGCCCGAGGAGTGGGAGCAGCGCGCGGAGACCGTCCTCGAGCCGGAGGCGTTCGGCTACATCGCCGGCGGAGCCGGCGCCGAGCTGACGATGCGCGCGAACCGCGAGGCGTTCGAACGGCGCAGGCTGCGGCCCCGGATGCTCGCCGGCAACCGGGAGCGCGACCTCTCGGTGGAGGTGCTCGGCACCCGCTCGGCCGCGCCGTTCCTGCTCGCGCCGATCGGCGTCCTCAGCATCGCGCACGCCGAGGGCGAGGTCGCATGCGCCCGGGCGGCCGCCGCCGCGCGAGTCCCCTTCATCCTCTCGAGCGCGGCCTCCAGCTCGATCGAGGAGATCGCCGAGGCGATGGGCGACGCCCCGCGCTGGTTCCAGCTCTACTGGATCAACGACCGCGACGTCGCCGCGAGCTTCGTCGACCGCGCCGCGAAGGCCGGCTTCGGCGCGATCGTCCTCACGCTCGACACGCTGATCCTCGGCTGGCGCCCCCGCGACCTCGCGCGCGCCTACCTGCCCTTCCTCAGCGGCCAGGGCTGCGCGCAGTACTTCACCGACCCGACCTTCTGCAAGCGCCTCGAGAAGCCGCCGGCCGAGGACGTGCTCACGGCGGCGGCGACGATGCTCATGACCTTCCCGAACCTCGGCCTCACGTGGGAGGACCTCGAGTGGCTGCGCAGCCGTGTCGAGCTGCCGCTGCTCGTCAAGGGCGTGCTCACCGGCGAGGACGCCGTCCGCGCGCGCGACTGCGGCGTCGACGGGATCATCGTCTCGAACCACGGCGGCCGGCAGGTGGACGGTGCGGTGGCGGCGCTCGACGCGTACGTCGAGGTGCGCGAGGCGCTCGGCGGCGAGGCGACGGTGCTCGTCGACGGGGGCGTGCGAACGGGCGCTGACGTCCTCAAGGCCATGGCGCTCGGAGCCGACGCCGTCCTCGTCGGGCGGCCCTACGCGTACGGGCTCGCGGCCGGCGGCCAGGCGGGCGTCGAGGCGGTGATCCGGCAGCTGCTGGCCGAGACCGACATCACGCTCGCCCTGCTCGGCGGGCGGTCCGTGCGGGATCTCGACCCGACGTACCTCGCGCCGTGAGCGTGGAACGTCGCGCTCTCGTGACCGGAGCCTCGTCCGGGATCGGCGAGGCCTGCGCGCTGCGGCTCGCGCGGACGGGCTGGTACGTGTTCGCCGGGGTGCGGTCGAGCGGCGACGGCGAGCGCCTGCGCGCGGCTGCGGGCAACCGGCTCGAGCCGGTACGGGTCGACGTCACGGATGCCGCGTCGATCGCGGCGGCCGCGGAGTGGATCGGCGGCGGCCCGCTCCACGGCCTCGTCAACAACGCGGGAACGACGCTCGCGATGCCGCTCGAGTTCCTGCCGCTCGACGAGCTCCGGCGGCAGCTCGAGGTGAACCTCGTCGGGCAGGTCGCCGTAACGCAGGCCTTCCTGCCCTCCCTCCGCGCCGCGCAGGGCCGGATCGTCAACGTCGGCTCGATCGCGGGTCGCAGCTCGCTGCCGTTCCTCGGCGCCTACGCGGCGTCGAAGCACGCGCTCGAGGCGGTGAGCGACGCGCTGCGGGTCGAGGTGCGGCCGTTCGGGATCGAGGTGGCGGTCGTCGAGCCGGGGACGATCGCGACGCCGATCTGGCGCAAGGGCGGCGAGCGGTTCGCGCAGCTCGCGGAGAGTCTTCCCGCCGAGCTGGGCGAGCTCTACGGCGAGCGGATCGCCGCGTTCCGGGACGCGGCGACCGCCGCCGCCGGTCGAGCCGAGCCGGCGGAGGAGGTCGCGATCGTCGTCGAGCGCGCGCTCACGACGAAGCGGCCGCGGGCGCGCTACGTCGTCGGACGCGACGCCCGTCGAAGGGCGCGGGTCGAACGGCTGCCGGCACGTCTGCGCGACCGCGTCTACGAGCGCGTCCTCCTCCGATCGTGAGGCGACGGTCGTAGACTCCGGGTGTGGGCCACCGCTTCGGGACGCTCGACGAGCTCGGCCGGGGATACGGCTTCCGAAAGGTGCGGCGCGCACTCGGCGTCGAGGCGTTCGGCGTGAACGCGATCGTGCTGCCGCCGGGCTGGGACGGCTTCGAGCACTACCACGACCTTCAGGACGAGCTGTACTTCGTCCACAGCGGAACCGCGCGCTTCGAGGTGGACGGCGAGGTCCGCGAGCTCGGGCCCGGCGGGATCTGCCACGTCGAGTCGACCACGCCCCGCAAGTACTCGAACGCCGGCGACGACGACCTGATCCTCCTCGTCGTCGGCGGCAAGGACGGCTACGTCGAGCGCGACGGGCACCTCGTGAACGACGAGGACCTCCCGAAACGGCAGGCGCTGTCGGCCGGAGGAGGTGGACTGCAGTGAAGGGCCAGATGATGGACTACCAGCTCACGCTGCCGCCGCTCCTGCGCCGGGCGGAGACGTACTTCCCCGGCAAGGAGATCGTCACCCGGCTGCCCGACAGGAGCTTCCACCGCTACACGTACGCCGACTTCGGCCGGCGCGCCCGGCAGCTCGCCGTCGCGCTCGGCGACCTCGGGCTCGAGCGCGGCGACCGCGTCGCGACGCTCTGCTGGAACCACCACCAGCACCTCGAGGCGTACTTCGGGATCCCGTGCGGCGGCTACGTCCTCCACACGCTCAACCTGCGCCTCCACCCGAGCGACCTCGCCTACATCGCGAGCCACGCGGGAGACCGCGCCGTCATCGTCGACGCGTCGCTCGTCCCGCTGCTCGACGCGTTCAAGGGCGAGACGCAGATCGAGCACGTCTTCGTCGTCGAGGACTCGTACGAGGAGCTGCTCGCGGGCGCCGATCCCGACGCGTGGCGCGATCCCGAGCTCGACGAGGACGAGGCCGCGGCAATGTGCTACACGTCGGGCACCACGGGGCTGCCGAAGGGCGTCCTCTACTCCCATCGCTCGACGGTGCTGCACGCGCTCGGGGTCGCCGCGGGGAACCCGCTCGGGCTCGGGATCTCGGAGCAGGACGCGATCCTCCCCGTCGTGCCGATGTTCCACGCGAACGCGTGGGGCTACCCGTACATCGCGGCCATGCTCGGCGCGAAGCAGGTCTTCCCCGGGCCGCACCTCGACCCCGAGTCGCTGCTCGACGACTTCGTCCGCGAGCGCGTGACGTGGACCGCCGGCGTCCCGACGATCTGGCTGGGGATCCTGCGCATGCTCGACGCGAACCCCGGCCGCTGGGACCTCTCGGCGATGAAGGGCATGCTCGTCGGAGGCTCCGCCGCGCCGCGCTCGCTGATCGCCGGCTTCAAGCAGCGGCACGGGCTGGTCGTCGTCCACGGCTGGGGCATGACCGAGACGTCGCCCGTCGCATCGGTGGCGACGCTGCCGGGCGAGCTCGCGGAAGCCGACGAGGAGACGCAGTTCGACTACATCGCCATGCAGGGGCTGCCGCTGGCGTTCGTCGAGGGGCGGGCCCGCGACGCGAACGGCAGCGAGATACCGCACGACGGCGAGGCGATGGGCGAGCTCGAGGTGCGGGGACCGTGGATCGCGGCCTCGTACTACGAGAGCCCGGAGTCGGCCCAGCGGTGGACGGAGGACGGCTGGTTCCGGACGGGCGACATCGTCTCGATCGACCCGAAGGGCTTCATCAAGATCCAGGACCGCACGAAGGACGTGATTAAGTCGGGCGGCGAGTGGATCTCCTCGGTCGCGCTCGAGAACCAGCTCGTCGCGCACGACGCGGTGGCCGAGGCCGCGGTGATCGCAGTCCCCGACGAGAAGTGGCAGGAGCGGCCGCTCGCCGTCGTCGTGCTCGCTCCGGGCCGCGAGGCGACCGCGGACGAGCTGCGAGAGTTCCTCGCCCCGCACTTCGCGAGCTGGTGGCTCCCCGACCGGTTCGAGTTCGTCGACGAGATCCCGAAGACGAGCGTCGGCAAGTTCCGCAAGACGGCGCTGCGCGAGCAGTTCGCGGGCGTACCGGCGTCGTCCTGAACGCGCCGGCTCCGAGGACGGCGCTCGTCACCGGCGGGGCGTCGGGCATCGGCCGCGCGCTCGTCGAGCTGCTCGAGCGCGAGGGGTGCGAGGTCACGGCGCTCGACCTCCGCGACGGCTTCGACGTCGGCGACCCCGCGGCGTGGGAGACGGTCGGCGCCGTCGACCTCGCCTGCCTGAACGCCGGCGTCTCGACGGGGACATCCGACCTCACCGCGGTGTCGGACGACGCGTACCGTCGCATCCGCGGCGCGAACCTCGACGGGGTCGTCTACGGCACGCGCCGGCTCGCCTCGGTCATGCGGCCCGGCTCGGCGATCGTCGCCACGGCGTCGCTCGCGGGGCTCGTGCCGATGGAGCGCGACTCGCTCTACACGGCGACCAAGCACGCGGTCGTCGGCTTCGTGCGCGCAGTCGCGCCGCAGCTCGCGGAGCGCGGGATCCGGATCAGCGCGGTCGCCCCGGGCTTCGCCGACACGCCGATCCTCGAAGACGCGCTGCGGACGGAGTTGGAGGGGTCCGGCCATCCGCTGCTGCGGGCGGAGGACGTGGCCGCCGCCGTGCTCGGTGCCGCGCGCGGCGAGCCGGGAACGGTCTGGGTCGTCCAACCGGGTCGCGAGCCGCTGCCGTTCCGCTTCCCGAACGTCCCCGGGCCACGCACGCCCGAAGCGTGAAAGGGTGAGTCGCCGCTAGGAGAACGTCCAGCCCTCGCCCTCGGCGAAGGCCCTGAGGATCCGGCGGCTGACGACCATCCGGTGCACCTCGTCGGGGCCGTCGTAGATCCGGCCGCCGCGGGCCAGCTGCGCCATCGCCGCGAGCGGCGTCTCGTTCGTCAGGCCGAGGGCGCCGTGCACCTGGACGGCGCGGTCGATCACGTCGTTCAGCACGCGCGCACCGTAGAACTTGATCAGCGAGATCTCGACGCGCGCGTCGTCGCCGCGGTCGATCTTGTGCGCCGCGTCGAGGGTCATCAGGCGGCAGGCCTGGATCTCCGCCGCCGAGTCGGCGATCCAGTTCTGGACGGTTTGCTTCTCGGCGAGCGGCCCTCCGAACGCCTCACGCTCGAGCGCGCGGGCGCACATCAGCTCGAACGCGCGCTGCATCTGGCCGAGCCAGCGCATCACGTGATGGATCCGCCCAGGCCCGAGCCGCGCCTGCGCGATCCGGAAGCCGGCGCCGCGCTCGCCGAGCAGGTTACCGGCCGGCACGCGAACGCCGGTGTAGCGCACCTCGCAGTGCGTCGACCAGCCGCGCCCACGGTGGCCGAGCACCGGAACCGGCGTGATCTCGATCCCGGGCGTGTCGGCGGGGACGACGATCTGGCTCATCCGCCGGTGCGGCTTCTCGCCGGGGTCGGTGACGGCCATCACGATCCCGAACCCCGCACCCTCCGCGCCGGTCGAGAACCACTTCCGGCCGTCGATCACCCACTCGTCGCCGTCGAGGACGGCCGTCGTCTGCAAGCGGGTGGGGTCGGCGCCCGAGACGTCCGGCTCGGTCATCGAGAAGAACGAGCGCATCTCGCCGGCGACGAGCGGCCGCAGCCACCGCTCCTTCTGCTCGTCCGTCCCGAACATGAGGAGGATCTCGGCGTTGCCGGCGTCCGGCGCCTGGCAGCCGAAGACGAACTGGCCCCAGACGGTGCGGCCGATCACCTCGTTCAGGTACGCGTACGCGAGGAAGCCGCGGCCGCTGCCCCCCGCCTCCGGGCCGATGTGCGGCGCCCACAAGCCCTCCGCCTTCGCCTTCGCGCGCAGCTCGGCGACGAGCGCGTCGGCCTCCTCGTCCTCCCGCGCGAGGACGTGCTCGTTCGGGAAGACGTGCGCGTCCATGAAGGCGCGGTAGCCCTCGCGCAACTCCGCGATGTCGGGCGCGAGGTCGAACTCGGCGGTCGCCACCGAAGTAGCATCGCACGCGTGAACGCCCGCGACCTGTTCGACCTCGGCGGCAAGACGGCGATCGTCACCGGCGGCGGCAGCGGCATCGGCCGCCAGATGGCGCAGGCGCTCGCGGAGGCCGGCGCGAGCGTCGTCCTCTGCGCGCGCAAGGTCGAGCGCTGCGAGCAGGCGGCCGGCGAGCTCGCGGAGCTCGGCGTTCGGACGCTCGCGCTCGGGTGCGACGTGCGCGACGCCGACCAGGTGCAGGCGGTCGTGGACCGCACGTGCGACGAGCTCGGCGGGATCGACGTCCTCGTCAACAACGCGGGCACCGTCTGGGGCGCGCCGGTGGAGGACACGCCGCTGCACGGCTGGCAGAAGGTGCTCGACGTCAACCTGACCGGCGTCTTCCTCTTCGCCCGGGCGGCGGGCCGCGTGATGATCGAGGCCGGCGGCGGAAAGATCGTCAACATCGCGTCGGTCGCGGGCCTCGGCGGCGCCCCGCCCGAGGTGATGAACGCGATCGCCTACAACACGACGAAGGGCGGGGTGATCTCCTTCACGCGTGACCTCGCCTGCAAATGGGCGAGGCACGGGATCAACGTGAACGCGATCGCTCCGGGCTGGTTCCCGAGCGACATGTCGAGCTTCGTCCTCGACGGCAATCCCGACCTCGTCGAGCACATCCCGCTGCGCCGCTTCGGCGGCCCCGAGGACCTCAAGGGCGCGATCCTCTTCCTCTCGTCCGCGGCGTCCGACTACGTCACCGGCCACACGCTCGTCGTCGACGGCGGCGAATCGGCGTGGTGATGGCCGCCGGCGAGCTGCACGACCGGCTCGCCGAGCTGCTCGGGCCGGTCGAGGTCGGCGAGCCGCGGCTGCTGCCGGGCGGGGCGTCGAAGGAGGCGTGGGCGGTGGACGTCCGCACCGAGGCCGGCCAGACGCTGCCGCTGCTCGTGCGCCGCGCCGGGGGCGGCGTCATCCACGAGGACACGATCTCGCTCGAGCACGAGCTCCGCGTGCTCGAGGTCGCGCACGAGGCGGGCGTCGCCGTCCCGCGCCCGTACGGCTACCTCGGCGAGGTCGAGGGTCGTGAGGCGTTCGCGGTCGAGCGCGTCGAGGGCGAGACGATCGGCCGCCGGATCGTGCGCCGGCCCGAGCTCGCGCAGGCGCGGGAGGCCCTGCCCGTCCAGCTGGCCGGCGAGCTCGCGAAGGTGCACGCGATCCCGCGCGGGGCCCTGCCGTTCCTGCGCGAGCGCGACGTGCTCGAGCAGTTCGAGCGCGAGCTCGACTCCGTCGGCGAGCCGCATCCGGCGATCGAGCTCGGGCTGCGCTGGCTCCGCGACCACCGGCCCGAGCCGCTCGAGCCGGTCGTCTGCCACGGCGACTTCCGGCTCGGGAACATCGTCGTCTCGGAGCACGGCCTCGAGTACCTGCTCGACTGGGAGTTCGCGCACGCGGGCGACCCGCGCGAGGACGTGGCGTGGCCGATCGTCCGCGCCTGGCGGTTCGGCGTCGACGAGCTGCGGCTCGGCGGGGTCGGCGACGTCGAGCCGTATCTCGAGCGCTACGCAGAGCTGACCGGCTGCGAGATCCCGGTGGCCGACCTCCACTGGTGGGAGGTGCTCGGCAACGCGAAGTGGGCGACGGGGGCGCTCACGCAGTCGCGGCGGCACCTGAACGGGCAGGAGCGCAGCGTCGAGCTCGCCGTCCTCGGCCGGCTCGCGGCGGAGATGGAGTACGAGCTGCTCGACCTGCTGGAGCGGGGGTAGCGGCCGCGTGAGCGACCGTCCCACCGCCGCCGAGCTCGTCGAGGCGACCCGCGAGTTCCTCGAGCGCGAGGTGCTGCCGACACTCGACGACGGCCGGCTCCGCTTCCGGACGCTCGTCGCGATCAACGCGCTCGGGATCGCACAGCGCGAACTCGAGTCGACCGAGGAGGACGTCCTCTCGGACGAGCAGGCGGCAGAGCTCGCGCGCCGGATCCGCGCCGGCGACGTCCCCGACGACGTGCTCGCGCTGCTCGAGCGCCACGTCGCCGCAAAGCTCCGCGTGGCGAGCCCCCGCTATCTCGACCGCTACTAGGGCTCCGCCGTTCATCCGTCGAACCCAGGTGAAGCGCTGCATTGAACCACCAGGTGGGGGTTGGGTGAACCGGGCCGGCACTGCGATGTTCCTGGCATGGCAACGCTCAGCGAACGACTCCAACCGACCGGCCCGGCGATCCCCGGGTACCCCTCGAGTGAAGGCGCAGACGTACCGCTCTGGCTGCGCTACGCGGACCTCGTTCGACTCGGCTTCTCATCGGGGACGGGCCTGGCGGGCGCGGGCGCACACGTCACGACGGATCCGATCGCGCGCGTCCTGGGCTTCGGCCGCCACGCCCGGTAGCCCCCGGACCCCGCCCGAGTCCGGACGCGATATCGCGGCTGCATCGGCCCTTCGGGCCTCTCGAACCCGTCGAGCATGCCGCGCAGCGTCTCGGTGTAGGTGTCGAGGGCGGCGCGACCGCGGTGGGTGAGAGCCCCTCACGGTTCCGGTTCGACCGATTTACCCTGTTCGGGTGGCGTGAGGGTCGCTCTGTCGCCGATGGACCGGGGGACAGTCACATCGTCTCTCGATAGTAAGGTCCCGCCGCATGAAGACTCTCGCCGCTATCACCGCCGTCGCCGCGCTCGCAATGGCCGGTGCGGGCGCCGCCTCCGCCGGCAACAACGCAAGCAACTGCGGAGCGACGCACGGCGCCTTCGCGAACGTGAACGGCAACTTCGGTTTCCTCGGCCAGGCGGGTGGCACGCCGGGCTACCACGACGGTGCTGTCGGGCAGGACGTCGGAGCGACCGGGTTCAACAACAGCCACGCCTGCGGCATGCCCCAGGCGTAGAGACGCCGAGGAACCACACGGGCCGGGGCGCGGGCGCCGGAGCAGTTCAGGAACGGCGACGCGCCCCGGCGAACAGGGGCTCCGCGGCGGGGCTCAGCAGAGCTTCTTGCCCGGGTTGAGGAGGTTCTTCGGGTCGAAGGCGGCCTTGACCGCCGCGTGGAGCTCCAGCTCGCGCGGCTGCCGGTAGCGGCGCAGCCGGCCGCCCTTGAGGAGGCCGATCCCGTGCTCGCCTGTGATCGAGCCGCCGAGCCGCTCGGCGAGCTCGAACAGCTCGTCGCAGGCGTCCCGCGCCCGGCCGAGCTCGGCCTCGTTCCCCGGCTCGAGGAGGAAGGTCGAGTGGAGGTTGCCGTCGCCCGCGTGGCCGAAGCTGAGCGCGGTCAGGTCGTGGCGCCTGCCGATCGCGATCGTCTCCTCGACCGCTTCGCCCAGGCGGTCGAGCGGCACGACGATGTCGTCGCTCAACACCCCCCCGCGCCGCGCGATCACGGCGAACGCGAGGCCGGCGCGCCAGCGCCACAACGCCTCCAGCTCGGGAGCGGCGTCGGGCGTGTGAACCGCGAGGGCCCCCTCCGACAGCGCCTCGACGAGCTCTGCCCGCATCCGCTCCGCCTCGTCGGCTGCGCCGTCCGCCTCGGCGATCGTCATGAACCCCGCACCCTCCGGAACCCCAGGCTCGTACGCGGCCGCCGCCGAGGCGAGCGTCTCGGCGTCGAGGTACTCGATCGCAGCCGCGCGGATGCCCTGTCCGAGCACGCGCACGATCGCCTCGCAGCCCGCCCCCGACTCGCGGTGGAACGCGACGACCGGCAGGACGCGCTCGGGCGCCGGGATGAGGGAGAGCCAGGCGGCGGTGACGATCCCGAGCGTCCCCTCCGAGCCGACGAGCAGGCTCTTCAGATCGTAGGTCGCGACGTCCTTGCGGACGGATCCGCCGATCGTCACGAGCTCGCCCGGCGGAAGCGCCAGCTCCAGCCCAGTCACCCAGGACTTCGTCGCGCCGTACTTGAAGGCGTGCGGCCCGGCCGCGTTCGTCGCGACGTTGCCGCCGATCTGCGAGATCTCGGCCGCACCGGGATCGGGCGCGAAGAGCAGGCCGTTCTCACGTGCCGTCCGGTGCACGGTCGCCGTCGTGACGCCGGCCTCGACCGTCATCCGCCAGAGCCCGGGGTCGAGCGAGCGGATGCGCGCGAGCCGCTCGAGCCCGACCACCACCCCGCCGCCGGCGACGGCGCCGCCGGCGAGGCCCGTGCCTCCGCCGCGCGGCGTGACCGGCACGTCGTGCTCGTAGCACCAGGCGAGAACGCCCGCGACCGCCTCGGCGCTGGAGGGGAAGACGACCGCGTCCGCGTGTCCCGGCAGCTGCGTCATGTCGGTCACGAGGTTCGCGTTCGGCGCGACGAGCGCGTCCGCGCCGGCGACCTTCGCCAGCTCCTGCTCGATCGTCGCGACCGGCATCAGGCCCCGAGGCGCTCGACGAGCATCGCCATCCCCTGCCCCCCGCCGACGCACATCGTCTCGAGCCCGATCGTCCCGTCGAGCGTCTCGAGGTCGTTCAGGAGCGTGCCCATGATCCGCGCACCCGTCATGCCGTAGGGATGGCCGAGCGCGATCGCGCCGCCGTGCGGGTTCAGCTTCTCGCCGAAGGGGTCGATCCCGAGCTCGCGGCAGACCGGCAGCACCTGCGCCGCGAAGGCCTCGTTCAGCTCGACCACGTCGACGTCGCCGATCGTCATCCCCGCCCGGGCGAGCACCCTGCGCACGGCGTCGATCGGCCCCACGCCCATGATCTCGGGATCGAGCGCCGAGACGGACGAGGCGACGATCCGGGCCCGCGGCTCGATTCCGAGCTCTCGCGCCCGCTCCTCGCTCGCGACGACGACCGCCGCGGCGCCGTCGTTCAGCGGGCACGAGTTGCCTGCGGTGACCTTTCCGCCGGGCAGGAACGCCGGCTCGAGCTGCGAGAGCTTCTCGAGCGTCGAGCCGCGCCGCGGCCCGTCGTCGCTCGAGGCGCCGTCGTACGGCGTGATCTCACGCTCGAAGAAGCCGGAATCCTGCGCCGCGACGGCGCGCTCCTGCGAGCGCTGCGCGAAGCGGTCCATGTCCTCCCGCGAGACGTCGAACCGCTCGGCGACGTTCTCGGCGGTGAGCCCCATCGGGATGTAGGCGTTCGCGATCGACCCCTCGCCCGGCATGAGCGCCGGATGGAGCTCCTCCGTGTCCTTCGGATACCCGGGGACCTGCGACGTCGACTCGACGCCGGCGGCGACGAACGCGTCGCCCTCGCCCGCGCGGATCGCGTGGAACGCCATCCGGATCGTCTGCAGGCTCGAGGCGCAGAACCGGTTGACGGTCACGCCCGGCACGGTCTGCGGCAGCCCGGCGAGCAGCGCGGCTCGGCGACCGAGGTTCATACCCTGCCGCTCCTGCGGGAAGCCGCAGCCGACCATCACGTCGACGACCTCCGCCGGGTCGAGCTCCGGCACCTTCTCGAGGGCGCTGCGGATCGCGAACGCGACGAGGTCGTCGGGGCGCGCGTCGACGAGCGAGCCCTTGTTCGCGCGGCCGATGGGCGTCCGCGCGGTGGCGAGGATGACCGCCTCGGCCATCACGCGAAGGCGCTCTCTCCCGTGAGCGCGCGGCCGATGATGAGCTTCTGGATCTGGCTCGTCCCCTCGTACAACGTCGTCACTCTCGCATCGCGGAGGTACTTTCCGGCGGGGTACTCGTCGATGTAGCCGTAACCGCCGTGCACCTGCACCGCCGCGTTCGCGGCCCGCACCGACACCTCGCTCGCGTAGTACTTCGCGACCGACGACTCGAGCGTGTGCCGCTCGCCACGGTCTGCGAGGGCGGCTGCGCGCCACACGAGCAGCCGTGCCGCCTCGGTCTCGACGCCGATGTCCGCGATCAGCTCCTGCACGAGCTGGAAGCCGGCGATCGGCCTCCCGAACTGCGTCCGCTCGCGCGCGTAGCCGAGGCACGCGTCGAGGCAGCCCTGGGCGATCCCGACGCAGCCGGCACCGAGCGAGATGCGCCCATTGTCGAGCGCCGACATCGCGACCTTGAAGCCCTCGCCCTCGCCCCCGAGGATGTTCTCGCCGGGCACGCGGACGCCGTCGAGGACGAGCTCGGCCGTGTCCTGGGCGCGCAGCCCGAGCTTGCCCTTGATCGGCTGCGCGCCGAAGCCGCCGGCCGAGGTCGGCACGGCGAAGCACGTGATCCCGCGCGGGCCTTGCCCGCCCGTCCGCGCGAAGACGAGCGCGAGGCTCGCCCAGCTCCCGAGCGTGATGAAGAGCTTGGAGCCGGTCAGCACCCACTCGTCGCCGTCCCGTTCGGCGCGCAGCGAGAGGCTCGCCGGATCGGAGCCCGAGCCGGGCTCGGTCAGGCCGTAGCAGCCCAGTCCCTCGCCCGAGCAGAGCGGCGGCAGCCACTCACGCTTCTGTTCCTCCGTCCCCCACCTCGCGATCGTCTTGCCGACGAGGCCGACGTTCACCGACACGATGCCGCGCACCGACGAGTCGGCGCGACCGAGCTCCTCCATCAGGAGGCAGTACGAGATCGTGTCGAGGCCGGAGCCGCCGTACTCCTCGGGCAGGCTCGCCCCGAGGAAGCCGGCCTCGGCGAGCCTGCCGACGATCGAGCGGTCCAGCTCCTCGGCGCGGTCCCACTCGCGCGCGTGCGGGACGATCTCCCGCTCGGCGAACTCGCGCGCCGAGGCCCGGACGAGCTCCTGCTCCGGCGTCAGCTCGAAGTCGGGCACGGCGCAAGCTTACGGTGCCCGCTCCGGGCGGCAGGTTGAATAGCGGCATGCTCGAGGTCGCCGACGGAATCCGTCGCGTGACGTTTCCGTTGCCGCTCGGGATCGATCACGTGCACTGCTACCTCGTCCGCCACTCGGACGGCAGCTGGCTGCTCGTCGACGCCGGGCTCGGGCTCCCCCACCCGGAGGAGCGCTGGGCGCCGGTGCTCGACGCGCTCGACGCGCCGATCACGCGGCTGGCGATCACGCACTACCACCCCGACCACGTGGGCGATGCCGCGAGCGTCGCCGAGCTCACCTCCGCCGTCGTCCTCCAGGGGCGCCTCGACGAGGAGCAGTGCCGCCGCACCTGGGGCTCCGACCGGCAGCCGGAGCGGTACATCGAGCACGCGCTCGCGAACGGCCTGCCGGCGGACGAGGCCGACGAGCTGCGCCGGGAGACCGAAGGCCTGGCACGGCTCGTCCACCCGCCGCAGAGCCCGCTGCCGCTCGAGCCGGAGGAGGAGCTCGACGGCTGGCGGATCGTCCACCTACCGGGCCACGCGGACGGCCATCTCGCACTGCTTCGCGATGGGATCCTGCTCGCCGGCGACACGATCCTCGATCCGATCAGCCCGATCGTCGGCGTCTACCCCGACTCGCGGCCGGACCCGCTCGGTGACTACCTCGACTCGCTGCGCCGGATCGTCGAGCTCGCCCCGAGCGTCGCGTTCGCCGGACACAGAGATCCGATCCGCGAACCGGCCGGACGTGCGCGCGAGCTGCTCGAGCACCATCGCCGGCGGCTGGACGAGACGCTCCGGGCGCTCTCGGCCGAGCCGGCGAGCGGCTACGAGGTCTCGCATCGCGTGTTCCCGTCCGCGCTCGCACCGGCGCTTCGCCGCTTCGCCCTCGCCGAGACGCTCGCGCACCTCGAGCGGCTCGTCCGCGAGGAGCGCGCAGAGCGCGTCGGGGAGCCCGGCCGCGTCCTGTATCGCGCGTCACGAGCGTGACAGCGGCGCGGTTCCGAAATACGCTTCGGCCGGATGCCGCTCCTGTCGCTGCGGAACGTGGCTCTTCGCTTCGGCGGCATCGTCGCGCTCGACGACGTCTCGTTCGACGTCGAGGAGGGGACGATCGCGGGGCTGATCGGGCCGAACGGCGCCGGCAAGACGACGGCGTTCAACGTCATCACCCGCCTCTACCGGCCCGACGCAGGAGCGGTCGAGCTCGACGGCACCTCGCTCCTGCGAACGGCACCGCACCGGATCGTCGCGCACGGCATCGCGCGCACCTTCCAGAACGTCGAGCTCTTCCGCACGATGACCGTGCTCGACAACGTCCTCGTGGGCGCGCACTGCGTCTCGCGTCTCCGCCCGCACCGGCAGACGACGAGCCGGGCGCTCGACACGCTCGAGCTCGTCGGCATCCATCCGTACGCCGACCGGCCGGTGGCGGGTCTCCCGTTCGGGCTGCTCAAGCGCGTCGAGCTCGCACGCGCGCTCGTCTCCGGCCCGCGGCTGCTGCTGCTCGACGAGCCGGCCGGCGGGCTCAACCACGAGGAGGTCGAGGAGCTGACGACGTTCATCCTGCGGCTGCGGGACGAGCTGAGGCTGACGATCCTGCTCGTCGAGCACCACATGGGGCTTGTCATGCACGTCTCGAACCACGTGCACGTGCTCAACTTCGGCCGGACGATCGCGAGCGGCTCGCCCCAGCAGGTGCAACGGGACGCGGCGGTGATCGAGGCGTACCTCGGAGGCGCCGCCGCGTGAACGCGCTCCTCGAGCTCGAGGGCGTGGGCGCCCGCTACGGGCCGGTCACGGCGCTGCGCGGCGTCGATCTGACCGTCGAGGAGGGCGAGGTCGTCGCCGTCCTGGGCGCCAACGGCGCCGGCAAGACGACATTGCTGCGCGCGATCTCGAGCTCCGTGCGGCGGAGCGGCGGGATCCGCTTCGCCGGTCGCGAGCTCGGGCGCCGCTCGCCCGAGGGCACGGCGCGGCTCGGCATCGCCCACGTGCCGGAGGGCCGCGGCACGTTCGTCGACCTCACCGTCGCCGAGAACCTCCGTCTCGGCGCCTACACGCGGCGCGGCTCGATGAGGGACGACCTCGCCCGCGTCCACTCCTACTTCCCGTGGCTCCGAGATCGCGCACGCCAGCAGGCAGGCACGCTGAGCGGCGGCGAGCAGCAGATGCTCGCGCTCGCGCGCGCACTCATGCAGCGGCCGCGCCTCTACCTGCTCGACGAGCCGTCGCTCGGCCTCGCACCGCTGCTCGTCGCCGAGATCTTCCGGATCGTCGAGGAGCTGAACCGGCGCGAGGGCGCGACCGTGCTCGTCGCCGAGCAGAACGCGAACGCGGCGCTGCGTGCGGCCGACCGCGCGTACGTCCTCGAGGTCGGTCACGTCGTGCTCTCGGGGACGAGCGACGATCTCGCCCGGGACGAGGCCGTCAGGCGGAGCTACCTGGGCTACTGAGAGCCGATGACGGTCGCGAAGCCCACGCTCGAGATCCCGCGCTCGCCGCTCCACCGGCTCCCGGGAGGCTCCCAGGTGATCGTCGCCGCGTTCCTGCTCGCCGGCTGCGTCTTCCTCGCGATCGGCTCGGCGCGGAGCGCGCTGTTCGCGCAGGAGACGGTGTCGGGCCTGGCGAGCGGCGGCATCTACGCGAGCCTCGCCGTGGCGCTCGTCCTCATCTACCGCGCCACCGAGGTCGTCAACTTCTCGCAGGGGGCGATCGCGACGTTCACGACCTACGTCGCCTGGCAGCTGATGCAGTGGGGCATCTCGTACTGGCCCGCGTTCGTGCTGACGCTCGCGCTCGCGTTCGTCGGCGGCATCGCCCTGGAGCGGGTCGCGATCCGTCCGGTCGAGCGGGCGTCGCAGCTGACGGTCGTCATCGTCTCGATCGGCCTCCTGATCGCGATCGAGGGTGCGGTCGGGTGGATCTGGTCGTCGCAGATCCGCTTCATGCCGTCGGCGTTCCCGATCCACCCGATCCACCTCGGCGGCGTCTCGTTCTCGCTCGAGGACGTCGGGACGATCGGCGTCACGATCGGCGCCGTCGTCCTGCTCTGGGCGTTCTTCCGCTTCACGAAGATCGGGCTCGCGATGCGCGCCTCCGCCACCCACCCGGACGCGGCGCGGCTGGTCGGGGTGCGCGTCAGCTGGATGCTCGCGCTCGGCTGGGGCTTCGCGGCCGTCCTCGGCGCGGTCTCGGGGATGCTCGCCGCCGCGAGCCCGAGTGTGCTGCTCCAGCCGTCGATGATGGACGGCGTGCTCATCTACGCGTTCGCCGCGGCCGTCCTCGGCGGGCTCGAGAGCCCGGCCGGAGCCGTGGTCGGCGGTCTCGCGATCGGCGTCACGCTCAACCTGCTCGCGAGCTACGTCGGCTTCGTCACGCCGCAGCTGCTGCTGCCGGCGGCGTTCGTGCTCATGCTCGGCATCCTCCTGATCAAGCCGTCGGGCCTGTTCGGCCGGCCGAAGGTGCGGAAGGTATGAGAGCCGCCTCGCGCCTGCTCGTGATCGCCGCGACCGCGGCCGTGATCGCCTGGCTGCCGCTGCAGCTGAGCGACTACAACCGGATGCAGGGCGCAAGCGTCGCGGTCTACTTCATCGCGATCCTCGGCCTCGACATCCTCACCGGCTATGCCGGGCAGATCTCGATCGGCAACGGCGCCTTCATGGCGATCGGCGGCTACACGACGGCGATCCTCACGGTCCACCACGGCTGGACGGATGTCACGACGATCCCGCTGGCGGCGCTCGCCGGCTTCGCCTGCGGCGTCGTCGTCGGGCTGCCGGCGCTGCGGCTCAGCGGCGCCTACCTCGCGCTGCTCACGTTCGCCGTCGCGCTCGCCGTGCCGCAGATCGCGCTCAACTACTCCGGCTTCACCGGCGGGAACCAGGGCCTGCCGCTGCCCGCGCACAGCGGGCTCTGGCTGTACGCGGTCTCCTGGGCCGCCTCGGCGATCCTGCTCGTGCTCGCCTGGCTCGTCCTCCGCGGCCGCACCGGGCGAGCGTTCCGCGCAGTCCGGGACAGCGAGATCGCCGCCGCCGCGTCGGGAGTCAGCCTGTCGATCCACAAGGCGCTCGCCTTCGGGATCTCGGCCGCCTACGCAGCCGTGGCCGGCTCGCTGCTCGTGCTCGTGAACAGCTTCATCAACCCGCAGATGTTCGGGCTGACGCTCTCGCTCTACATCCTGATCGGAGCGGCCGTCGGCGGGCTCGGCTCGCTCTGGGGCGTGCTCGTCGGCGCGATCTTCGTCCAGCTGCTCCCGTCGGGGCTCCAGAGCACGCAGGTGTTCCACGCGGCCGAGTCGGTGCCGGTGATCTTCGGGGTGTTCCTCGTCGTCGTGATGCTCGTCTTCCCCGGCGGCGCGACGCAGGTCCTGCGGATCGCAGGCGGAGTGACGCGCCGGGTCACGCGGCGCAGGGCCGCCCCGGAAGTGTGAGAACGCACGAGCGGAGACTTGCCGCCGCCGGTCGCCCCTGCCAAGATCAAGCTGTTTCGGTGGGCGGTCTGATCGGAGGGAGAATGACTAAGAGGGTCAGTGTTGTCGCCGCGCTCGGCGTGCTCGGAAGTCTCCTCGTGTTCGCCTCGGTCGGTGCGGCGGCAGGCCATGCGAAGCACGCCCGGCACGCGAAGACTCCGGGCGTGACGAAGAAGACGGTCGTCATCGGGGGGACATTCCCCTTGACGGGCCCGGCACAGCTGTACGGCGTGATCCCGAAGGCCGAGAACGCGTACTACCAGTGGGTGAACGCCCACGGCGGCGTCAACGGCCGCAAGATCGTGTTCAAGTACCTCGACGACCAGTACAACCCCGCGATGACGGTGCCGCTGACCCACAAGCTCGTCCAGCAGGACCACATCTTCGCTGACGTGAACAGCCTCGGCACCGCGCCGAACATCGCGATCCGGCCGTACCTGAACAAGCAGAAGGTGCCGCAGGTGCTCGTCGCGACCGGCGACTCGTACTGGGGAGCCCAGTACAAGAAGTACCCGTGGACGATCGGCTTCCAGCCCGACTATCCGGGCGAGGCCAAGATCTACGGGAAGTGGATCCACGCGCACATGCCGAACGCGAAGATCGCCGTCCTGCGGCAGGACGACTCGTACGGCCAGAACTACTACGACGGCCTCCGCGCCGGCCTCGGCTCCTCGAAGTCGAACATCGTCGACGTGGAGACGTATCCGGCCACCCAGACCGACGTGAGCGCGCAGGTGGCGAAGCTCGCGCAGTCGGGCGCGACGATCTTCGCGCTGTTCGCGATCCCGCAGCAGACGATCGACGCGCTCGTGGTCGCGACGAAGATCGGCTGGAAGCCGACGACGTTCATCAACAACGTGTCCGCGTCGCCGGTCTTCATGAGCCTCGCCGTGAAGAGCGGGGCGAACGTCGACGGGGACATCAGCACGACGTACCTGCTCGACGTCGTCGACCAGCCGAACAGCTCGAGCGCGAAGCTCTACAAGAAGATCCTCGCGAGGTACGACAAGGGGGCGAACCCCCTCGACCTGAACAACGCCTACGGCGTCGCCGTCGGCTGGACGTTCGTGCAGGCCCTGAAGGCCGCCGGCAAGAACCCGACCCGCGCCGGGCTGATGAAGGCCCTGACGCACATCAAGCGGTGGAAGAACCCGTTCCTCTACCCGGGCATCCACCTGCACACGACGCCGAAGGATCGCTTCATGATCCAGCAGCAGAAGCTCGTCCGCTGGCGCAACCAGCACTTCGTCCCGTTCGCGAAGCTCTTCAACCACGCGAAGTAGGCGGACGCGGATCTCGATCGCCGGCGGCCCGTCGGGGTCGCCGGCGGTCGGTCGACCCGTCGCCCAACGAGCTCGTCCGTCGGCCGCCGCCTGCCGCCGCCGCTCACCCGCCGTTGTTCACGAGCTGGAGCATCTTGAACATCGGCAGGTACATCGAGATGACGATCACGCCGACGACGCAGCCGACGGCGATCATCATCACCGGCTCGATGATGCTCGTGAGCGACGCGATGGACGCGTCGACCTCGTCCTCGTAGAAGTCGGCGATCTTCTGGAGCATCTTCTCGAGCTCGCCCGACTCCTCGCCGATCCTCATCATCTGCGGCACCATCGGCGGGAAGACGTCGTGGTCGAGCAGCGGCTGCGAGAGACCGGCGCCGGCGTGGACGCGCTCGCGGACGTGCGCGAGCGCCTGCTGCACGACCCAGTTGCCGGAGGCCTGCCCCGTGATCTCGAGCGCCTTGATGATGTCGACGCCCGCGGCGACGAGGGTCGAGAGCGTCCGCGAGAAGCGCGCGATCGTCACCTTCTGCACCGTCTCGCCGATCCGCATGGGGACGCGCAGCAGGAAGCGGTCCCACGCATGCCGGCCCCGCTCGGTTCCCTTCCACCAGCGGAAGACGAACGGCGAGGAGAAGAGCACCGGCAGGATGACGAACCAGTACGAGCGGAGAGCGTTCGAGGCGTGCACGACGATCTGGGTCAGCATCGGGAGCTGGCCGTTCAGCTGCGCGAAGATCTTGACGAAGACCGGGACGAGGAACATCAGCATCCCGATCAGGACGCAGGTGGCGAAGACGAGCACCAGCGTCGGGTAGATCATCGCCCCCTTGACACGGCGCCGGATCTGCTCCTGCTTCTCGATCTGCAGCGCCACGCGGTCGAGGACGAGGTCGAGGATGCCGGCCGCCTCGCCCGCCTCGACCATCGCGATGTAGAGCCGCGAGAACACCTTCGGGTGCCGCGCCATCGCCTCGGAGAGCAGGAGGCCCGCCTCGACGTCGTGCCGCAGCTGCGAGACGATCTCGGCGAGCGTGAGGTCGCTCGTCTGCTCCTCGAGCACGACGAGTGCCTGGACGACGTTCAGCCCGGCCTCGATCATCGTCGCGAACTGGCGGGAGAAGATCTGCAGGGACTTCGCCTTGACGCCCTTGCCGAGCCGGATGCGTGTCTGCCCGAGCGACTCGCCCTGGTTGAGCTCCGACAGCCGTTGGGCGAGCAGGCCGCGCCGGCGCAGCTGCTCGCGGGCGGCGGCGAGGTCGCCGGCGTTGATCACGCCGTCGGTCTCGACCCCCTGGGCGTTGATCGCGGTGTAGGCGAACGACGTCACGACGTCCCCTGCGGGAAGAGCTCGAGCTTGTAGCGCTTGCCGTCGGTCGTGTTCGCCAGCGTGACCGTCCGGCCGACGTGGAGGGTCAGCGTCGAGGCGCCGTTCGCGTAGGAGCCGCCGACGATGCCGACCTTCGCCGTCGTCTTCGTCAGCCCGACGAGCCGGAAGATGCCGTTGCCCGACGGGTCGGTGGACTGCGGGAACACGCTCTGGACCGAGACGAGGCTCCTGGCGCCGTTGACCGAGATGACGGCGCTCGCCAGCTTCGCGGCGGGAGCCTGCGAACCGCTCGGACTCGACTTCTTCTTCGTCGGCGCCGGCGGAGTCGGCGTGGGCGTCGTGGTGCCGGCCGTCGTGCTCGGCCCGTCGGAGTTGAACGGATCCTTGCCGGCGAAGAGCGTGAACGACTCGAGCTGCCCCTGATCGGGTGCCGGCTTCACCGCCGGGACGAGCTTCGTGCTCGGGGGCGCCGCCGCCGTTCCCCCGCTCGGTACGTCCGCGGGCGCGCCCGAGCCCGCCGACGCGCTCGCCGACGGGGCCGCCGTCGTCGAACCAGGCGCGGTCGAGCCCGACGACACCGCCACGGGCGTGCCGCCCGAGTTGTGGAGGTGGGTCAGCGTCTTGTACGCGTAGCCGAGCGCGAGCAGGAGGAAGACGGAGAGGAGGACCAGCAGCTTCTTCTCCTTCGCCGCCTTCTTCTTCGCCGCGTCGTGTGCGTCCTTTCTCGTCGCCATCTCGCGCTAGCCGGTCGTGGTCGTGGTCGA
>DASQQF010000036.1:0-13582 GCA_035643535.1 Gaiellaceae bacterium
AGCGGTCGGCGAGCTCGTCCGTCTCCCTGCCGGGGCGGAGCCAGGTGTACGCCCAGTTCGCGGCCGAGAGGGCGAGCAGCGCCGCCGTCGCATCGTCGAGGTCGGCGCGGAGCTCGCCGAGCTCGCGGCCCTCGCGGAAGAGCGCGCGGAACCGCTCTTCGTAGCGGCGCCGCTCGGCCACGAACGCGTCCCGCCGCTCGCCCGCCAGGTAGCGCCATTCGCGGACGAAGACGGTCGCCAGGTCGAGTTGTTCGGCCACGACGCGCAGGTGCGCACGCAGCGCCGCGCGGATCCGCTCGACGACCGGCCCCTCGTCGGGCACCGCGTCGAGCGCGGCGTGGAAGGCGGCCGCGCCCTCGCGGGCGACCTCCCAGAGCAGGTCGGCCTTCGACTCGATGTGGGCGTACACGGATCCCTTCTGCACGCCCAGCGCCTCGGCGAGGTCGCCGATCGAGGTGCCGTGGTAGCCCTTCTCGGCGAAGAGCTTGGCGGCGGCGCGCGTTAGCTCGGTGCGGCGGGCGGACATCTACAATGCGAAACCTAACGACCGTTCGGAAGGTGATGCTGAGTGGCGGCGATCGGGATTCCACGCGACGAGCAGGCATTTCTCGACTACGTCCAGGGCGGCGGGCAGGTCGAGGCGACCGACTGGCTGCCGGACGACTACCGCGCGAAGCTGGTCAAGTTCATCGAGATGCACGGCAACTCCGAGCTGATGGGTGTCCTTCCCGAGCGCGAGTGGATCCTCCGTGCCCCGACGCTTCAGCGCAAGCTCGCGCTGACGGCGAAGGTGCAGGACGAGGTCGGCCACGCGCAGCTCATCTACCGCGTCGTCGAGGATCTCGGGAAGCCGCGCGAGCAATGCCTCGCCGACCTGATCTCCGGGAGGTCGAAGTTCCACAACGTCTTCCATTACCCGACGAAGACGTGGGGCGACGTGGGCGTGATCGCGTGGCTCGTCGACGCCGCGGCGATCATCAGCCAGAAGGCGCTGCTCAAGTGCTCGTACGCGCCGTACGCCCGGATCATGAAGAAGATCTGCTGGGAGGAGTCGTTCCACATCCTCCACGGCCGCGACGTGATCCTCGCCCTGGTCACCGGCACGCCGGCCCAGTTCGAGCTCGTACAGGAGGCGCTCGACCGCTGGTGGGGCCCGCTGATGCAGTTCCACGGCAACCCGATCCCGCGCGACGAGGACCCGATGTGGCTGTGGCGGATCAAGTCGCAGGGCAACGAGGAGGCCCGGCAGCAGTTCCTCGACGGCTACGTGCCACAGATCCGCGAGCTCGGCCTCGAGATCCCCGACCCGAAGCTACGCAAGCGCGACGACGGCACCTGGGAGTACAGCGAGCCCGACTGGGACGAGCTGCGCCACGTCGTCACCGGGCACGGGCCGAAGACGGAGGAGCGCCTCGCCTTCAGGCGCCGCTTCCTCGAGCAGGAGCAGTGGGTCAGGGACGCGGTGCTTGCGGCGTGAGCGAGCACGTCTGGGAGGTGTTCCGGCAGGAGCGGCGCGGCCAGCCGTTCGAGCACGCCGGCTCGGTCGTCGCACCCGACGCGGACTTCGCGGAGGCGTGGGCGCGCGAGCAGTACGGCCGCCGCGGCGAGTCGGTCGCCCTCTGGCTCGTCCCGCGCGACGCGATCCGCGACGTCGAGGACTGGGCGGACGAGTTCGACCTCAAGTACCGCCGCGTCGACGGCTACTCGATCAAGGCCCGCCTGAAGGAGGCTCGTGAACTTGCCGCCGAGAGTGCGGCTCGCTCACGCGGCGCATTCTCGGCGGGGGAAAGCCAATGAGCCCGACGGACGCGCTGCTCGGGATCGCTGACGACGAGCTCGTCCTCGGCTGGCGCGAGTCGGAGTGGACGGGGATCGCCCCGCTGCTCGAGGAAGACGTCGCCTTCTCGTCGATCGCGCAGAACGAGATCGGGCACGCGCGCGCCCTCTACCAGCTGCTGTCGGAGGACGCCGACGCGCTCGCCTTCGACCGCCCGCCGGGGGAGTACCGGTGCGCGCCGCTCGTCGAGCTCCGCCTGCTGGACTGGGCGCACACGATCGCGCGACGCTGGCTCTACGAGACGGCGGACGAGATCCGGCTCGGGGCGCTGAAGGACGACCCGGATCCGGAGGTCGCCGGCCTCGCGGCGAAGATCGACCGCGAGGAGGCGTACCACCGCATGCACGCCGAGATGTGGCACGAGCGGCTCCGCGACGAGCCGCGCTTCCGCGAGGCGGTCGAGGAGCTGTGGCCCTATGCGGTCGGCCTGCTGCCGGAGCAGCTGCGCGCCGAGCTCGCCGCCCGAACCGGGCTCGACCTCCCGGGCGACACCGTGTTGCGAGGGAAGGAGCGCGGCTCGCACACCGACGAGCTCGCGGAGCTCTGGGGCGAGATGACGATGGTGCGGCGCTCCGCACCGGCCGGCGCGCAGTGGTAGTCGACGAGCAGCAGGTCTGGCGGGCACTCGAGGAGATCCCGGATCCCGAGATCCCGGTCGTCTCGCTCGTCGACCTCGGCGTCATCCGCTCGGTCGATGTCCGAGAGGGACATGTCCGGATCGAGTTCACGCCCACCTTCCTCGGCTGCCCGGCGCTCGAGGTGATGAAGAGCGCGCTGGAGGCGAGGGTCGCGGAGCTCGGCGCCGAGCCGGAGGTGGAGGTGGTCACCGACGACTCCTGGTCGACCGACCGGATCACGCCCGCGGGACGCGAGAAGCTCCGCGAGGCCGGCTTCGCGCCGCCCGCGCCGCGCGAGGCCTCGGCGCCGAAGCTCGTCCAGCTCCGGTCGAACGTCTTCCGCTGCCCCTACTGCGGCTCGACGGAGACGCGGCTCGAGAACATCTTCGGGCCGACGCCGTGCCGCTCGCTCCGCTACTGCGAGAGCTGCCGCCAGCCGTTCGAGCAGTTCAAGACCATCTGACGCGAGCGAGCCGCTCGGCGAACCCGGGGTCGTCCGCGCAGAGGCGGTCGATCTCGGAGCGGTCGACCGCCAGGAGTGCGCCGTCGGTCAGCGCGCGCACACGTGCCGTGCGTCTGCCGTCGGGCGAGAGAAGCGCCCGCTCTCCGAAGACCGCGCCGGAGCCGAGCTCCCGTGTGCCTTCGGGCGCCTCCACGACCAGGCTCCCCTCGGACAGGACGAACAGCCCGGCGCCCGGCTGACCCCGTTCGATCAGTACCTGTCCCGCCGTGAATTCGACGGTCGAGCCGATCGCTTCCAGCCGGCGCAGATCGTCCTCTGTCACGTCCGCGAGTATCGCACCGGGAGCGAACTCGATCGGATGGTGGTGTCGGAAGCTCGGGTTCCTGCGGCCCGCATCCGGACGGGTACGCTCTCGGCGTGGCCGTCGAGATCCTCTACTGCCCGACCTGAAGCGGCTACGAGCCGAGGGCCACGAGTCTCGTGGCCATGCTTCGAGAGCGGGGAGTGGACGCGAGCGCCACACCGGGCGGCAGCGGGCAGTTCGACATCCTCCGCGACGGGGAGCTCGTCTTCTCCAAGCACGCCGAGGGCCGCTTCCCGGGCGAGAGCGAGGTCGAGCGCCTCGTCGGCGCGTAACGGCTAACCCCCGCGGAACCCGGGCGCGCGCTTCTCGTGGAACGCGGCGACGCCCTCGCGGAAGTCCTGCGTCCGCGCCGCCTCCACCTGGGCGTCGGCCTCGTGCTCGAGCTGCTCCCCGAGCGTCGCCGTCGCCGCCTCGTCGTACAGCCGCTTCGTGAGCGCGATCGCCCGCGTCGGAGCCGCCGCCAGCTCCGCCGCCCGCTCGGCCACGCGCGCCGCGAACGCGTCCGCCTCGACCACCTCGGACACGAGCCCCCACGCGTGCGCCTCCGCCGCGGTCAGCCGCCGGTTCGACGTCATCCACTCGAACGCGCGCGGCGTGCCGAGCAGGCGCTGGAGGAAGAACGTGCCCCCGGAGTCGGGGATCAACCCGATCCCGACGAAGCCGGGGACGAAGAACGCCGTGTCCGACGCGATCCGGATGTCGCAGGCACACGCGAGGGAGAGCCCGGCCCCCGCACAGACGCCGTTGACCGCGGCGACCACCGGCTTCTCGAGCGCGCGGATCGCGAGGACGGTCCGGTGATACGTCGCGCGCAACATCGCGCCGATGTCGCCGGCCTCGCCGAACTCGCCGAGATCCTGTCCGGCGGAGAACCCACGCCCCGCACCGGTGACGACGACCGCGCGCACGTCCGGATCGCGCGCCTGCTCGAGCGCGCCGTGCAGCCCGTCGTGCACCGCGCGGGTGAACGCGTTCAGCTTGTCGGGCCGGTTGAGCGTGATCGTCTGCACGCCGCCGGCGCGGCTGACCTCGACCTCTGCCACGCGCGCACCCTAACGGGAGCGCCGCGCGGAGGGTGCCTAGTGCCCCAGCAGCGGGAAGCGTCTGTGATGATGCCGCGCCTGCCGCTGCTCCCGCAGCCGGCGCACGACCGGCACGAGCAGCAGAAGCGAGCCCACGGCGACCGCCTGGCCGCCGAGAGCGAACTTGTGCCTGTTGCGCTCGAACACGCCCTCCGGCTTGTCCTCGCCCATCTCCACCTCCTTCTCGTGCCCAGGCTGACGCCACGGCGGCCCCGCGGCATCGGGGATTCCGCCGATCCGGAGGGTCAGGCGAGCTCGACGAACTCGACCGCCGGCTGCGGAAAGCCGCGCCTGTACGCGTCCTTGCCGGTGGCCATGAACTCGTCGCTGCGGATCGCGCTCTCGAACGCCTCCCGGTCGGCGAACTCCCACTCGGCGTAGTAGGCATGCGCCGGATCGCCCATCGGCGCGCCCGTGACCTTCCCGTGCCGGAAGACGGAGTGCGGGACGCGGCTGCAGAGCTCCGCGTGCTCGGCGTATTCCCGTGCGTCCGGCTCGCTCTCGTAGAGGACGACGACCCTGAACATGCCGCGGACGATACCCGCGCCTACGCGGCGACGCCCACCGAGGCGCCGTCGGCCTCCGCGTCGGGGTCGAACCACGAGAGCGCCGGGCGCTCGAGCTCGCGCAGGACGTCACGCGACGGACGCGGCCAGCCCTCGAAGTCGTCGCGCTGTTCGGGATGCTCGTTCATCCGTCGGCTGAACGGACGAACCGGCTCGGCGGTTACTCCGTCCGCCGGTCGAGCACGCGGAGGGCCTTCCCCTCGCTCCGCGGCACGCCCCCCGGCGGCCGGAGCTCCACGCTCGCGGTCAGGCCGAGCGCGCGACCGAGCCGCTCTTCGACGAGCGCCTGCAGCCGCTCGCCACCCGGCTCGCCCTCGCGCAGCTCCGCCTGCACGGCGAGCTCGTCGAGGTGGCCCGGCCGCTCGACGACGAGCTGGTAGTGCGGCGCGAGCTCCGGGATCGCGAGCAGCGCACGCTCGATCTCGCTCGGGAAGACGTTGACGCCGCGGATGATGAGCATGTCGTCGGTGCGGCCGACGACGCGCGACATGCGCGCGAACGTCCGCCCGCACGCGCACGGCTCGCGCGTGAGCGAGGCGAGGTCGCCGGTGCGGTAGCGGAGCAGCGGCAGCGCCTCCTTCGTCAGCGTCGTGAAGACGAGCTCGCCGAGCTCGCCGTCATCGACGGGCTCGCCCGTCTCCGGGTCGACGGCCTCGACGAGGAAGTGGTCCTCGTTCACGTGGGCGCCGCCGCGGCCTTCGAGGCACTCCGCCGAGACGCCCGGGCCCATCACCTCCGACAGCCCGTAGATGTCGAGCGCGGTCAGGTCGAGCGCATGCTCGACCGCCTCGCGCAGCCCGACGCTCCAGGGCTCGGCGCCGAACAGGCCGGCGTGCAGGCGCAGCCGCGCCGGCTCGGAGACGTGATCGGCGATCGCGAGCGCATAGCTCGGCGTGCAGCAGAGGATCTCGGCGCCGAGGTCCTCGAGCAGCTGCGCCTGGCGGGGCGTGTTCCCGCCGGAGGCGGGGACGACGGTGCAGCCGAGCCGCTCCGCTCCGTAGTGGAGGCCCAGCCCGCCGGTGAAGAGGCCGTAGCCGTACGCGACGTGGACGACCGTCCCGGGCTCGCCGCCGGCCGCCGCGAGCGCGCGCGCGCAGCAGTCCGCCCAGCTTGCGAGGTCGCCGCGGGTGTACGCGACGATCGTCGCCTTGCCGCGCGTGCCGGACGAGGCGTGGATGCGGACGCAGTCCGTGAGCGGCACCTGGAGCAGCCCGAAGGGATACGCCTCGCGGAGCTCCGCCTTGACGCGGAACGGCAGCTCCGGCAGGGCCTCCGGCTCGACGCCGAACCGTTCGCGCAGGCGGCGGCGCTGGAGCTGCTCGAGCTCCGGACGGGGCAGGGTTTCCAGCTCAGGCTGGAAGATCGGCACGACCCGATTATCGTTCGCCCGTGTCGGGAGGTGCAGTCGCGGCGGGACTGGCGGTGGCCGCCGGTCTCGCGGGATCGGTGCAGGTCGCGCTCATGTCGCGGCTCGGTGAGCGCATCGGCGTGCTCGAAGCACTCGCCTTCTCGGCGGCGCTGACCGCCGCGCTGGCCGTCGTGATCCTCGCCCTCGCGCACCGCAGCGTCGAGGGCTTCGTCCGCGCCGTCCACCAGCCCTGGTGGATGTTGCTCGGCGGCGTCATGGGGCTGCTCATCGTCTTCACGATCACGTACGCGGGCCCGCGGATCGGCGTGGCGGCAACCGTCGGCATCCTCATCGCCGGCCAGCTCGCGATGGGCGCGGCGATCGACCGGTGGGGGCTGTTCGGATCGGAGCGGATCGCGCTCCACTGGCCGCGCCTCGTCGGGATCGCGCTCCTCGGGATCGGCGCCGCGCTCTCGCTCCGAAAGTGACAGTTTCGTAACCTGCCGTCGGCAAGCCGACGGCAGGTGAATCTCAGAGGCCGAACGGGTTGAAGGGCTTCGGGCTCGTCGAGAAGACGACGCCCTTCGTCTCGAGGTAGAGGTCGAGCGTCTCGATCGACAGCTCTCGGCCGAAGCCCGACTGCTTGTAGCCGCCGAACGGGATGCCCGGGAACGCGGTGAACGGCATGTTGATCCCGACCATCCCCGACTCGATCGCCTTCGCGACGCGGTGGCCGCGCGCCGGATCGCCCGTCCAGACGGTCGCGAACAACCCGTAGCGAACGTCGTTCGCGATCCGGATCGCCGCCTTCTCGTCGTCGAACGGGATCGCCGTGACCACCGGCCCGAAGATCTCCTCCTGCGCGACCGTCATCGCACTCTCGACGTGCGCGAGCACCGTCGGCAGGTAGAAGGCGCCCACGCCGTCGACCGGCTCGCCGCCCGTGACGACCTCCGCACCCTCCTCACGGCCCTTCTCGACATAGCCGTGCACGCGATCGCGGTGCGCGTGCGAGATCAGCGAGCCGACCTGCGTCTCGGGGTCGAGCGGGTCGCCGACCTTCAGCCGCTTCGCGGCCTCGGCGAAGCGCGAGACGAACTCGTCGTAGATCGAGGCCTGGACGAGGATGCGCGAGCGCGCCTCGCAGCTCTGGCCGGCCGCGTAGTAGATCGACCAGACCGAGCTCGGGATCGCCTCGTCGAGGTTCGCGTCGGCGAAGACGACGTTCGGGCTCTTGCCGCCGAGCTCGAGCGTGAGCCGCTTGATCGGCTCGGAGCAGAGCCGCACGATCTCGCTCCCGGTGCGCGTCGAGCCGGTGAACGCGACCTTGTCGACGCCGGGATGGGCGACGAGGTAGGAGCCGACCGTGGGCCCGTCGGCGGGGACGACGTTGACCGCCCCGGCGGGGAAACCGACCTCCGTCGCGAGCTGCGCGACGCGCAGCGCCGTGAGGGGCGTCTGCGGGTCGGGCTTGAGGACGACGGCGCAGCCGGCTGCGAGCGCCGGCGAGAGCTTCCACACCGACATCAGCAGCGGGTAGTTCCAGGGGACGATCTGGGCGCAGACGCCCACCGGCTCCTTGAGCGTGTAGCTCATGAGCGAGCCGCCGAGCGGTCTCGAGCGGCCTCCGATCGAGCCGACCACCGAGGCGAAGAAGCGGAAGTTCTCAGCCGCGCCCGCGACCTCCGCCTCGACGGAGGAGATCGCCTTGCCGACGTTCCGCGCCTCGAGCTCCGCGAGCTCCTTCCGGTTCTGCTGGATCGAGTCGGCGAGCGCCTGCAGAAGGCGCGCCCGCTCGTTCGGCGGCGTCCGGCCCCACGGCCCGTCGAGCGCCGCGCGGGCCGCCTCCACCGCGCGGTCGACATCTGCGTTGTCGGCCAACGCGGCACGTGCGAGCGCGTCGCCGGAGGCGGGCTCGTGCAGTTCGCGGATCTGGCCCGCCGCGGGCTCGACGACCTCGCCGCCGATGAAGAGCCCGTACTCCTGCCCCGCCGTCGTCGCCACGCTGCGGAAAATAACGGTTGCTTCCTGCGTTTGGCGCGGCGATACTCGCGGGTAGATTTCGGATCCGAAACGACGAAGGGGGCCCGATGGACAGCACGATTCACGTGACGGCGGCGAGGATCCCGGACCGCGACCGGCTCCTCGAAGCGCTCCGCGACGCGGGCCTCGAGGCCGAGCCGCACGACGAGCTCGAGATCGCGGTACCGGTCGCCGACGGTGGCGTCGAGCTGTTCCACCAGGTCGAAAGCGTCGTCCTCAGCGTCGGCGCGCCGTTCGTGCCGACACAGCACGAGGGCGTCATCTACATCCGGCCGCCGGTCGGCTAGCCCCCATCGAACAGGGCCGCCTGGCCCTGCCCGACGCCGACGCAGAGCGTCGCGAGGCCGTAGCGGCCCCCGCGGCGGCGCAGCTCGTGCAGGAGCGAGACGACGAGGCGGGCGCCGCTCATCCCGAGCGGGTGCCCGAGTGCGATCGCGCCGCCGTTCACGTTCACCTTCGCGGGATCGAGGCCGAGCTCGCGGATCACGACGAGGCTCTGCGACGCGAAGGCCTCGTTCAGCTCGACGAGGTCGATCTCGTCGAGCGCCACTCCCGTCCGCTCGAGCAGCCGGCGGACGGCGGGGATCGGGCCGATCCCCATCACCCGCGGGTCGACGCCCGAGACGGCGCCGCCGGCGAACGCGCCGAGCGGCTCGACCCCGAGCTCGCGCGCCTTCTCCTCGGAGGCGACGACGACGGCCGCCGCGCCGTCGTTCAAGCCCGACGCGTTGCCGGCCGTCACCGTCCCGCCCTCGCGGAACGCCGGCCGGAGCGCAGCCAGCTTCTCTGCCGTCGTGTCGGGCCGCGGATGCTCGTCGCGGACGACGTCGCCCACGGGAACGAGCTCGTCGGCGAAACGGCCGGCGGCGTCGGCGTCCGCCCACCGCCGCTGCGACTCGAGTGCGAACGCGTCCTGCTCCTCGCGTGAGACGCCCCAGCGCTCGGCGACGTTCTCGCCGGTCTCGCCCATCGACTCCGGCGGGAACAGCTCCTCGAGCCCGGGGTTCGTGAACCGCCAGCCGAGTGTCGTGTCGTAGAGCGGACGGTCGCCGCGCTCGAACGGCTTCCCCGCCTTCGGCGTCACGAACGGCGCGCGGCTCATCGACTCGGCGCCGCCCGCGACGAAGAGGTCGCCGTCGCCCGCGACGACGGCGTGGCAGGCGCCGACGATCGAGGCGAGCCCGGAGGCGCAGAGCCGGTTCACCGTCACGCCGGCGACCGAGTCGGGCAGCCCCGCCAGCAGCGCGGCCATGCGCGCGACGTTGCGGTTGTCCTCGCCCGCCTGGTTCGCGGCGCCGAACCAGACGTCCTCGATCTCCCCGCCGGGCACTCCGGCGCGCTCGACCGCCTCCCGGACGACGAGCGCCGCGAGATCGTCGGGGCGCACGCCCGCGAGCGCGCCGCCGTAGCGGCCGATCGGAGTCCGGACGGCGGAGAGGACGACGGCCCTGGGCACGGGCGGGAAGTCTAGGAGCTCAGCGGGCAGCTGCGGTCGCGCGACCGAGCAACCGCTCCACCGCGACGAGCCCTTCGTCGCCGATGTCGATGCTGTGCTCGTTCACGTAGAGCGCGATGTGTGCCGCGCAGACCTCGTCGGACAGCTCCTGTGCGAGCGAGCGGACGTACTCGCGGCTCGCCTCGGGATGCGCGAACGCGAACTCGACGGACGCCCGCACCGCCGCCTCGGCGGCCGCCTCGAGCTCCGGTTCGAGATCCGAGCGCGCGAAGATCCCGGCGAGCGGGACCGGCAGCCCGGTCTCGCCTTCCCACCACTCGCCGAGGTCGGCGACCTCGTCGAGCCCGTGGTCGGCGTACGTGAAGCGGCTCTCGTGGATGATGAGCCCGGCGTCGACGTCGCCTGCCACGACCGCCTGCAGGATCCGGTCGTAGCGCAGCTCGACCACCTCTCCGAGGGAGGGTGCCGCGAGCCTGAGGAGGAGGAACGCCGTCGTCTCGCGGCCGGGGACGCCGATCCGGCCGGCCGCGGCCTGCTCGAGCGAGACCGCCTCGCGGGCGACCACGAGCGGGCCGACGCCGCGACCGAGCGCCGCGCCGCTCCGGAGCAGCCGGTACCGGACGCCAGCCGCTGCGGCGGCGCCGAAGCTCAGCTTCGTCAGCTCCAGCTCGCCGGCTGCCGAGCGGCGGTTCAGCTCCTCGATGTCGCAGAGGACGGGTTCGACCTCGAACGGCGCCGGCACGAGCCCGTGCACGAGCGCGTGGAACGCGAACGCGTCGTTGGGGCAGGGGGTGAAGCCGAAGGTGAGCTTCACGACCTGCCGAAGAACCAGGCCTCGAGCGGCTTGAGGAGCTCGTCGCGCGTGAACGGCCGCAGGTGCTCGCTGTGCCCGTCCTGCTCCGAGACGGTCAGGTCGTCCTCGAGCGCTGCGTTCGCCTCGTCGAGCGCGTCGCCCATCTCGTAGCCCTCGAAGACGTAGTCCTCCGGCCGCGGACGCCGCACCTCCCGCAGCTGCGGATTGACCGCCCGCCCGGCGGCCCAGACGCCGCCCTCCTTGCGTTCGATCCAGATCACGACGGTCTCGGGCTCGCCGCTCGAGTCGACGCCGTGGAGCACGCGCTCCGCAAACCGGCCACGGTCGGTCGAGGAGTGCACGACGTGACTATGACAGTTCCAGCGGGTGCCCGGCGCCGGCCTCGCGCGCCCGCTCGACGACCGCCGCGGCGACGGCGACGTCCCACGCGGCGAGGCCGTTCGACTTGAACACGACGACGTCCTCGTCCGACTGCCGCCCCGGGACCTGACCGGCGACGACCTCCTGGAGCTCGTGCACCTCCAGCCAGTCGAGGAGGCCCGACTCGACCGGCTCGATCAGGTCGGCGGACTCGAGCCGCGCGTCCTCGAGGGAGTCGCAGCACACGAACGCGGCCCGCTCGAGCACGACGTTGTCGAGCTCGCGGCGCCGTCCGTCGTTCGCCCCGACGGCGCACACGAGCGCGCCCGGCTCGAGCCACTCGCCGCGGAGCACCGGATCCGGCGAGCTCGTGACGGTCACGACGATGTCGCAGCGGGCGGGGTCGCGGTGGCTCTCGCCCGCCTCGGCGCCGGCTTCGGCGCAGAAGGCCCTGAGCCGCTCCTCGGTGCGGCAGTACGCGACGACCCGCTCGAGCTCCGGCAGGGCAGCCCGGATGCAGGCGAGCTGCGACTCGGCCTGCCAGCCGCAGCCGATCAGCCCGAGGCTACGAGCGCGGCGCGCGGCGAGATGCTTCGCCGCCACGGCGCTCGCCGCACCCGTTCGCAGCTGCCCGAGCGTGTCCGCCTCGAGGACGGCCACGAGCTCGGGCGCGTCCGCACGGAAGAGGAGGACGGCGAACCGTGCGCCGGCCCGGAAGCCCGAGTAGACCTTCGCGCCTGCGTACCCCAGCTCGAGGTCGGCCGCGGCCATGACCGCCAGCGCTCCCCCCTCGAGCCGGAGGCGGTAGCGCGGCCGGTTCTCGACCGCACCCGCGGCCATGCGGCGAAAGCACGCCTCGATCGCCTCGACCGCGTCCGCCGGCGAGAGCAGCCGACCGACGTCGTCCTCGCTCAGATAGAGCGCCACCACCGGATTCTGAGCGCTGGCGGCGACGGGTGACGTCCGCCACGTGATTCTCACTCGGTTCTAAAGAAGCCGCAGGTACCGTGCGCCCGCCTTGAAACGGGTCGCGACCGTGGCTCTTGCAGCCGCCTTGCTCACGAGCCTCGCGCTCTCGACCGATCTGACCGGCCGCCGGCACGACGCCCGCGCCGCAACCCGCAGCGGACGGCTGCCGGACGGGACGCCGGCGGCGATCCACAAGATCCGGCACGTCGTGATCGTCATGCAGGAGAACCGGAGCTTCGACTCCTACTTCGGCACGTACCCGGGCGCGGACGGGATCCCCGGGCTCGCCGGGAACCCGGGCAAGGTGCCCTGCTCGTACGACCCGAAGACCCGGACGTGCATCGAGCCGTTCCACGACACCTCCGACCGCAACAGCGGCGGCCCCCACACCGCGCAGGCAAGCCGCGCGGACATCGCCGGCGGAAGGATGGACGGCTTCCAGGCCCAGGCGGTGAAGGGACTGCGGGCCTGCCGCAGCCTCCAGGGCATCGACCAGCCGAATTGCGCGATCCCCGGCGGCCGGCTGGACGTGATGGGCTACCACGACTGGCACGAGATCCCGAACTACTGGGACTACGCGCGCCACTTCGTCCTCCAGGACCACATGTTCGCCTCCGACGACTCGTGGAGCCAGCCCGCGCATCTGTATCTCCTCTCCGGCTGGTCGGCGAGCTGCACGAAGCCGCACGACCCGATGAGCTGCCACTCGGCGCTGCGCGCGCCGGGGTTCCCGCCGGGGTGGCCGCACGTCGACCCGAGCATCAGACGGCCCTCCTACCCGTGGACCGACCTCACCTGGCTCCTCCACCGCTACCACGTGAGCTGGCGCTACTACGTCGCCACCGGCGATCAGCCGGACTGCGCGAACAACCAGATGTTCTGCGCCCCCGTGCCGCAGAACTCGAAGACGCCGGGGATCTGGAACCCGCTGCCGCGGTTCGACACGGTGCGGATCGACCATCAGCTCGGCGACGTCCAGCCGCTGCAGCGCTTCTTCACGGCCGCCCGCACCGGCAGGCTGCCGTCCGTCTCGTGGGTCACGCCGGCCCAGGCGGTGAGCGAGCATCCGCCGGCGCTGATCAGCACGGGACAGTCCTTCGTGACCGGGGTGATCAACTCGGTGATGCGGAGCCCCGACTGGCGCTCGACCGCGATCTTCCTCGCCTGGGACGACTGGGGCGGCTTCTACGACAGCGTCCGGCCGCCGCGGGTGGACGGGCTCGGCTACGGGATCCGCGTGCCCGCGCTCGTGATCAGCCCGTACGCGAGGCGCGGCTACATCGACCACCAGACCCTCAGCTTCGACGCGTACCTCAAGTTCATCGAGGACGACTTCCTGCACGGGGCGCGGATCAACCCGAGAACCGACGGACGCCCAGATCCGCGCCCCGACGTGCGCGAGAACGCGAAGATCCTGGGCAACCTCATCAAGGACTTCGACTTCCACCAGAAGCCGCGGCCGCCGCTGATCCTCCCGCTCCACCCGCCGTTCAGCTGAGCCCGCGGGTGGGCGAGCGCGAAGAGATGCGCCCGGCATGATTCGAACATGCGACCTCTGCCTCCGCAGGGCAGCGCTCTATCCCCTGAGCTACGGGCGCCCGGGACGGTCAGTGTAGCCGGGTCAGGCCGCGAGGCCGGCCGAGGCCGCGCGGACGGCTTCGGC
>DASQQF010000037.1:0-2393 GCA_035643535.1 Gaiellaceae bacterium
CGCCGGAGCGCCTCGTCCCAGTCGCGGCCTTCGAGCCGCGAGACGGCCAGGCAGGCGGCGAACGCGTCGCCGGCGCCCGTGCCGTCGACCGCGTCGACGCGAGGCGGGATCGCCTCGGCGACCACCCTGCCGCGCTCGAACATGCGCGCGCCCCCCGAGCCGTACGTCACCGCGGCGATCCGTACGCGGCGCCTGTCGAGAGCTTCGTACTCGTAGTGGTTCACGACGACGAGGTCCGCGCGGCTCAGCGTCTCGGGCGACACGGGCCGCGCCGGTGCAGCGTTGAGGCAGAAGAACCCGGAAGCCTGCCGGGCCACCTCGTCGACGGTGACGCCCGGAATCTCGAGCTGGCACAGCACCGCCTCTCCCTCCGTGAGCTCGACGTCGTCCGGGCCGAGCGCCGCATTCGCGCCGGGTGCGACGACGATGGAGTTCTCGCCCGAGGCGTCGACTGCGACGAGCGCGACCCCGGTGGGCGCGGCGACGACGTCGATGTCGATCGCGACCCCGGCGTCGGTGAGCCCCGAGAGCGCCTCCTCGGCGAAGTCGTCGTTGCCGACGCTCCCGCGGAATCGCACGTCCGCCCCGAGCCGCGCCGCCGCGACCGCCTGGTTCGCCCCCTTGCCGCCGGAAACCCGTGAGAACACGGCTCCCGTGACCGTCTCCCCCGGCCGCGGCAGCCGCTCCGCGCGTGCGACGAGATCGAGGTTGACGGAGCCGACGACGGCGAGACGCACGGGGGGCACCGGCCGAGCCTACCCCGATGTGTACCCCGCGTCGGCGGGGGCATCGACCCGTGCAGTGACGACGTCGGAGGAGCGGCGGGCGAAGAACGAGGCGACCTTCCGGGAGGGGAACGAGCGCATCCGCGCTGCGCAGGAGCGGCTCGACCCGCCGGCGGAGCAAGAGCGAGCGTGCCGGCGAGGTCGCCGTCGAGCTCGACCCGCGAAAGGAGGTGACGTGACAGACGAGCACGCGCGCAGGGTGGGACTGAACGAGGCGCTCTTCCGCCAGGTGAACGAGCAGATCCGCGGCCTCACCCGCACGTTCGGCACCAGCGATGCGACGATGACGGTGATCTGCGAATGCGGTGACGTCGGGTGCACGACGCAGCTCGAGGTCGCGATCGGCGACTACGAGCGCATCCGGAGCGGCGGGCGCCAGTTCGTGGTCGCCACCGGGCACGAGTTTCCGGAGCTCGAGCAGATCGTCGAACGCCGCGAAGGCTGGGATGTCGTCCGCAAGCGGGAGGGCGTGCCGACGGACCTGTCGCGGGAGACGGATCCCAGAGCGTGAGAGAATGCGCGGCGGATGGGCGTCGCGCACTGGGACGAGCTCGAGTTCCACCGCCGGGCGAAGGGTGAGATGGACGCGTCGTGGCAGCGGCTCGGCGCCGCCGCCGGAACGCGCGGCGTGGGCGTCAACCGCGTGCGCGTCGAGCCGGGGAAGCTGCCGACGCCACCGCATTCCCACGGCGCCTCCGAGGAGCTCTACTTCGTGCTCGCCGGCTCCGGGCTCGCGTGGCAGGACGGCGCCGTCCACGAGGTGCGCCCGCTCGACTGCGTCGTGCACCGGGCCGACGAGATGGAGCACACGTTCGTCGCCGGCCCGGACGGGCTCGAGTTCCTCGTCTTCGGGACGCGCCACCCGACCGAGATCGGCTGGCTGCCGCGCTCGCGCGCCGTGCGCTTCGGCTGGCCCTGGGTCGAGGGACGCGACGACGACCCGTGGGACGTCGAGGCGACGGTCGAACCGCTCGGCCACGGCGACCCGGCGCCGCGGCCGGCGAACATCCGCAACGTCGACGAGATCGAGCTGCAGAGCGAGCGCAACGAGACGTGGGCCTACTTCACCCCGGGCGACACGACGCGGCTCGCCGGATTCGCCTGGCAGCGGATCGCAGCCGGCCGGCGCGGCTGCGTCCCGCACTGCCACTCGGCCGAGGAGGAGGTCTTCGTCGTCCTCGACGGGACGGCGAGGCTCGAGCTCTGGCCGCGGGAGGGAGAGGTCGAGGAGACGCCTCTCCGTGCGGGGCACGTGGTGGCGCGGCCTCCGGGCACGCGCGTCTCCCACTCCTTCCGCGCCGGGCCCGACGGCGTGACGATGCTCGTCTACGGCACCCGCGAGCCGAACGACATGTGCTGGTACCCGCGCTCGCAGAAGATCTTCTGGCGCGGGCTCGGGGTGATCGGGCGGGTCGAGGCCCTCGACTACTACGACGGCGAGCCCGTCGACGACGACTAGGGCATCTACTAGAGGCTTGATGCGCATTGCGGGCTGTCCCATGGTTGCCGCCTCAGACGCGGCGCCAGGCCGTCTCGTCGTCCTTGACCAGGCCACCGGCCTGGCCTGCGGACGCCGAACCGCCCTGGCTTGGTCTGAGACGGCCCCAC
>DASQQF010000038.1:0-7773 GCA_035643535.1 Gaiellaceae bacterium
GAGCGTGGGACGAGGTCGATGCCGCCGGAGCGGAGCCGCTCGGCGAGCGACCACGGCAGGACGTCGGCCTCGAAGCCGATCCGCCCGTCGAGCTCGTCCGCGAGCCAGCCGATCAGCGACCGCTTCGTCTGCACGGGCTCGATGCCCTCGATCGCGCGCGCAGCCTCGATGTAGCGGAAGTCGGTGTAGAGGCGTGCCCGCTCCGGCTCGACGAGGAGCGCCGCGTTCGAGCTCTCGAAGCCGGTCAGGTAGAGGACGTTGACGGGATTCGTGACGAGCAGCGGCTCCTCGAGCCGCGGCCGCAACCGCTCGATGCGCGCGGTCATGCGTTCTCCTCCTTGAGGTAGCTCAGCGCGTGCCGGTAGCCGGCGGGGCCCTCGCCGACGAAGCGCACGGCGACGAGGTCGGCGAGGACGGAGGTGCGCCGCCACTCCTCCCGCTCGTCGACGTTCGAGAGGTGCACCTCGACGATCGGCGCGTCCAGCGGCTCGAGCGCGTCGTGGATCGCCCACGAGTAGTGCGTCCACGCGCCCGGGTTGACGACGAGCCCGTCGACCGTGTCGTACGCGTCGTGGCACCAGTGGACGAACTCGCCCTCGCTGTTCGTCTGGCGGCACTGGACGGTCAGCTCGAGCTCGCGCGCCCAGCCGTAGATGCGGCTCTCGAGCTCCGCGAGAGACAGCCCGCCGTAGAGCGACGCGTCACGCCGCCCGAGCACGTCGAGGTTCACCCCGTTCAGGACCGTCACCCTCATCTGATCAACCTATCGAGTTCCCGCCGGACGTTCTCCGCCGGCACGGACACGTCCCGCCGCGGGCCGTCGTCGCCGAGCAGGACGAGGCGCAGCTCGCCGCCGACCGCCTTCTTGTCGCGATGCATCGCCCGCCACGCGCGCTCCCGGTCGACGCGGACCGGCTTCGGCCGCAGCACCTCCTCGACGACGGCCGTGTCGCTTCCGGACAGCCGCAGGGCTGCGAGCAGGCCGAGCGCGACCGCGTGGCCGTGCGTCACGTCCTCGTATCCGGCGGCCGCCTCGAGGGCGTGCGCGAACGTATGGCCGAGGTTGAGGATCGCGCGCTCGCCGCGGTCGTGCGGATCCCGGATACACACCGCGGCCTTGAACGCGGCACAGCGGCGGACGAGCTCGTCGTCCGGCAGCTCCCAGAGCGGCTCGCCGGCGAGCAGCCCCGTCTTCACGACCTCCGCCATCCCCTCGCGCCGCTGCTCGGCGCCGAGCGTCCCGAGCAGCGCCGGATCGACCACCGTCCGGGCGGGCCAGTGGAAGGCGCCGACGAGGTTCTTGCCCTGCGGCAGGTCGATCGCGGTCTTGCCGCCGATAGCGGCGTCGACCTGCGCGACGAGGCTCGTCGGCACGGGCACCCAGGCGACGCCGCGGAGAAACGCCGCGGCGGCGAAGCCTGCTGCGTCGGTCGTGCAGCCGCCGCCGAGCGCGACGATCGTCCCGCGCCGGTCGAGGCGTAGCTCCTGCCAGAGCCGATCGAGCGCCGTCAGCGTCTTCGCCTCCTCCCCCGCCGGCAGCTCGTGCGTCTCGGCGAGGCGCGAGCCGAGCGCGAGTTGCGCGTCCATCCCGTGGATGCCGGCGACGTGCGGGTCCGAGACGAGCGCCACCGGCCCGTCGCCGGGGACGAGGTCGCCGAGGCGGCCGAGAGCGCCGCGCTCCACGTGGATCCCGGCGGCCGCGAGCACCGCGTCGTCCGCGTCCCGCGCGACCGCGTCGGCCACCTCCGCGTAGACCGGCGCGCGCTGGTCGTAGAGGGCGAGGAACGCGGCACGCTCCTGCGCGAGCGGCCGGCCGGAGTCGCGGACACGCTTCCAGGCCGTCTCGGCGTCGACGGGCACCAGCACGGTCACGGCGTGCTCGCGAAGCGCCCTCCGCACCGGCTCGCGCGTCACGGCGCCGCCGCCGAGCGCGAGCACCGACGGTGTCCGCGAGCGGAGCGTCTCGACCGTCGCCGCCGCCTCGCGCACGCGGAACGCCTCCTCCCCCTCGGCGGCGAAGAAGCTCGCGATCGACGTCCGGAGGGAGCGTTCCACCTCGCGGTCGACGTCTCGGAACGGCCGGCCGACGCGGCGGGCGACCTCCTCGCCGAGGGTCGACTTGCCCGCTCCCATGAAGCCGACGAGGGCTATGTGCCTCGTCGACGGCCCCACTAGCGCGCCGTCCAGTCGATCCGCGCCAGGTACGCGCGCCACGCGGCGACGAGGTCGTCGAGCCCGTCGCCGCCGAACTTCTCCCGCGCTGCCCGCGCGAGCTCCCACGCGACCGCCGCCTCCGCCACGACGGCGAGCGCCTCGACCGCCGAGACGTCGCTCCGCTCGACGAGCGCCTCCCCGGGCTCGCCCGTGTCGAGATCGACCGAGCGGAGCGGCCGCATCAGGGTCGGCAGCGGCTTCATGGCGGCGCGGACGACGATCTCCTCGCCGTTCGAGACGCCTCCCTCTATCCCGCCCGCCCGGTTCGTCTCCCGGTGGAGTCCGCGTTCGTCGCGGACGATCTCGTCGTGTGCCTCCGAGCCGCGCAGGCCGGCGAGGGAGGCACCGTCGCCGATCTCGACCGCCTTCACCGCCTGGATCCCCGTCAGGGCTGCCGCGAGCCGCGCGTCGAGCCGGTCCTCCCGCCGGGCGTAGGAGCCGAGGCCGGGCGGGACGCGGCGCGCCCGCACCTCGACGCGGCCGCCGAGCGTGTCGCGCTCCGCGCGGGCGGCGTCGACGGCTGCGGGATCGGCGCCCGCCTCCGGCAACGCCTCGCCCGCCACGTCGATCCCGAGCTCCCGGAGGAGCGCCTTCGCGACCGCTCCGGCGGCGACGTAGACCGCGGTGTGCCGCGCCGACGCGCGCTCGAGAGCGTCCCGGACGTCGGCGAGCCCGAACTTCTGCGCGCCCGCGAGGTCGGCGTGGCCCGGCCGGGGCAGCGTCACCGGCTTCGTGCCCTTCCCCTCGGGATCGCCCTCCGGCGGCCAGGGGCTCATCCCCCAGGCCCAGCTCCTGTGGTCGCGGTTGCGGACGAGGAGCGCGAGGGGCGAGCCGAGCGTCCTCCCGTGGCGCAGCCCGGCGAGCACCTCGACCTCGTCGGTCTCGATCTGCTGCCGTGGCGAGCGGCCGTAGCCCTGCTGGCGGCGGCGCAGGTCGGCGTCGATCTCGTCCTTGTCGAGGACGAGCCCCGCCGGCAGGCCGGAGACGATCGCGACGAGCGCCGGCCCGTGCGACTCGCCGGCCGTTGCCAGCTCGAGCGTCATACGGGCAACCCTAAGGCGTTCCGCATCGCCGCAACCGGCGCCGCCATCCCTGTCCAGAGCTCGAAGCTCGCCGCTCCCTGGGCGACGAGCACCTCCAGGCCGTCGAGGACGCGCGCCCCCGCGGCCGCAGCCGCCTCCGCCGTCGCCGTCCGCGGGTAGGGCAGGTCGACGAGCGTCTGCCCCTCGTGGAGCTCGAACAGCACCTCGTCTCGTACGGACGTGGCGTGGACCACGAGGTCGACGTCCTCGACCCGTGGCGGCCATTCGCCGCGCCGGGAGAAGACCCACGCCCGAGGGAGGACGTGTCGGAAGGCCGCGGCTGCCCCACCGTCGCCGACGATCGCCGCACGAAGGTCGGCCACGTTGCAGCCTGCAACGTGCTCGAGCACGGCCGGATCGGTCGAGTGGCCGCGCCCGCGGACGATCGTGTTCACGGAGGGAAGCTCGCTGCCGAGCAGCCGCGCCGCGTCGCGCTTGTACGGGGCGGTCACGTTCGCGTACTCCGCCTCCCGCACCGCCTGCTCGAGCTCGGCCGGCGCGACGTCGTGGAGGACGTACTCCCAGTCGAGGCCGGCGGCGGCGAACGCCGCGTTCTGCATCCGGGGCGACAGCGAATGCGCGACCGGACGGCCGAGCAGCACGACCGTGGTCATCTAGTAGCCGTACTCGGCCTCGTGCTGGAGGAAGTCCTGGTAGCTGCTCGTGAAGTAGTGGTGCTTGTGGTCGGGCTTCCGGACGAAGTAGAGGTAGTCGACGTGCGCCGGATGGGCGGCCGCCTGGAGCGAGGCGAGCCCCGGGTTGTCGATCGGCGTCGGCGGCAGCCCGAGGTGAAGCCGTGTGTTGTAGGGGGTCGGGTTGTGCAGCTCCGACTCGGTCAGCGACTGGGTCGGCGGGACGTGCAGCCCGTAGCGGAGGGTCGCGTCGATTCCGAGCGGCATCCCGAGCCGCAGGCGGTTGTAGATGACGGCGGCGATGAGCGGCCGCTCCTTCGGCACCTCCGCCTCCCCCTCGATCATCGAGGCGATGGTGAGCACGTCGTACGGCGTGAGGTTCTTGCTGCGCGCGTACCCGAGCTTCAGCTTCCGCCAGTTCTGCCGGAACGCGACGAGCTGCGCCTGCACGAGCTGCTTCGAGGTCGTGTTCCGCAGGAAGTCGTACGTCGCCGGGAAGAGGAACCCCTCGAGCGAGCGCTTCCCGTGGCCGAAGCCGGGTACGACACGCGGCTTCGTGGCCGCGAGATACGTCTTCGCCGAGAGCTTCACCTTGTGGTGCCGCTCGCGCCTCGCGATCTTCGCCACCGCCTGGACGCGCACGGCCATCTCCCGGCGGGTGAAGCCCTCCGGGAAGACGACCCGGAACGGCTTCGGCTGCTTCACCGCCGTCGCCTGGGTCGTCGCCGGTGCGGCCGGCCCGCCGCTGCCGAAGCCGAGCGCGAGGTATGCGCCGAGCCCGAGGACGACGACGAGCCCGACGGCGGCGAGCACACGCCGGGCCCCGCTGCGCCTCGGCTTCAGGTCGCCGCCGCGCTCGACCATGCGAGATAGCTGGAGAGGAGATGCGCCGCCGCCCGGGCGTCCTCGGGCGACGCCGCGTCGTTCGTGCGGCGCGCGAGGTCGGTCGTGAACCGCTCGTCGTAGAGCTCGACCGGCACGTCGAGGACGGCGCGGAGCCGGTCGGCGAACGCCTCCGTCTCGACCGCCTGCTCGCCGCGGGTGCCGCGCATCGTCAGCGGCAGGCCGACGACGACACGCTCGGCGGCCTCCTCGCGCACGAGCCGCGCCAGCTCGGCCAGGCCGGTGTCGGTTCCCGCCCGCTCGACCACGCCGAGCGGGCGGGCGAGCGTTCCGGTCGGGTCGGAGACGGCGACGCCCGTCCGCGCCGAGCCGTAGTCGAGCGCGAGCACCTTCACCCGGAGACGAGCTCCCGTGCCGCCGCGAGCGCCTCCGCGATCCCGTCGGGGTTCCGGCCGCCCGCCTCGGCGAGCGTCGGCTTGCCCCCGCCGCCGCCGCCGATGTGCCTGCCGAGCTCGCGCACGACCTGGACGGCGTCGAGGCCGCGGGCGACGAGCGACTCGCCGAAGTTGACGACGACGAAGACGCGGCCGTCCTCGCGCGACGCGACGATCGCGCCCTCGGCCTTCTCCTGCTGGCGGATCCGGTCGGAGAAGTCCCGCAGCGGCCCGCCCTTGAGGCCACTCACCTCGAGGAGCACGACGTCGCCGTGCCGGTCCTGGGAGACGATCTGCGCCGACGCCTCGGCCTTCGGCCGCCTGGACTCCTTCCGGGCCTGCTCCAGCTCGCGGCGCAGCGCGTCGGCCTCGCGTGCGCGCTCGTGGAGGAGGGCGAACGCCTCACCCGCGGTCACGGCCTCGATCCGGCGCGCACCCGCGCCGACCGAGCTCTCGGAGAGGATCGCGAACGGGCCGATCTGCGCCGTCGTGCCGACGTGCGTCCCGCCGCAGAGCTCGCGCGACCAGCCGTCGACGTCGACGACGCGGACGAGCTCGCCGTACTTCTCGCCGAACAGCATCATCGCGCCGAGCTGCCGCGCCTCCTCGAGCGGCGTCTCGTAGATCCGCACGGGCAGGTTCGCGAACACGCGCTCGTTGACGCGGCGCTCGACCTCCTCGCGCTCCTCGAGGGTGAGCGCGGAGGGATGGGTGAAGTCGAAGCGGAGCTTGTCGGGCCGGACCGCGGAGCCGGCCTGGCGCACGTGGTCGCCGAGCACCTCCTGCAGCGCCTTGTGCAGGAGATGAGTCGCGGTGTGGTTCGCCATCGTCGGGTAGCGGACGGCCCACGGCACGACGGCGCGGACGCGGTCGCCCTCCCCGAACCCGGCTCCCTCGAAGACGAGCTCCTGGTCGTTCTCGAGCCGCAGCGCCTCGACGAGCTCGGCGCGCGTTCCGTCGTCCTTCTCGAGCCAGCCGGCGTCGGTGACCTGGCCGCCGCCGGCGGGATAGAACGGCGACTCGGCAAGCTTCACCTGGAAGAGGCCGTCGCCGAGGTCGGCGAAGGCGGTGATCGGGGTGAGCACGTCGGTCTGCTCGTAGCCGACGAACTCCGTCCGCGGCGCTCCGGCGAAGCGCGGCTCGACGCGGGCCGTCCCCCCCTGGCGCGAGACCTCGCGGTGCTCCTCCATCAGCGCCGTGTACTCCTCTTCGTTGAACGCGAGGCCGCGCTCGCGCGCGAGCTCCTGCGCCAGCTCGATCGGGAAGCCGTAGGTGGTCGCCAGGTCGAAGGCGTCCTCCCCCGTGATCTCGCCCTTCGCCGCCGCCTGTTCGAAGATCGCCATCCCGCGCTCGAGCGTCTCGGCGAAGCGCCGCTCCTCCGCCTCGAGCACGAGGTGGATCTCCTTCCGGTGCTCGACGAGCTCCGGGTACGCCTCCCCCATCTGCTCGATCACGACGTCGGCGAGCCCGGGCAGGAACGGCGATTCCATGCCGATGCGGAGGCCGTGCTGGGCAGCGCGGCGGACGATGCGCCGCAGGACGTAGCCGCGCCCCTCGTTCGACGGCGTCACGCCCTCGGCGACGATGAACGTCATGCCGCGGCCGTGGTCGGCGAGGACCCGGTGCGCCTTCCTCGCGTCGGGCGTGTCGCCGTACGCGACGCCCGACTGGCCGGCGATCCAGCGCATGATCAGCTGGTAGCCGTCGGTGTCGTAGACGGAGGGAACCTGCTGCACGATCCGCGCCGTCCGCTCGAGGCCCAGGCCGGTGTCGATGTTCTTCGCCGGAAGGTCGGTGAGGGTGCCGTCGTCGTGGAGCTCGTACGCCATGAAGACGAGGTTCCAGAACTCGAGGAAGCGCTCGCAGCGGGAGCAGCCGGGCAGGCAGCCCTCCGGGCAGCCGACCTCGGCGCCCCAGTCGTAGTAGATCTCCGAGTCGGGACCGCACGGGCCGGGCCCGCCGACCGACCAGAAGTTCTCCGACGACGGCAGCGGCACGATCCGCTCCGGCGGCATGCCCACCGACCGCCACAGCCCGATCGCCTCCTCGTCCGGCCCGAGCTTCAGCTCCGGATCGCCGGCGTGGACGCTCACCCAGAGCCGGTCCCAGTCGACGCCGAGCCGCTCGCGGAGGAACTCGGTCGCGTACTCGATCGCACCCTGCTTGAAGTACTGCCCGAACGAGAAGTTTCCGAGCATCTCGAAGAAGGTCAGGTGGTACGTGTCGAGCCCGACGACGTCGATGTCGACCGTCCGGAACACCTTCTGCGTGCTCGTCGTCAGCGGTGCCGGCGGCTGCTCCCGGCCGAGGAAGAACGGCATCTGCGGCTGCATGCCGGCGCTGATCAGCAGCGTCGAGCGGTCGTCGGCGCGCGGGATCAGCGACGCCGAGGGGCGCCGCAGGTGGCCCTTCTCCTCGAAGAACGCAAGGAAGCCTTCACGCAGCTCGGCGGTCGTGCGCATCGGGGCATTGTAGGAGCGTGCGGTCCGAGGCCCGACCGCCTGGCGGGCTAGCATCGGCCGGGTGTCGCTCGACGTGCTCGAGCCCGTCCGGCCGCGCCGCAGGAGA
>DASQQF010000039.1:0-10468 GCA_035643535.1 Gaiellaceae bacterium
CGGGGTCGCGATCGACATCGACGTCGTCGCCGCGCCCACCGGGGTCGCGCTCGTCGCAGTCGACGCCTCGGGCGAGAACTCCATCGTCGTCGCACCCGGCGCGAATGTGGCGCTCGGCCCGGACGACGTCGAGCTCACGGAGGGAGAGGCGGTGCTGTGCCAGCTCGAGATTCCGGGCGTCACCGTCGACGAGGTGGCCCGGCACGCTTCCGGGTTCTTCTGCCTCAACGCTGCACCGGCGCGGCCCGTGTCACCCGAGACGCTGAGCCGCGCGGACCTCGTCATCGTGAACCACTACGAGTACGAAGCTCTCGACAGGCGCCGCGTGCGGATCGCTGCGGTGACGTACGGCTCCGCAGGCGCGCGCATCCTGGAGCGCGGCAGGGTCGTCGCCGAGGCGGTCCCGCCTCGCGTCGACGCGGTCGACGGCACGGGCGCCGGCGACGCGTTCGCCGCCTGCCTGGCCGTCTCGCGGCTCGAAGGCCGCGACTGGGACGAGGCGCTCCGGCGCGCGTGCATCGCGGGCGCCCTCTCCGCTTCCCGGCCGGGGGCGCAGACCTCGCTGCCGACCGCGGCGGAGGTGGACGCGCTGCTGTGAGCATCCCCGTCGTCATCGACTGCGACCCGGGTCACGACGACGCGATCGCAATCCTGCTCGCGCTCGCCTCGCCGGAGGTCGAGCTGGTCGGCGTCACGACCGTCGCGGGGAACCAGACGCTCGACAAGACGACGCGGAACGCGCTCGTCACTCTCGAGATCGCCGGCCGGAGCGACGTGCCGGTCGCGGCCGGGGCCGACGCGCCGCTGCAGCGGGTGCTCCGCACTGCGGCACACGTCCACGGCGAGAGCGGGCTCGACGGGCCGGAGCTGCCGGAGCCTTCCGCCCGGCCGGTCGACGCGCATGCGGCCGACTTCCTGGCGGAGCTGCTCGAACCGGGCGTCGTGCTCGTCCCGACCGCCCCCCTCACGAACGTCGCGCTCCTGCTCGAGCGCCATCCCGACGTCCGCGACCGGCTCGAGCGGATCGTGTGGATGGGGGGCGCGATCGGCGAGGGCAACGTCACGCCCGCGGCGGAGTTCAACGCCTTCGTCGACCCCGAGGCCGCCGCAGCCGTCTTCGCGAGCGGCATTCCCCTCACGATGATCGGGCTCGACGTCACGCACAAGGCGCTCTTCACGCGCGGGCACGCCGAGCACCTGCGCAAGGCGGGACGGGCGGGCCGCTTCGTCGCCGAGCTGTCGGACTTCTTCCAACGCTTTCACGAACGCTCGTACGGCTTCGCCGGATCGCCGATCCACGACGCGATGGCGGTCGCCCAGGTGATCGACCCGACGCTCGTCACGACGCGGCACGCCGGCATCGCGATCGAGACGGAGTCGCAGCTCTGCGACGGCCGCACGGTCGTCGACCTGCGGGGAGTCACCGGCCGGGAGCCGAATGCCGACGTGGGCGTCGACGTCGACGCTCCGCGCTTCCTCGACCTCCTCGTCTCCCGGATCGCGGCGCTCCCGTGAGCCTGGTCTTCGCCTGCGTCGCGCCGCACGGAGACCTGGAGCTCGACGCCGGGCTGCGCGCGGCGATGGAGGAGCTCGGCCGCCGGTGCGCCGCAGCCGAGCCCGACGTCGCCGTCGTCGTGACGCCGCACTCGGTGCACGTCGACGGTCACTTCGCCGTCGTCGTGGCGCGGCGCGTGGGGGAGTGGGAGACGGACGGCGAGGCCGCGGACGCGCTGCTCGCCGCCGAGCTGCCGATTCTCGGCGTCTCGTACGGGGGCAACGACCGCGCGACGGCGGAGATGCCGCTCGACTGGGGCGCCGAGGTGCCGCTGACGTTCCTGCCGGCGCCGAAGGTGGTCGTCGTCTCGCCCGCGCGCGACCGGCCGCTCGAGGAGCACCTGCGACTCGGCGCGGAGATCGCAGGCAACAGACTGTCACGGGGGAAGAGGATCGCCCTGATCGCGAGCGCGGACCACGGCCATGCCCACGACGACACCGGCCCGTACGGCTTCCATCCCGCCGCCGCCGAGTACGACGCGCGGCTGCAGGAGATCCTCGCGTCGGGGCGGCTCGACTTCCGGCCGCTCGCGGAGCTCGTCGAGGACGCGAAGGCCGACTCGCTCTGGCAGCTCCTCGTGCTCCAGGGCGCCGTCGGTGAGGAGGCGCGTGCCGACGTCCTCGCGTACGCGGCGCCGACGTACTACGGGATGCTCGTCGCCGAAGTCGGCGGCTGAGAGCCCGAGAGGAAGCCGCAACCGCGCGGCGAACGGGCGCTTATGCCGCGCCGCAAGCGCAAGACCAAGCTGCGCCCGAAGGTCCCGAGCCGCGTGAAGAAGACGCGGAAGAAGCGCGCCGCCCGGGCGCATCACGAGCATCCCGAGCTCTGGGGCCTCGGGTCGATCGCGTTCGGCGTCTTCCTCGGCAGCGTCGTCTACCTCGGCTGGAACGGCGGCTACGTCGGCGGCTGGGTCGGCGACGGACTCCAGAGGCTCGTCGGGGACGCGACGTACACGCTCCCGGTCGCGCTCGCCGTCGTCGGCGCGCTCATGGTGGCGAAGAGCGCACTCGTCGACGTCAGGCCCTTCCGGACGGGGCTCGCCGTCGTCGCGCTGGGCCTGATGATCACGCTCGGCCGCGACCAGGGCGGCTACCTCGGCCAGGCGCTCGGCGGCGCGGTCGGAATCGCGGTCGGCGCGACCGGCTCGACGATCCTCGGCATCCTGCTCCTGCTCGTCGGCGCGCTCCTCCTCTCGGGGGCCTCGCTCGGCGCGCTGCTCCGCCGCTCGGGGCAGGGGCTCCACGTCGCCGCCCGGAAGGCGCGGGAGCGGCGCCCCCGCCGGGCCGAGCCGGCCGGTACCAGGTACCTTGACGAAACCGTCACGCCGCGACCGGCGTTCGCCCATGCGCCGCCGGTCGACGGCGCGGAGGCGTACCCCGACGTCGTCGGAGACAGGCACGCGCCTCCGGCGGCGCTACCCGAGCCGCCGCCCCTGCACTCCGAGCCGCCGCCGCTCGTCGAGGACCCGCCGACCCTCTTCGACGAGGTGACGAGCGAGAACGTCCAGTACACGCTCCCGGACGCGGGCGTCCTCCGCAGATCGCCCGAGGGCGCGGACTCGGCGGGCGAGCAGTCCGCGCGGGTCGCCGAGCTGCTCGTCCAGACGCTCTCGCACTTCGGCGTCGAGGCTCGGGTCGTCGGGCAGATCTCGGGGCCGCGCGTGACCCGCTACGAGTTGCAGCTCGCCCCCGGGACGAAGGTGGCGAAGGTCGCCGCCCTCAAGGACGACCTCTCGTACGCGCTCGCGACGACGGAGATCCGGATCCTCGCGCCGATCCCGGGGAAGCAGGCCGTCGGCGTCGAGCTCCCGAACCTCTCGCCGAACCTCGTGACGCTCGGCGACATCTACGAGCCGCTGCCCGCGACCGCGAGCCCGGTGTCGGTCTGGCTCGGCAAGGACATCTCCGGCGCCGCCGTGTGGACCGACCTCGCGCGGATGCCGCACCTGCTGATCGCCGGCACGACCGGCTCGGGCAAGTCCGGCTGCCTCAACGCGCTCATCACCTCGATCCTCCTGCGCGCGACCCCCGACGAGGTGCGGATGATCCTGATCGATCCGAAGCGGATCGAGCTCAACCACTACGAGTCGATTCCGCACCTGCTCACCCCGGTCGTCTCGAGCCCGAAGGAGGCGAGCGCCGTGCTCGCGAACTGCGTCGCGGAGATGGAGCGCCGCTACGAGCGGCTCTCGTCGGTGCGGGCGCGCAACCTCAACGAGGCGAACCGGGCCTTCCGCCGGCGCGGGGAGCCGACGCTGCCGTACGTGCTCGTCGTGATCGACGAGCTCGCCGACCTGATGATGATCACACCGCAGGCCGTGGAGGACGCGGTGATCCGCCTCGCGCAGAAGTCGCGCGCCGTCGGGATCCACCTCGTGCTCGCGACGCAGCGCCCCTCGGTCGACGTGATCACCGGGATGATCAAGGCGAACGTCCCCTCGCGGATCGCGTTCGCCGTCTCCTCCCAGACCGACTCGCGCGTGATCCTCGACCAGGGCGGCGCCGAGTCGCTGCTGGGCCAGGGCGACATGCTCTTCAAGCCGCTCGGCACCTCCCGCCTGCAACGCGTGCAGGGTGCGTACGTGTCGGAAGAGGAGATCGCGTTCGTCGTCGAGCAGACGCGGCAGCGCGAGCAGGAGCTCGACGAGAGCTACCTCGAGCTGCCCGAGGTCTTCGCGTCCGACGCCGAGGAGGACGGCGAGCACGGCGAGTTCGACCCCGACGACGACCCGCTCCTCGACAAGGCGATCGAGATCGTCGTCCAGACGCAGACGGCGTCCGTCTCCCTCCTGCAGCGGCGGCTGCGGGTCGGCTACACGCGGGCGGGACGGCTGGTCGACATGCTCGAGCGGCGCGGCATCATCAGCGGCTACGAGGGATCGAAGCCGCGCCGCGTGCTCGTCGACGAGAGCCAGTACCACGCGTACGTCACTTCCGACTGATACCTGGAACCTCGCCCGACCGACGTTCTAGTATCGCCCTCGAGAAAATCGACCCACGGGTCAGGGAGAACAGGAGGGCACATCTTGAGGTCAAGGGCACGCACGCTCGTGATCCCGGCCGCCGCCGTCGCGGCGCTGGCGCTGGTCGCGGCCGGCTGCGGTGGGGGCGGGGGCGGCGGGGGGTCCTCGTCCACGAGCGGCACGACGACACAGAAGAGCTCGTTCAAGGCGGCGCTCGTCAGCGACATCGCCGGCTTCAACGACAACGGCTTCAACAAGAACCAGCTCGTGGGCTTGAACAGGGCGGCGAGCCAGCTCGGCATCACCGCGATCTCCAAGGTCTCGCACTCGTCGAGCGACTACGCGCCGAACTACAACGCATCCATCCGTGCGGGCGCGAACATCGTGATCGCGGCGGGCTACCTGCTCGGGGACACGATGAAGAAGTACGCCAAGCAGTTCCCGAAGGTGAAGTTCGCCATCACCGACGATCCGGTCTCGGCAGTCGGAGGCTACAAGAACGAGATCGGGATCACGTATGCGACGCAGGAGGCGGGCTGCCTCGTCGGGGTCCTCGCCGCGAAGATGGAGCAGAAGATGGGCGGCAACACGATCGGGGCCGTCGGCGGCATCAAGATCCCGCCGGTCGACTCCTACATCGCGGGCTACCAGTACTGCGCCGCGAAGGCCGTCCCCGGCATGAAGACCGTCACGCAGTACTCGAACAGCTTCACCGCCCAGGACAAGTGCTCGGCGGTGGCGCAGAACGAGATGGGCCAGGGAGCGAAGGTGATCTTCCAGGTCGCGGGCGGCTGTGGCATCGGCGCGCTCACGGCCGCCGGTAACGCCGGCAACTGGGGCATCGGCGTCGACGCCGACGAGTACGGGGTCGCGAAGAACATCCTCACGAGCGCGGTCAAGAAGACGGACGTCGGCGTCTTCGACGCGGTCAAGGCGGCGTACGACGGCACGTTCAAGGGCGGCACCGACATCGTCCTGAACCTCAAGAACGACGGCGTCGGCGTGGGCAAGATCAGCCCGAAGGTGCCGAAGTCGTGGATCACCCTCATGAACCAGTACAAGTCGCAGATCATCTCCGGCAAGCTCAAGCCGCCGGCGACGCTCAAATAGGAGGGCGGATGCGGGGGGCGGGACCGTTTCCGCCCCCCGCGTTTCCCGGATACCATCGACTCCGGTGAGCGACGAGCTCGTCCTCGAGATGCGGGGCATCCGCAAGGAGTTCCCGGGCGTCGTCGCGAACGACGACGTCTCGCTCGAGGTGCGGCGCGGCGAGGTGCACGCGCTTCTCGGCGAGAACGGCGCCGGCAAGTCGACCCTGATGAACATCCTCTACGGGCTCTACCGGCACGACGCGGGCGAGATCCGCCTGCACGGGAAGCCGGTCTCGTTCGATTCGGCGCGCGACGCGATCCAGGCCGGCATCGGCATGGTTCACCAGCACTTCATGCTCATTCCCGTGATGACGGTCGCCGAGAACGTGGTGCTCGGGACGGAGCCGGTGCGGAACGGCGCCCTCCTCGACGAGCGAGCAGCCGAGCGGAGGGTGGCAGACATGGCCCGGACCTTTCGCTTCGCCGTCGACCCGAGCGCGCGGGTCGACAGCATCAGCGTCGGCCAGCAGCAGCGCGTCGAGATCATGAAGGCGCTGTACCGGAACGCCGACATCCTGATCCTCGACGAGCCCACCGCCGTGCTGACACCGCAGGAAGCGTCGGATCTGTTCGAGATCCTGCGGACACTGCGGCGGGAGGGGATCTCGATCATCTTCATCAGCCACAAGCTCGGCGAAGTGCTCGAGATCGCCGACAGGATCACGGTCCTGCGCCGCGGCAAGAAGATCGAGACCGTCCCTCGCGAGGGGGCGACGCAGGAGTCGCTGGCCCGGGCGATGGTCGGCCGCGACGTGCTGCTCCGCGTGGAGAAGGAGCTTGCGCAGCCGGGCGAGGTGCTGCTCGAGGTCGAGGGCCTGCGCGTCGAGGACGATCGCGGGGTCGAAAAGGTGCGGGGCGTCTCGCTGCAGGTCCGGGCGGGCGAGATCGTCGGCATCGCCGGCGTCGACGGCAACGGACAGACCGAGCTGATCGAGGCGCTCACGGGCCTCCGGCCCGCCGAGCGCGGGCACATCCGCGTCGGCGGTCGCGAGCTTCGTCACGCGAGCGCGCGCGGCGTGCTCGACGCAGGCGTCGGTCACATCCCGGAGGATCGCCAGCGGCGCGGGCTCGTCCTCGAGTTCTCGATCGCCGAGAACGTCGCCCTGCACGACTACGCGGGGTCGCCCGACTCCCGCTGGGGCTGGCTGTTCCCGAAGCGGATGATCGAGCGCGCGCGGCGGCTGATCGGCGAGTTCGACGTGCGCGGCGGCAACCCGCTCACCCCCGCAGGGGCGCTCTCGGGCGGGAACCAGCAGAAGCTCGTCGCCGCACGCGAGATCGCGCGCGATCCGAAGGTCCTGATCGCCGCGCAGCCGACGCGGGGGCTCGACGTCGGCGCGATCGAGTACCTCCACCGGCGGCTGGTCACGGAACGCGACGAGGGTCGCGCGATCCTGCTCGTCTCGCTCGAGCTCGACGAGATCCTCTCGCTCTCCGACCGGATCCTCGTGCTCTACGAGGGCGAGATCGTCGGCGAGCACACGGGCGAGGTGTCGGAGGAGCAGATCGGCCTCGAGATGCTCGGCGGCCGGCGGAAGGCTGCGGTGTGAGCGAGCCGAAGCGCGACCTCAACGAGTCGCCCGAGCAGGCGGCCGAGACCGGGACGCTGGCGGCTCGGCTGTCTCTCAGCCAGCGCGCGGGAGGCTTCGCCGTCCCGCTGGCGACGGTCGTCGTCGCCTTCCTGATGGGCGGCCTCGTCGTCATCGCGACGGGCCACGACCCGCTCATCGCCTACCGCGACATCTTCAACGGGGCGGGACTGAACTGGATCTTCCATCCCACGACGAACACCGCGAACACCGCCGCCTACAACCTCTCCCAGACCCTCCTGCAGACTGCGACGCTCATCCTCACCGGGCTCGCCGTCGCATTCGCCTTCCGCTGCGGCATGTTCAACATCGGCGGCCAGGGCCAGTACTTCGTCGGCCTGTTCGTGGCGAACTGGCTCGGGGTGGACTTCGCCGGCATGAGCCCGCTGCCGCACATCCTGATCGCGATCGGCGGCGCGACGCTCGCGGGCGCGTTCTGGGCGGGGATCGCCGGCTTTCTCAAGGCCACGGTCGGCGCCCACGAGGTGATCTCGACGATCATGCTCAACTGGATCGCCTACTGGGTCGGCTCCTGGCTGTTCGGGGACGGCGGGCCGCTCCAGAACTCGACGCAGCCGCTCGTCCCGATCTCGAACTCGATCGCGCAGAGCGCGCAGCTCCCCGTCTTCTGGGGCTCGCCGCTGCTGCAGGGGCTCGACATCGGCATCTTCATCGCGCTGGCCGCGCTCGTCGTCTTCTGGGCGCTGCTCAACCGGACGACCCTCGGCTTCGAGGTGCGGGCCGTCGGGTTCAATCCCGACGCCGCCGCCTACGGCGGGATCAGCGTGCGGAAGAACCTGATCCGCGCGATGGCGATCTCGGGGGCCTTCGCGGGCCTCGCCGGCGCGATCGACATGCTCGGCTACCTGTACCAGTACGGGCAGCTCGACATCGCCGTCAGCCAGGTCGGCTTCCTCGGGATCGCGGTCGCGCTGCTCGGGCGCAACACGGCCGTGGGAACCCTTCTCGGCGCGCTCCTCTTCGGCGGGCTCCTCTACGGGACGACCCAGGGCCTCTCGTCGAACGTGATCCAGCCGGAGCTCGCAGGCAACCTCACGTACATCATCCAGGGCCTCGTCGTCCTCTTCATCGGGGCCGACCTGCTCATCCTCTACATCTGGAACTCGCGGCGGAAGCTGCGCAGGCGGCGGCAGGGGCCGGCGGCGGAGGCCGCGGCGTGAACGCGACCTGGACCAGCCGGCTCGACAACCCGCTGAGCGCACGCCTGCGCGACCCGGCGTACAGCGGCTACGCCGGGATCGTCCTCGGCGCGTTCGCGGCCTTCCTCGCGATTCCGCCGCTCGAGGCGCGGACGGTGACGTGGCCGATCGTCGTCGGTGTCGTCGCCGCGGTGCTCGGCATCTGGACGGCGACACGGGGACGCCGCCGCCTCGGCTACGGCGCCGTTGCCGCAGGATTCCTCGGGATCGGGCTCGGCATCCTCGCCACCCGTTCGAGCACTGGCAATCTCGAGGCGGTCTTCGACGCGGCGCTGATCGCGCAGATGTTCGGTTTCGCCACGCCGCTCGTCTTCGGCGCGATCGCCGGGATGTTCTCCGAGCGGAGCGGCGTCGTGAACATCGGGCTCGAAGGGATGATGCTGATGGGCGCCTTCTGGGGCGTCTACGGCGCCGACAAGGGCGGCTCGTGGATCGTCGGCATCCTCCTCGGGATGCTCGTCGGCGCGCTGCTCGCGCTCGTGTACGCCTACTTCGCGATCCACCTGCGCGCCGATCAGATCGTCGGCGGCACCGCCGTCAACTTCCTCGCGCTCGGCATCACGGGCTACTTCTTCGTGCAGCTCTACAACAACAACTACATCCCGAGCGGCGTCTCGACGATCCCGAACATCCGCATCCCCGGCCTCGCCGGCACGCAGTTCCTCGGGCCGGCGATCGGGGACCTCAACCTCATGATCTGGGCGGGATTCGTACTCGTGATCGTCTCCTACGTCGTGTTGTTCAAGACGCCGATCGGGCTCCGGATCCGGGCCTGCGGCGAGCATCCGCGGGCAGCGGACACCGTCGGCATCAACGTCTACGCCATCCGGTACGGCGCCGTCGTGCTCTCGGGGATCCTCGCCTCGCTCGGCGGCGTCTATCTCTCAGACGGGAACATCGGCAACGGGTCGTTCACCGCGAACATGACCGACGGCCGCGGGTTCATCGCGCTCGCGGCGATGATCTTCGGCAACTGGCGGCCTGCGGGCGCGTTCGGGGCGGCGCTCCTGTTCGGCTTCTCGAGCGCCCTCGCCCTCCGGCTCCAGGTCTACTCGGCCTCGGCGGCGACGCTCTTCAACGTCCTGCCCTATGTCCTGACCCTGATCGCGGTCGCCGGCGTCGTCGGGCGCACCGTCGCCCCCGCCGCCGACGGCAAGCCGTACGCGAAGCAGTAGACGACGTGGCCACGTTTTCCTGCGGCGGCGGCCGCCTCGCCCCGAGCCACCGTTTCCGCACGCGGACACCGGCGATCATCGACCGGTTCGGCGTCCTCCCGCCCCCTACAATGGAGCGTCAGTAGTGGCCGTCCGGAACCAGTCCATGGCGCAACCGCGACGCGCCAACCACCGCGCCTCGATCGCCGTCCTCCTCGGACTCGTGGCGGTCGCCGTCATCCCGGTCGGGATCGAGTTGACCCGCCGGATCCAGGGCGTGGCGCTTCTCGAGGCGGCGTGGGCGATTCCGGTCGCGTTCGGGGCGGGCATCGCGGCACTCCTCTTCGCGCGGGGCGCCCGCGGCGCACTCGTGCGCACCCTCGAGCGCTCGGGCGGCACCGTTCGCATCCGTGTCGGGCGCATCCTCGCGGTCGCCGGCATCTGCATCGGCCTCTCCGGCTCGATCGCCGTCGGCCTCTACGAGCTGCTGCTGCGGCTGGAGCACTAGGCAACCGTGTTCGAGATCGGAAACAGCCTCCGTGCCGCGCGCGAGCGCCGCGAGCTCTCGTACGCCGAGATCGAGCAGGCCACGAAGATCCGGTCGAAGTACATCCGCGCGCTCGAGGAGGAGGAGTTCACCATCCTGCCGAGCGACACGTACATCCGCGGCTTCCTCCGCACGTATGCCGACTACCTCGGCCTCGACGGCGAGGTCTACGTCGAGGAGTACGCCTCCCGTTTCCTCACGAGCTGGCGCGACGACGTTCCCGCCCGCCGCCCGCGCCGGCGCACACGGGAGCGGACGCTCGAGCGGCGCGCCGTCCTGCTCGCGCTCGC
>DASQQF010000040.1:0-18926 GCA_035643535.1 Gaiellaceae bacterium
GAACTCGACGGCGGCTTGGCCGTCGTCGGCGGCGAGGGGGCGGAAGATCCTGCGGCGGTTGGTCATGGTGGTGAACCTCAGGTGGCGGGGCCGCAGGTGCCCGCCACCTGGATCGGTCGTTCTCCTACAGGTTCGCGGTGACCGAGTTGAGCGTGTTCGTGATGCCGCCCTGGAGCGCGATGAAGGCCGCGACCGCGACGACGGCGACGACGGCGAGGATGATCCCGTACTCGGCCATCGTCTGGCCGTCCTCGCGCTTCCAGTCTGCGCTGAGAATGCGGTATGCGAGCGACTGTGCAACTGCGAGCATCGTTCTACCTCCGAGAGTTGTGTTCGGTGCTAGAAGGCGCTGACGATCGGGCCGAACATGCTGACGATCGCCTGGCCGAAGGTCATGAATGCCGCAGTTGCGAAGAGCGCGACGGTGCCGAGGATGATTGCGTACTCGGCCATCGTCTGCCCGTCCTGGTTGGATGCGATCGACCGCCTCCTTTCTGACGAGCCATTCACCATGTGGATGTGGAGCATGTGGAGCATTTCGTTGATGCCAGCTAAGACACCACGCATCGGCCGTTCTTTCGCTCGAAGAACGAGAATCACTCGTTCGGGGCGGGAAATCCCCCTTCCGGTTGAGGCTCGGGCGTGCGCGTAGGCGTTCTCCGCAAGGACGACGGGACGGTCGTCTGCGCCCGCTGCGGGATCGCAGACACGCCCCTCCTGCGGATGCGGGGCCTGCTCGGCCGGAGCTCGCTCCCCGCCGACGAGGGGCTGCTGATCCGGCCGGCGGGCTCGATCCACATGCTGTTCATGCGCTTCGCGATCGACGCCGTCTTCTGCGACCGCGACCTGCGCGTGGTGGCAATCCGTCGCGAGCTCCGGCCCTGGCGGTTCGCCGCCGCCCGCGGCGCACGGGTGGTCGTCGAGCTGCCGACCGGCGGAGCCTCGGCCCTCGCGGTGGGCGACCGGCTCGTCGTCGAAGACGGCTGACGCAGTCGGCCCCGGTCCTGCGGCGTTCCCTCGAACGAGTGACGGAGCGGCGCCTACGCCGGACGATGAGAACGGGGAGTCGAACGAGCTGTCTGCGGCGTCGAAGGAGGTTGCACGTTGGGGTCGGTTGCGCCCCCTCACGCCGAGCCGGTCACCGCTCCGTTTCCACCGAAGGAGGCAGGCCTCCGTCGAGGGCTTCCGCCGGTGCCGGAGGTGCTCGTGGCGAACGCCGGCCTCACCGTGGTCGTCGCGTTCTGGGCGGCGGTGGTCGTGGCCGCACTCCCCGGGGAGATCGTCCAGGACAGCTGGCTCGCGCTGGCCAGCGGGCGCGAGGTCGCCCAGCACGGCCTGCCACACACCGACTCGCTCACCGTGTGGACCCTGGGGAGGACGTGGACCGACCAGCAGTGGCTCGGCCAGGTCTTCTACTACGCGCTCGCGGTCGCGGGCGGCATCCGCGCGGTGATGCTCGTCCATTCGCTCGTGCTCGTCGGAGCCGTCGGCGTGGGCGTCTCTGCCGCGCGGCGGCTCGGAGCCTCCGCGGCGAGCTGCACCGTCGTGGCCTTCGCGACGCTCCTCGTCGCGCCCTGGGGGATGAAGATGCGCACGCAGGACCTCGGGGAGCTGCTCTTCGTCGTGCTTCTCGCCCTGCTCGCGCTCGACGCGCGGCGGCCGTCCGCGCGCGTCTATCTCGCGGTGCCGCTCCTGGTCGTCTGGGCGAACGTCCACGGAAGCGTTCTGATGGGCGCCTTCCTGGTGCTCGTCCGTGCGGCGACGCTCGCGGTCGGAGAAGCGGCCGACCGCCGCCGCGCGGCCGCTCTGACCGTGGTCGCGCTCGCGGCGCCGCTCGCGTCCCCCTACAACCTCGCCCTCGTCGGGTACTACCGGCACCTGCTGCTGAACCCGCTGCTGCACTCGGTCATCAACGAGTGGGGGCCGACCTCGCCCGACCTCCAGACGGTGCCCTTCTACCTGCTCGCCTTCGCGACCGTCTGGGCGCTCGCCCGTCACGGCGGCCGGCTCACCCTCTTCGCCAGGCTCGCCCTCCTCGTGACGCTCGTCGGGGCGCTCACGTCGATCCGGAACATCGTGTGGTTCGGCCTGTGCGCGCTCGTGCTGCTTCCGGGCCTGCTCGACCCGTGGCTCGCGAACGTGCGGTTCCGCGTGCTCGGCCGGCTCGCCCCGGTCGCGCCTCTCGTCGCCGGCGCCACCCTGCTGACGGCCGGAGCCTTCGCGGCCACCCGCTCCGACGGCTGGTTGACCCAGGAGTGGCCGGTGGCGCAGGCGCCGAAGATAGCGGCGCTCGCCGAGCGACAGCGTCCGGTGCGGGTCTTCGCCGACGACCGCTACGCCGACTGGCTGCTCTGGACGGAGCCGCGGCTCCGCGGGCACGTCGCCTACGACGTTCGCTTCGAGCTTCCGACGAACCGCCAGATCCGCCTCCTCTTCTGCTACCGGAACCGCATCGGCGACCAGTGGCGCGCGGCCGTCGCCGGATACCCGCTGATCGTCTTCGACCCTGCGCAGCAACATTCCGTGGAGGCCGGCCTGCTCGCGGGCGGCCGCTTCCGCCGAGTCAGCAGCAGCCCGCGGCTCGTGATCCTTCGCCGCGCGGACTAGGGCCTCGGCCCGTCGGCTGCAAAGATGCGCCCGTGAACGGGGTCGCGGCGCAGCAGGGCGGTGTCGAGCCGAAGGTCGTCGTCGACGACGTCACCGTGCGCTTCGACGGCGCGCTCGCGCTCGACCGCCTGAGCCTCGAGATCGGCCGCTCCGAGTTCGTCTCGATCGTCGGCCCCTCCGGGAGCGGCAAGTCGACGCTCTTCAACATCGTCTCCGGGCTCCTGCGCCCGAGCTCCGGCCGCGTCCTCCTCGACGGCCGCGACGTGACCGGCCAGACCGGCCACGTCGGCTACATGCTCCAGAAGGACCTGCTGATCCCGTGGCGGACGGTCGTCGGCAACATCGTCCTCGGCGCCGCCCTCACGCGCGGCGCGACGAGCCGCGACCGCGAGGAGGCGGCCGCCCTCGCCGCCCGCTACGGCCTCGGCGAGTTCCTCGACCACTACCCGCATGCGCTCTCGGGCGGCATGCGCCAGCGGGTGGCGCTGATGCGGACGCTCGCCCTCCACACCGACGTGCTCCTGCTCGACGAGCCGTTCGGCGCCCTCGACGCCCAGACGCGCCTCGACATGCAGCTCTGGCTGCTGTCGGTCTACGAGGACCTGAACGTGACGGTCCTCTTCGTCACGCACGACGTCGACGAGGCGATCTTCCTCGCCGACCGGGTCGCGGTCATGAGCGGGCGGCCGGGCCGGATCCTCGCCGACCTGCCGATCGCGCTGCCGCGCCCGCGCGACCTCGGCGTGCTCACCTCGTCCGGCTTCACGGAGCTCAAGCGCGAGGTGCTCTCGCTCCTGCACAACCCGGCCGAGGCGGTCGCGTCGTGACGGCCTTCCTGCGGCGCAGCGCCGGCCGCGTCGGGATGGCCGCGCTCGCGGTCGGGCTGATCTTCGGGCTCTGGAACCTCGTGATCTTCGCGTTCCATCTGAAGCCGTACGCGCTGCCGACGCCGCAGTCGTCGGTCGCCACGATCGTCCACCGCTGGTCGATCTACCAGGGGCTGACGGTGCAGACGGTCGAGGAGACGGCCTACGGCTTCCTGATCGGGGCAGGAGTCGGCTTCCTCCTCGGTGTGGTCATGTCGGCCTCGAAGCTCGTGCAGCGCCTCATCTACCCGACCCTGATCACCTCGCAGGCCGTCCCGATCGTCGCGATCGCGGCCCCGCTGGCGATCCTCTTCGGCTTCGGCCTCGTGCCGAAGCTCGTCATCGTGGCCTGGATCGTCTTCTTCCCCGTCGTCGTCAACGTGCTCGACGGGCACGCCCACGTCGACCCGGATCTCGTCAACCTCGCGCGGGTGATGGGCGCGAAGCGCACCCGCGCGTTCCTCTCGATCCACCTGCCCGCGACGCTGAGCCCCCTCTTCTCGGGCCTGAAGATCGGCGCGGCGTACGCGGTGACGGGCGCCGTGATCGGAGAATGGGTCGCCTCGGCGCAGCAGGGGCTCGGCACGTACCTCCAGACCGCGAACGCGTCGCTCGACACGCAGGGCGTCTTCGGCGCGACGATCCTCCTCACCCTGATCGGCGTCGCGTCGTTCCTGCTCATGGTCGCCGGAGAGGTGATCGCGACGCCGTGGCGCACCCGCTCGACCGCCCGTCGCGGGCTGCGTTCGCTTTTTCGCCCCGGCGTAGGACAATCCGCCCCAGACACCCCTGAACGGAAAGGAGCACGACGATGGTTCGGTTCGCTTCCCGGCGTGGCCCCGCGCGGCTCGCGCTCGCACTCGCGGCCGCGCTGACCGCGGCGCTCGTCGCCGTCGCGTGCGGCGCGTCGAGCGGCACCGCCTCCGTCGCGCGCAAGCACCGCGCGCACGTCACCACGCTCCGGATGGTCTTCGACTGGCCCGGGATCGACTTCGAGGCCGTCCCGATCACCGTGGGCAACGCGCGCGGCTACTACAAGAAGGCCGGGCTGAACGTCCAGATCGTCATCCCGCCGAGCACGTCGACGACGGTGCAGATGCTCGCCGCCGGCCGGGGCGACATCGGCTTCGACACGACCACCGACGTCGTCTTCGCCCAGAAGGCGGGAATCGACGTCAAGTCGATCGCGAACTACTCCCAGGACAACAACTGGGGCCTCGTCGCCCCGCCGGGCAAGAAGATCGACATCAAGAAGATCAAGGGCAAGTCGATCGGGATCTTCACCGACTCGTGGACGAAGGCGATGATGCCCTACGTCCTCGAGGCGGGCCACGTCACGGCGAGCCAGATCCGCCAGCCGATCTTCTCGAGCGACGACATCGCGCCGCTGCTCGCCGGCAAGATCGACCTCGCGACGAACACGGTCAACTACGCGATCGCACAGATCCAGAGCACGACCGGCAAGCGTCCGAGCGTGCTGCTCGCGACGAAGTTCGGCGCCCCGAACGTCCCGATCTGGGTCTACACGGCGACCACGTCCTGGCTGAAGCAGCACGGCAAGCAGGCGAAGGCGTTCCTCTCCGCCACGCGGAAGGCGATGGCCTGGTCGATCGCGCACCCGGCCGCCGCGGTCAAGGACTACCTCGCCGCGTATCCGAAGATCGGCGGCGGCATGAAGTACAGCCTCGCCGGCTGGAAGGCGACGATCCCGGCGCTGGGCAAGAAGAGCAAGCTCCTCACCCAGCGCAAGTCCCAGTGGACGCAGGTCGCGCACGCGCTCAAGTCGGTCGGCCTGCTCCCGAAGCCGCTGGCCGCTTCCAAGTACTTCACGAACAAGTACCTGAAGCACTGAGAGCGCTCACGCCGGGCAGTCCGCCGTCCCACAGAGGGCGGGCTGCCCGGCGGCGTGCCGCATGCATCAGGAACCGTTCAACGCCGCACGAAGGGCGCGGTGCAGGTCGCTCGCGACGTGGCCGAGCAGGAACGTCCGCTGGCGGGCCGTCAGGCGGCGACGCATCTCCCTGCCGAGGCCGCCGCTCGTGCACGCGTCGGCCTCGAAGTGCGCGTAGGCGAAGCGCAGGTCGTAGTAGTAGAGGTCGGCCGGGCCTGGCGCCACCGTGCTGTGTGCGTAGTAGAGGCGCGCGTTCCGGACGACCGTGCGCGCGTCGGCCGTGCAGCCGCTCGCGCTGTGTCTCCCGACGATCGTCGAGGTCGGGAAGGCGCCGGAGCTGCGGAAGGTGACCGTGCGACCCGTCCGCGACGTGCCGGCACCGCACGCCGCGGCCACCAGCGCAACGGGTAGGAGCACGGATAGCACGCGAGCCGTCCGACCGGTCATGCCGACAGTCTCGCTGCTCGGCGACCCGCGGAGTCGACCATGTCGAGGAACGCCAGCACGCGCTCGGTGAGCAGCTTCGCGGCGGCGGGATCGTAGGCCGGGAGGGAGGAGTCGGCGAAGAGGTGCTCCTCGCCCGGGTAGAGGAACAGCTCGGCGCGGTCGGTCGAGGCGACGAGGGCCCGTGCGGCCTCGATGTCCTCGGCGAACTCGGGGTCGTCCTCCTTCGCGTGCACCTGCACGGGGACGTCCTCGGGCCACGCGTCTCCGAACTCCGAGACGGGGAGGCACGAGTACATGAGCAGCGCCCCGCGGGCGCCCGGCCGTGTCTGCGCGAGCTGCTGGGCGATCATCGCGCCGAAGGAGAAGCCGGCGTAGACGGCCTCGAGGTCGAGTTCCTCGGCGGCGGAGACGCCGCGCGCCGCGAGCGTGCCGAATCCCGCTTCGCGCGCGAAGGCGATGCCCTCCTCGATGCTCCCGAACGTGCGCCCGTCGAAGACGTCGGGCGTGTGCACGGTGTGCCCGGCCTGCCGCAGCTCGTCCGCGAAGGCGCGGACTCCGTCGGTCAGCCCCTGGACGTGGTGGTACAGCACGACGTCGGTCATCGCAGATCCTCCTCGCGATCGATCCGGAAATGTGGAACGTTCGGCAACGTTAGTCTATTTGCGCATGGGCGGCAACCCTGTTCCCCCGGACTACGAGCTGGCGGAGCGCATCGCGCTCAACGAGCCCTCCCAGGTCAAGGCGATCGGGCATCCCCTGCGCACGACGATCCTGGGCCTGCTCCACGAGCGCGCGGCGACGGTGAGCGAGCTGGCGGCCGCGCTCGAGCGGCCGAAGAGCACGGTCGCGCATCACGTGAAGGTGCTCGGCGCAGCCGGGCTCGTCCGGGTGGTGCGGACGCGGCGGGTGCGCGCGGTCGAGGAGCGCTTCTACGGGCGCACGGCGCGGATGTTCTATGTCGCCGTCGAGCGCGGCGGCGAGGGCGAGGAGCTTCCCCGGGACTTCAACGACTTCGAGGTCGCCGCCCGCGAGTCGGCCGCGGCATACCGCGACGGGAAGCTGTGGGGCTTCATCCGGCACGCCCGCATCTCCGAGGCACAGGCGTCGGAGTTCTGGGAGCGCATGACCGAGCTGGTGGCGGAGTTCGACCGGCTGCCGCGCACGGGAGACACCGTGTACGGCTTCGCACTCGGCGTCTATCCGACCGACCTTCCGACGCTGCCGGGCAGCGGCGGCTGAGCGAGCGGCCGGGGTCGCTCGAGCGGCCCGTCGAGCGTTTGACCTGCGGCCGTCGGAGTCGTAGTCTCGACGCCAGACGCCGTTGCACCGGAGTGCGATGGTCTGCGGTGCGTCGTTCATCGACCCTCGACCTTCGAGGAGGTATCCGATGACGAGCACGAGGTCCACGTCGGGGAGGATGGTGCTCCTCGCCGCCGCGCTGGCCGCAGTCACGATGGCGCTCCCGGCCGCATCGCAGGCCGCGCAGCCGGGAGTGACGCAGGTGAGTGCCGACCCGTACACGGCCGCAGACGCGCCGAGCGGCGAGCACGCGACCGAGGTGGAGCCCGACACCTTTGCGACCGGCTCGACCGTCGTGACGGCCTTCCAGGTGGGTCGCGTCTACAACGGGGGCGCGACCGATATCGGCTGGGCGACGAGCAGGAACGGCGGCGTCTCGTGGCAGCACGGGTTCCTGCCGCAGACCAGCATCGAGGCGATGAGCACCGGCGAGTACTTCTCCGTCAGCGACCCCTCGGTCGCCTACGACGCCCGTGACCACGTGTGGCTGATCTCGTGGCTCGGCGCCCACTTCTCCGGCGGCGGGATCGTCGACGTCCTCGTCAGCCGCTCGACCGACGGCGGTCTGACCTGGGGCGCGCCGGTCGTCGTCGCTGCGACGGGCGCGTTCTACGACAAGAACTGGACCACGTGCGACGACTCGCCGACCAGCCCGTTCTACGGCAACTGCTACACGGAGTTCGACAACGCGAGCCTCGGTGACCGCGAGCTGATGTCCACGTCGACGGACGGCGGGGCGAGCTGGGGCCCGCCGATCCAGCCGGCGGACGGTGTCCGCGGCCTCGGCGGCCAGCCGGTCGTGCAGCCGGACGGACGCGTCATCGTGCCCTTCGAGTCGTTCGCCTTCATCCCGGGGGAGGGCTTCCGGCTCGAGATCCGGGCCTTCAGCTCCGACGACGGAGGCGCGAGCTGGAACGCGTCGGTCCTCGTGTCGGAGATCTCGTCGCACAACGTCCCGGGGGTACGCACCTCGCCGCTGCCGTCGGCGGAGATCAACCGCGACGGCGTGGTCTACGTCGCCTGGCAGGACAACCGGTTCGAGCCGGGCGGGAGCGCCAACGACATCGTTCTCAGCTCGTCCGCCGACGGCGACACCTGGTCGAATCCGGTGCGGATCCCGGCCGGCCCCGCCGACGGCAGCATCGACCGGTTCGTTCCGGGCCTCGCCGTGAACAGCGGGACGGCGGGTGACCACACGCAGCTCGCGCTGACCTACTACTTCGACCGCGACCCGGGCTGCAGCGGTCCCGCCTGCGAGATCCAGGTCGGCTTCGTCTCGTCGCTCGACGACGGGCGGACGTGGAGCGACCCGCAGGTGCTCAGCGACCCGATGCGGCTCGACTGGCTCGCGCCCACGACGCAGGGCGTGATGGTCGGCGACTACATCTCGACGTCGTTCCTCGCCGGCGCGCAGCGGGTCGTGAGCGCGTTCCCGATCGGCTCCGCGCCGACGAGCGGCGCCTATGTCGAGCCGATGTTCGCGGCGCTCGAGAAGGCTCGGGGCGGAACGAACGCGGCCGGGCACGGGCAGGCGCAGGCTCACGGCACCGTGAGCGTCGTCCCACTGCCGTTCTGAGCCGTCCGGGCCGGGGGCCGCCGGCGCCGGCGGCCCCCGGCCCGCGTCGCCCAGGAGGAGACCCGCGCTACGAGCGCTGCGCCGCCTCCCGTCTGGCGTCGTCCTCCATCCGCTCCAGGCGCGTGTAGTAGTCGGGAAACTCGTTGAGGTGGGCGAGCGCGATCTTCGCGGTCACGTGCGGGTCGTCGTCGGTGACGTTCGTGAGCAGGTCGTGGAGCCCGTGCTCGAGCTCGACGTCCATCCCGATCCTGAACTGCTCGACGTCGAACGGGGCACTCGTCCAGTCGATCCCGATCTCCTGGCCGTAGCGGCGCGCCTCGTCGGCGCTGAACTTCGTCCGCGGCTCAGCCATCGACGGCCTCCTTCTGTTCGGCGGCGAGCTTCTCCGCCCGCCGCTTGATCTCGCGAAGCATCTTGCGCTCCATGACGAGCGACCCCGGCTCCATCGGGATCATCCCGAGCCTGTCCCTCAGCTTCGGGAGCCGGAAGCGGTTGCGGCTGACGAGTCGCGTCTTCCCGTTCCGGTCTCCGAGGACGAACGTCCAGACCCAGTTGCCGTCCGCGGAGCGGACCGCGAGCACGTGCTCTGGCTCGACGATCGCGTAGCTCATCCGGTTGGCGCCGAGGCCGAAGCCGTCGCCGATCTGGGGGTGCTGGAACTCCGGCATGACCCGATCGGCGCTGTGCATGTCCAGGCCGAGCAGGTTCTCGACCCAGTCGTAGGTGTAGGCGCCGCCACGTGGCGACGGCCCCATCTGCACGAGCCAGGGCCACACCGCGCCGCGCGGCGCGTCGATCGTGACGGCGCGTGTCGCCACGCCGTCGGCGTCTTCGAGCAGCTCGTCGCCGGGAAGCACCGCTGCCGCCTCCTCCGGGCTCGCGCCCCACGTCAGGATCGGCTCGCGCAGGAACCGACGGTAGAGCACTCCGGCGCTGCACGCCGCGACGACGAAGAGCAGGCCGCGTCTCATCGGCGAGGAGCATGGCGACGGAGGCCGGCGGCCGCATCGGTGGCGGGCCCGATCGGTGCGCGGCCAACTACGGGCTTGGCTCGTACGGCTGACCCCCTCTTCGCGACGGGGGGCGAGGAGGGGGCCGGCCGGCGATGGGCGGGGCGCCGGTGCGTCCTTCACCCGATCTCGATCGTCTCGCACTCGGCCCGCGTGACGCGGTCGAGCGTGTCCGCGACGACCCTGTCGTTGCCGATGCCGCAGGAGACGAAGTCGGCTTCTCCGTCCCGGACGTCGATGGTGTCGTCGCCGGCTCCCGCGTAGACGAGATCGGTGCCGGCACCACCGGTGATGGTGTCGTCGCCGGCGAGCCCGTAGATGCGGTCGTTGCCGGCGTTACCGTCGATGACGTCGTTGGCGGGGGTGCCGTGGAGGATGTCGTCACCGGCGGTGCCGGTGATCGCGGTGGGCGTCGGCGTGGTCGGCGTGGGGCTCGCGCCCCGGTCGATCACCTCGCACTCCCCCTTCGTGACGCGGTCGAACCGGTCGGCGATCACCGTGTCGACGCCGCGTCCGCAGGAGACGAAGTCGCGGCTTCCGTCACGGACGTTGATCCGGTCGTCGCCGGTGCCGCCGTACACCGTGTCGTGACCGGTGCCTCCGACGAGGAAGTCGTTCCCGGCGCCGCCGTGGATGCGGTCGTTGCCGGCCCCGCCGTAGACGGCGTCGCTGCCGTTCTGGCCCCGCAGCCGGTCGCCGCCGGCGAGGCCGTAGATCGTGTCGTTGCCGCCGTGGCCGCTGATGACATCCGCGCGGGGGGTGCCGGTGAGGGTCTCGCCGGCGGGCGTGCCGTGGATGATCGCAGCGGTCGCGCTGCCTGCGAGCGCGAGGGCGGCGACTGCAGTGATGACGATGAGCCGGCTGCGCATGACCATCACTTCCCTTCGCTTCTTCCGGCGCTTCCGGTCATCTCGAGTGAAGCGCGGCCCCGTGCAGGCGACGAGGGGGCGAGATGGAGATCGTGTGGAGACGCGAGCGGCAGCTCGATCGTGAACGTCGTGCCGCGGCCTGGCCGGCTCGCGACCTCGGCACGCCCGTGGTGGGCGCGCACGAGCTCGTCGACGACGGCGAGGCCGATGCCGCTTCCCGAGGTGCCGCCGGCGCTGCGGCCGCGCCAGAAGCGGTCGAAGACGTGCGGCAGCTCGTCGGGGGCGATGCCGACTCCCGTGTCGGAGACGCCGATCCGCGCCCGTCCGTCGCCCCTGGTGAGCGTGAGCTCGATCCTGCCGCCGGCAGGCGTGAACTTCACCGCGTTGGCCAGGAGGTTCTGCACGATCTGGGTCAACCGCCGTTCGTCCCCCGGCACGACGACGTCGTGGTCGAGCGTCAGCGAGAGCTCGATCTCTCCCGCCCGCAACTGAGGCGCCAGGAGCTCGGAGGCTCGGGCGACCACGTCGGCGAGGCGGACCGGCTCGTGCTCGAGCCGGAGACCGGCGGCCTCGGCGGCTGCGAGCGCCTCCAGGTCCTCGATCAGGCGGCCGAGCCGGAGCGCCTCCTCGTGGAGCGAGGCGAGCAGCTCTGGGGTGGGCTGCTCGACGCCGTCGACGAGCGCCTCGTGGTGCGCGGTCAGCACCGTCACCGGCGTCCGCAGCTCGTGGGCGACGTCGGCGGTCAGGGTGCGGCGGAGCTCGTCCTCGCGTTCGAGGGTGCCGGCCATCTGGTCGAAGGCGGCGGCGAGCTCGCCGAGCTCGCCCGGTGCGGCGAGGTTCGCGCGTGCCGTGTGGTCGCCAGCCCCGAGCCGGCGTACGGCCGCGGTGAGACGGCGCAGCGGCCGGGTGATCCCGTGCGCGACGAACCAGCCGACGACGAGGGCGACGACGATCGCGATCCCGGCCCCGATCGCGGTCGTCCGCGTGAGCGCGTCGCGCAGCTGGTGCTCCGCCGGCGGGAGCGTGCTCGTGGGGAAGCGGATGCTCGCCGTCCCGACTCTCCGGCCGCCCACGACGACGGCGCGGGTCTGCGGCGGCCCGAAGGTCGAGGCGAAGAGCTGCTTCGGCCATGTGCCGGCGGGCGGGCCGGGGCCGAGGCCGCGGCCGGCCTGGAGGACGAGCTTGCCCTGCGCGTCCCGTACCTCCAGCAGCGCGCCGCCGGCGACGGCGATCGCCCGGGCGGGGCCGAAGTCGGCGGCGCTCCAGACGCCGGCCTCGAGGTACGCGTCGGTGAGCGCGCCGACGCTGTCGCGGATCGTCGCCTGCTGCTGGCGCCGCACGAGGTCGTTCACGTCGGAGCGGCCGGCCCAGAGGGTCAGCCCCGCGAAGACGGCGATCGCAACCGCGGCGACCCCGGCGAAGGCGCCGAGCAGCCGGAGCGCGATCGTCGGCCCGCCGCCGGACTCACGCGTCACGGGAGAGTCCGAGCCGGTAGCCGCCGGAGAGGACGGTGAGCACGATCTCGGGCCGGTGCGGGTCGCGCTCGACCTTGCGGCGCAGGTTCTTGACGTGCGAGTCGATCGTCCGCTCGTAGCCCTCGAACTCGTAGCCGCGAACGCGGTTGATCAGCTCGTAGCGTGAGTAGACACGACCGGGCACCTGCGCCAGCGAGGTCAGGATTCCGTACTCGGTCGGTGTCAGCGCCACGGGCTCGCCGTCCACGCGCGTCTCGCGCCGCGCCTCGTCGACGACGAGACGCCCCGCTCCGAACGAGAGCGGCCGCCCGTCGCCGTCGTTCGTGCCGGCGCGGCGGAGGATGGACTTCGCCCTGAGCACGAGCTCGCGCGGGCTGAACGGCTTCGTCAGGTAGTCGTCGGCGCCGAGCTCGAGCCCGTGGATCCGGTCCTCCTCGGCCGACTTCGCGGTCAGCATCAGGATCGGCACCTCCGAAAACGACCTGATCTCGCGCGCCACCTCCTCGCCGGGCACGTCCGGCAGGCGCAGGTCGAGGACGAGCAGGTCCGGCGTCGAGGCACGTGCGAGCGCAATGGCCTCGGCGCCCGACTCGGTGGTCAGGACGCCGAGGCCTTCGCGTTCGAGATAGCCGCGGACGAGGTCGCGGATCTTGCGCTCGTCCTCGACGACGAGGACGGTGGCTCCGCGGCCGCTCACGGCATCTCTCGCATCAGCGGTTCACTCCGCCACAGGGGCCGAGCCCGAGGCCGAGCCCGCGGGCGGCGCCATGGGCGCCGCGCCCGGCGACCGGCCCGGTCGCGGTCCGCTCGAGCATCGTCCGCACGCGTGCCTCGAACCGCGTCCTCAGCTGCTCGGCCTGCGCCTGCGTCACGTTGCCCGCCGCGACCGCCGCCTCGAGGCGAACCTCGAACGCTGCGACGACGGCCTTCTGCAGGCCGGCAACCGTCTTGCCGTGGGCGACGGCGATCTGCGCGAGCGACTTCCCTTCGTGCCGGGCGGTCGCGAGCGCCTGGTCGCCGATGCCGATGTAGTCGGCGGCTGCCGCCGTCACGATCGGACCGGCGGCGAGCCCGTGGCCGAAGCCGTACGCATGCGCGGCCTGGATCTGCTGGCCGAGACGGGGTGCCGATGCCGGCGGCCCTGCGGCGATCGCCGCGCCGGCGAGCACGAGCACCGCCGCCACGGCGGCGAACGCCACGAAACCGCGCTTCCGGATGGTCTTCATCTCGAGCTCCCTTCTCCTTGGGGACCGCTCCATCGAAGCGCGGGGTCGAGCAGCTCTCGTGGAGCCCGAGTGGAAACGGGATGGAGATCGCTCAGGCGTACCGTCTCTGATAGCGCCCTACGCCGGCGCGCGCGTCCGGGGCCTCCCTGTCAGCGCGGTGAGGAAGTACGGATGCGCGGCGGCGAGGCCGATTCGGAGCCGCGAGATCCCGCACGCGGACTGCGGGTTAGTGCGGAGCTCTCGCCGTCGGGGCGGCGGAGGATGGAGGCATGACGGCGGTGATCGTCCGGGCCCGGGCGAGTTCGGCCCGTCTCGTGGCGGCCGCCGCCCTGGCCGCCGTCCTCGGCGGGCTCGTGCTCGCCGCGGTCGACCACCATCGCGCAGCGGACTCGCTCTGGGCGGCCACCACCGCGCTGCTGCTCGTGCCGCTCACCTGGTCGGTGCTCGGGTCGCTGCTGCGGCGCGACGTCGGGGTCGACGCGATCGCGCTCTTCTCGATGGCCGGGGCCCTCGCACTCGGCGAATACGTCGCCGGAGCCGTCGTGGCGCTGATGCTCGCCGGCGGGAACGCGCTCGAGGAGACGGCGAACCGGCGTGCCCGCCGCGAGCTGACCGCGCTCGTCGAGCGGGCGCCGCGGACGGCGCTCGTCCGCCGCCACGACGAGCTGCTCGAGGTGCCGGTCGACGAGGTGCTCGTCGACGAGGTCGTGCTCGTGCGCGCAGGCGAGGTCGTCCCCGTCGACGGCATGGTCGTCTCGGACGAGGCGATCGTCGACGAGTCGGCGCTGACCGGCGAGCCGCTCCCCGTCACCGTTCACCGCGGCGGCAACGTCCGGAGCGGCACGGCGGCCGCCGGCTCGGCGTTCGAGCTGCGCGCTCTCCGCCCGGCCGCCGAGAGCGCCTATGCGGCACTCGTTCGGCTCGTCGAGCGGGCCGAGGAGCAGCGGGCGCCCTTCGTCCGCATCGCCGACCGGTACGCGATCTTCTTCCTCCCCGCGACGATGCTCGTCGCCGCGGTCGCCTGGGCCGTCTCGGGCGACGCGGTCCGCGCGCTCGCCGTGTTCGTCGTCGCCACGCCGTGCCCGCTGATCCTGGCCGCACCGATCGCGCTCGTGTCGGGGCTGTCGCGTGCCGCGCGGGCGGGCGTCGTCGTCAAGGGAGCCGGCACGATCGAGCAGCTCGGCGAGGCGCGCTCGGTGCTGTTCGACAAGACGGGCACGATCACCCTCGGCCACCCCGAGCTCGACCGCGTCGTCACGACCGACGGCCTGACCGAGAACGAGACGCTGCGCCTGGCCGCCTCGCTCGACCAGCTCTCCTCGCATCCGCTCGCGAAGGCGCTCGTCGCCGGAGCCGAGGAGCGGAACCTGACGCTCACCATTCCCGAGGAGGTCGAGGAGGAGTTCGGGCGCGGCGTCCGCGGCACGGTCGACGGGCACAGCGTCCTCGTCGGCAGCGCCCGCTGGCTGCGGGCGCACCGGGTCGAGCCGCGGCTCGCAGCCGGCCTCGACGGCGGCGACGCGAAGGTCCTCGTCGCGATCGACGACGAGTTCTCGGGCGTCGTCCTCGTCGGTGACCGGCTCCGCTCCGACTCCACCGACCTCGTGCCGCGCCTCCGCGACGCCGGGGTGCGCCACGTCGCCCTCGTCACCGGCGACAAGGCGGCCGTCGCGGACGCGGTCGGTCGGACGCTCGGTGTCGACCGTGTCTACTCGGAGCAGACGCCCGAGGAGAAGCTCGAGGTGGTGCGGGCGCTGCACGAGCGGCCCGACCTGCGCCGCGTCGTCATGGTCGGCGACGGCATCAACGACGCCCCGGCGCTCGCGGTCGCCGACGTCGGGATCGCGATGGGCTCGGCGGGCGCGACGGTCTCCTCCGAGACCGCGGACGCCGTGATCCTCGTCGACCGCGTCGACCGGGTCGCCGACGCGGTGCGGATCGGCCGCCGCGCGCTCTTCATCGCCCGCCAGAGCGTCCTCGTCGGCATCGCCCTCTCTCTGATCGCGATGGCAGTCGCAGCCGCCGGCTACCTGCCGCCCGTCGAGGGAGCCCTGCTGCAGGAGGCGATCGACGTCGGCGTCATCCTCAACGCGCTGCGCGCGCTGACGGACTGATCGTTCGCCGCCGCCAGACGAGCGTCGTGGTCGCGACGCCGAGCAGCGCCGCTGCCGCCACGAGCGTGCTGCCGGCCAGGGCGGTCGCGCTGCTCCCGGCATACGTCCCGATCGCGGCGATCTCGACGCCGGCGGCGAACACGGCGGCCTCTGCCCGGGCGAGCCGCCGCGGGTAGAGGGCGTCCTGCTTCGGCCGGGGGCCTGGCGGCCACCAGACCCAGATCGAGAGCGAGAGCAGCTTCGGCAGGTGGCCGACGGTGACGCCTGCGGCCCAGCCGAGCAGCAGCAGCAGCACGTAGGCGGCGATGCCGCGCTGCTGCGGGCCTGCGCCGGCGAGCAGTGCGAACCCCAGGATCGCCGCCTGGGCGAGGAACGCGGCACCGGCGAGCAGGTGGAGGAGCGGCCCTTCCGGCGCCACGCGACGGGTACGGCCGACGCGCACGACCAGCGCCGCGAAGCGGCCGAGCGCGACGACGATCAGCGCTGCCCCGCCGTAGCTCAACGGCCGCAGATCGGCCGCGAGGCCGGCGGCCAGGAGCCAGAGCCCGAGCGCGAGGAGGAGCTCCTCGAGCGGTCGGCGCCGCTGCGGTGCCGCGGGAGCGAGCGCGAGCATCGGCCCGAGCGTCCTGCCGACCGCGAGGATCAGCAGGGCCAGCCAGCCGAGTGCGGCGAGGTGCAGGTGGACGAGCAGCCAGCGGCCGTGGGTGACCCCGAGCAGCGCCGCGTCGCCGTGGTCGAAGACGACGGCACCGAGCGCGAGGGCGGCGACCACGTGGAAGAGGCTGAGCCCGACGCCGGTTCGGCTGGCGACGAGCATCCGCCCCCGCGGCGCTCGAAGCACCAGGCCGGACAGCTCGAGCAGCACGAGCGCGAGGCCGACGACGAGGAGCGTCGCACCCGGCCAGAGCGCCGCCGGGAGATCGAATGCGACTCCGGGCGCGATCAGCCAGGCGCCGGCGGCCAGCAGCGGGAGCGCCCCCCAGAGCCGCCGCTCGCTCCGGAGCGGGTTGCGCAGCATCACCGGCAGCAGGTGGAGCGCACCGCCGCCGACGGCGAGCGGCAGGAACCCCACTGCGAGCAGGTGCACGGCGAGGACCGGCGACGAGGCGCCGAGGTCGCCGGCGGCGAGCCGCGGCGCCGCGGCGACGAGCGCGCTCGCGGCGGCGGCCCAGCCGAGCAACGAGACCGCGAAGTACGCGGCGAGCAGCCGCAACGCCACGGGGCCGCCCACGGCCCGCGTGTCTTCGAGCGTGAGCCGACGCCGCACGGGCTGTGGCGGGGTCTCCGGCACTAGCCCTTCTCGTCGGCGTCGAGCGCGCGCAGCATCCTGCCCAGGCGGCGGCGCTCTCCGGCGTGCTGCCGAACAGAACGCGCGAGCCTCCGCTCGCCTTCGGCCGTGAGCCGGAGCACCGCCAGACGGCCGTCGTCCGGGGATCGCCCGCGCGCGATCAGCCCGGCCTCCTCGGTGCGGCGGACGAGGTCGCTCACCGTCGTCTGCGCGAGCCGAAGCCGCGAGGCGAGCTCGGTGATCGTCGCTCGCTCGCTGCCGTCGGGGGCGCCCTTGATCATCAGGAGCAGCAGGTGGCGCCGCGGCGTGAGGCCGTTCTCCTGTGCGATCAGCTCGCTCTCGCGGAGAAAGGCACGCAGCGTCTCCCGCAGGGCGGCGACGCGCACGGCCGTCGCGGTATCGAGTCGCTCCTCGTCGCTCATCGCCGTGGATTGTGCTCGCGTGTTGGGTACCGCAGGAGCCGTGGCCGATGTGGGAAGGTACGGATGAACACCGTACTACGGTGCTTCTAACCTCGGGCCTCGTCGTTCGGGGAGGTTCATGCCGCAAACGCCGTTGCTTCGCACGCACGAGTTCTTCCGCCGGGGCGAGTCGAACGCGGAAGGGTGGAGCCAGCTGGTCGGGAAGGGCCGCGAATGGGAGTCCTTCTACCGGGAGCGCTGGCAGCACGACAAGGTCGTGCGGTCGACCCACGGCGTCAACTGCACCGGCTCCTGCTCCTGGAACGTCTACGTCAAGGACGGGCTGATCACGTGGGAGGCGCAGGCGGTCGACTACCCGTCGACAGGGCCGGAGATGCCGGAGTACGAGCCGCGGGGCTGCCCGCGTGGGGCATCCTTCTCCTGGTACACGTACTCGCCGCTGCGCGTGAAGTATCCGTACGTGCGCGGCTCGCTGCTGGAGATGTTCCGCGGTGCGCGGGAGCGGCTCGGCGACCCCGTCGACGCCTGGGCGGCGATCGTCGAGGACCCGGACTCGGCCGCGCTCTACAAGCGCCAGCGCGGCCGCGGCGGTTTCGTCCGCGCCTCCTGGCAGGACGTCGTCGAGCTGATCGCGGCGGCGCACGTCCACACGATCAAGCGGTACGGCCCCGACCGGGTGGCGGGGTTCACGCCGATCCCGGCGATGTCCATGGCCTCGTATGCGTCGGGGTCCCGGTTCCTGTCGCTGATCGGCGGCACGATCCTCTCCTTCTACGACTGGTACTCGGACCTGCCGCCCGCCTCGCCGCAGACCTTCGGCGACCAGACCGACGTGCCCGAGTCGGGCGACTGGTGGAACGCCGGCTATCTCCTGATCTGGGGGACGAACCTGCCGACGACGCGGACGCCCGACGCGCACTTCATGGTCGAGGCGCGCTACCGCGGCCAGAAGGTCGTCGTCGTCTCGCCCGACTACGCCGAGCACGTGAAGTTCGCCGACCACTGGCTGGCGGCGAAGCCTGGCACCGACGGCGCGCTCGCGATGGCGATGGGTCACGTGATCCTGAAGGAGTTCTGGCTCGACCGGCGCGTGCCGTACTTCGAGCAGTACGCCCACCGCTACACCGACCTGCCGCTGCTCGTGACGCTGCGCGAGCGGGGAAACGGCTTCGTCCCCGACCGCTTCCTGCGCGCCTCCGACCTCGGTACCGAGGAGGAGCACGCGGAGTGGAAGACGGTCGTGCTCGACGGGCGCAGCGGCCGTCCGGCGGTGCCGAACGGATCGGTCGGGCACCGCTACCAGGACGAGGAGGGGCGCTGGAACCTGCGCCTCGAGGGGATCGAGCCGGTGCTCAGCCTGTACGGGCGCGACGGCGTCGAGGACGTCGCCGTCGACCTGCCCCGCTTCGACGAAGACGGCGTGCTCGCGCGCGGCGTTCCCGCGCTGCGCGTCGGCGACCGCCTCGTGACGACGGTGCTCGACCTGATGCTCGCCCACTACGGCGTCGCCCGACCCGGGCTCCCGGGCGACTGGCCCGAGAGCTACGACGACCCGAAGCCGTACACGCCGGCCTGGCAGGAGCGGATCACGACGGTCGACCGGCACCTCGCCGTCCGGGTCGCGCGCGAGTTCGCCCGCAACGCGGAGGTCACGCAGGGCCGCTCGATGATCGCGATGGGCGCGGGCACGAACCACTGGTTCCACTCGGACGCGATCTACCGCACGTTCCTCGCGCTCGTGCTCCTCTGCGGCTGCGAAGGCCGGAACGGCGGCGGCTGGGCGCACTACGTCGGCCAGGAGAAGGTGCGGCCGCTCTCGGGCTGGCAGTCGGTCGC
>DASQQF010000041.1:0-10535 GCA_035643535.1 Gaiellaceae bacterium
TCTTCGTCACGGTGTTTGCATTCCTCGGCACCTGGGTCGTGGCCAGACACGGCTTCCGGCCGCTGCGCAAGGACTGAGCGCACGGATCCGACCGGGCCGCGAGTCTAGGAGGCGCCTCGAATGACGCGCGCGACGAGCGGCAGGAGCTCTTGCCGGCCCGGCGGTCCGTCCACGTCGAGCCGGACGAGCTCGTCGAGCTCCATCGCGACGAGGAGAATGATCGCGCCGACGTAGAAGTAGCTGGTGGCGACGAGGAACACGGCGAAGCTGCCGACCGTCGTGCGGAAGTCGGCGACGCTCGTCACGTACCAGCGGAAGACGAGGGTCTCGACGATCCAGGCCGTGACGACGAGCACGGCGCCCGCGCTTGTCCAGCGGGTCGCGCGTCGCTCCGCCGGCGCCCAGCGGACGAGAGTCCCGAAGGCGACGACGACGAGCGCGATCGCCGCGAGCCAGCGGAGGATCGCCACCGGCCACTCCCACGCGCCGGGACCCCGCACCGACGTCACGAGGAGGATCGCACCGAGCAGCGCGACGTTGAACGCCGCAGAGACCGCGAACGAGAGCGGGAAGCGAATCCACCACGGCCGCTCGTCGCACGTACCGTAGATCGCGTCGAAGGCACCGCTCACCGCCCGCACGACGCCGGAGACCTCCCAGATCGCGAGCGCGGCCGCAAGTGCGATCAGCCCTGCCGACGAGGTGTGGAAGACGCGCTGGACGACCTCGTTCACGCCCCGGTAGACATCCGGGAGGACACGGTGCGAGATCGCGGGCGCGATCGTCCGGTTCCAGAGGCGCGTGTCGTGGCTCGCGCCGAGGATCCCGAGCCCGAGCAGAAGGAACGAGATCGCTGCGATGAGCGTCTGGAGCGCGATCGCGCTCGCATACGTGAGCAGGTTGTGCCGCTCGAACAGATCGACCCAGAGCCGCACGATCGCCTTGAAGCTGCTCCAGCGGGAACGCACGGCGGGATGTGTGTTCCCGAGCCCGCCAACCGGAAACGGGACGACGAGAGGGGCCGCCCGGAGCGGCCCCTCTCTGGTCGTTCGTGTCGCTGCAGTGGCTAGGAGCCGACGCGGGCGAAGTACCCGTCTTCGCCGTGCAGGCCGCAGCTCGTGTCCGTCGACGGCCAGCAGTCGAGCTGGCGCATGTCCGTCCAGTAGGCGACGATCCCGCTGCCGCTGCCCGGGACCGCGGCGATGTTGCTGTAGTCGCCGAGGAACTCGGTCGGGCGCGGATAGCTGTCGTTCAGCGTCAGACCCGAGAACCAGCGGTCGTTCATCGTCGGGTCGGAGAGCGCTGTCGTCACCTGCGTCGAGGTGTACGAGGTCGGCGTCCCCGTCAGCAGCGTGTAGCCGTACTCGTGGTTCGACGCGTCGTAGCTGCGGTCGAAGGTGCCGACTCGCAGCGTGCCGTTGCCGTCGAACGCCGCCCAAGGCATGAACTGGTCACCCGGGATCGCGTACGCCGCCGGCGTCGACCACGTCTGGCCGCCGTCGGTCGACTCGCTGACGACCACGTCCGAGTTCGTCGACACGGTGTACGGGTCGGCGAACGGCGGATAGGGCGTGCCGGGCGAGTTCCGCATGTCCGACCAGACGACCGCGAGATGGTCGGGATTCGTCGGATCGGTCGTGATGTTGCCGAACGCCCAGGTGCGGAAGACGCTGTCCTGGTAGGTCTGGCGGCCGAACGCCCAGGGGTAGTCCCAGTAACCGTCGTAGACCTCTCCCACGTTGGCGACGTCTCCGATCGGGGCCCCGCTCGTCGGGTCGACCTGCTGGACCATGTAGTCGTCGCGGCCGAAGTCGGCTGCGCTCGGGTCGGAGAGGCGGCTGTCCGGCGTGTTCAGGAACGAGACGAAGATCCGGCCGTCGGCGGTGACCGCCGGAACGGAGCCGAACGACTCGTTCAGGCTGTCGGAGACCTTCGTCGGCTTCGACCACGTCTTGCCGCCGTCGTGCGTGACGGAGTCGTAGATGTTCGCGCTGACGACGGCGCCCTTCTGGACCTGGCGGAAGTCGCCGAAGGTCACGATCGCATTCCCGTCGCCCCACGCCGCCACGTACTCCTTGTCGAGGAAGTCGCCGACGCTCGTGCCGACGCCGCTGCCCGCGGCGACACGATGAACGTCCCACGTCTTGCCCTGGTCCTCCGAGTTCGCGACGAGCACGTCGGCGCTCTGGACGTTCGCGGGGCCGACGAAGCGGAACCCGAGCGTCGCGTAGTACGCGCGCCCCGTCGCGTCGAAGGCGACCGACGGGTCACCCGTCGCCTGGTAGGTCGAGCTCGAGTACAGCGGGTACTCGCTCCAGGTCTTGCCGCCGTCGAGGGTGACGTGCGCGCGCGAGAGGATGCTCTCGCCGACATGGCCACCGGGGTTGACCGAGAGCTGGTAGTCGTTCAACCCGCCGATCATGTTGTTGGTGTCCGTCGGGTTGACGGCGATCGAGGTCTCGTTGTGCGGGCCGTTCTCCTCGCAGTCGGTGTTGACGTTGGCGGCAGTCGTCGTCGCCGTCGTGCAGATCGCCTGGCCCGTCTTCACCTTGGGCCCGTTCGACCACTCGGTGCCGGTGACCGGCGCGGGCGCGTCCACGACGTTGTGCACGAAGTCGATCGGCTGCGGGTTCTCGTCGGCGGATGCCACCGCTGTGAACGCGAACGCGACGAGCGCGAGCACCCCGACGAGCGAGAGCAGCCGTGCAGGACGACGTGCCCGCGTGAGCAGGTGTCTTCTCGTCATGCTGTCCCCCCTTCCTTCGCTCCTACGCTTGCTGGTCGAAAGTCACGGCAGGCTCGCAAATCGGGGACGGATTCGCAAGTTGCAGACCGCTGATCCCCCTAACCGGCCAGGTCGGTGCGCTCGAGGGCTCGAGCAGCGGCTCAGGCCACCCGCTCGGCGAGCGAGGAGTGCCGTGCCCGCCCCTCGGCCCGGGCGACCGCGGTCGCGAGCGCGCGCGGCTCGCCGGCGAGGACGCAGAGCCGCTGCGCCCGCGTCACCGCCGTGTAGAGGAGCGGCCGCGACAGCATCACGTGGTACTGCGACGACCACGGCGCGACGACGGCCGGGAACTGGGATCCCTGCGCGCGGTGGATCGTCAGCGCCCACGCGAGCTCGTACGTCTCGAGTGCCGACGCGGGGACGGCGACCTCCCGCTCGCCGTCGTCGAGCGAGAGGAGCGCCTCGCCCTCCTCCTCGTCCCACGCGAGCACGAACGCGACCTCGCCGTTCATCACCTCGCGCTCGGGCGTGTAGTCGTTCCGGGTCTGGACGATGCGCGAGCCGACGCGGAGCTCGCGGACTACGGGCGTCCCGCGCGGGTTGAGCCGCTGCTCGAGCTCCGCGTTCAGCTCGAGCAGGCCGACCTTGCCGCGCCGCATCGGGACGAGGGCCATCACCTCGGCGCGTGGGTCGAAGCCGCGCCGCGGCAGCGCCTCGCAGACGATCTCGAGCACCGCCTCGCGCAGGCTCTCGGGCCCGCTGCGGGAGATCCAGAAGAAGTCCTCGTCGAGCTCCTGCTCGCCGAGCTCGGCGTGCGCCTCGTCGAGCGAGAGGAACGGCATCCGCCCCTCGTTGATCCGGCGCGCGCTGCGGACGATCAGCGACCGCGCCGCCTGGCGGTAGATCGCAGTCAGGTGGACGCGCGGTGCGACGCCGCTCTCGACGACGTCCGCGAGGACCCGCCCGGGGCCGATCGGGGGCAGCTGGTCCGTGTCGCCGACGAGCAGGACGTGGCAGTCGCCGGCGGCGCGGAAGAGCGCGTCGGCGAGCTCGAGCGAGAGCATCGACGCCTCGTCGACGATCACGAGCTCGACGTCGTTCGAGAGCGGGTCGTCCTCGTCGCGGAGGAAGCGGTCCTCGTTCGGCGAGTACCCGAGCGCGCGGTGGATCGTGAGCGCGTCGTGACCGGTCAGGTCGCGCATCCGCCGGGCCGCCTTCCCCGTCGGTGCACAGAGGAGGACGCGGACGCCTGCGCGGCGTGCGAGCTCGACGACGACGCGCTGCGTGTGCGTCTTCCCGGCGCCCGGGAGGCCGGTGAGGAGGACGAGTGGGCGCGTCCGGACGAGCTCGACGATCTGCCACTGCTCGTCCGAGACCTCGAACCGCTCGGGCCTTCCGGGCGGCTCGAACAGCTCGCCGTCGGGTGCCTGCGCGCGCTCGGCGAGCGCATCCGCCAGCCGCGTCTCCGCCTCCCAGAGCCTCGTCAGGTACGCCCGCTCGCCCTCGAGGACGACCTCCCCCTCGCGACCGAGCCAGGCGAGCGCCGCCTCGAGCGGCGCCGCCTCGTGCACCTCGAGCAGCCGCCCCGATGCCTGCCAGAGCTCCGGCAGCGGCAGGTAGACGTTGCCGTCTCCGGCCGCCTCGCGGAGCACGAACAGGAGCCCGGCACGCAGCCGCTGCGGCGCGTCGAGCTCGATCCCGAGCGACCGTGCGACGCGGTCGGCGACGCGGAAGCCGATCCGCGGCACCTCGGTCAGGCGGTACGGATCCTCCTCGAGGACGGCGATCACGTCGGTGCCGTACGTGCGGACGAGCCGCGCGGCGAGCCCGGCGCCGATCCCGTGCGCGAAGAGGAACGCCTCGACCTCGCGGATCGCCGCGACCTCGCGCCACGCCGCCACGGCCCGCTCCATCGCGCGCCGAGAGATCGCGCGGCCCGCCTTCGTCCGTACCTCGCGCAGCCGCTCGGGATCGCGGTCGAGCTCCCCGAAGACGTTCTCTGCTCCGAAGTGGTCGACGATCGCCCGCGCGAACGTGGGGCCGATGCCGGGCACGCGTCGGCGGAGCCACAGCGCGACCCCCTCGGCCGTCTGGGGCAGCGCGGAGTGGAACGAGGCGACGGCGAACTGCCAGCCGTAGCGCGGATGACGCTCGACCGCGCCGGCGACGACGAGGCTCTCGCCCGCGGCGACGTGGCCGAGTGCTCCGCGGAGGGTGAGCGGCCGCCCGTCGCCGAGCGACGCCGACCAGATCGCGAACTCTCCGTCGGGCGAGACCCAGCGCGGGCCGCCGGCGGCGAGCGTCACCGCGAGCTCGCGCGCCTCCGGGTCGACCGGCGGCTCATCCTCGACCGTCCACACGCTCCCGAGGCTACTCGGGCGGGCGCAGCGCCTCCAGTGTCTTCTCGGGTCGCGGCCGTCGCCCACGGGACCTCGGCGCCGTGGATCCGGTCGCCGTGCCGGCCGTCCATGCGGTATTCCTTGTCCATGACCAAGATCGAGAAGTCCGAGCGCGAGTGGCAGGCGGAGCTGACGCCCGAGCAGTACCACGTGCTGCGCGAGAAGGGAACCGAGGCACCGTTCAGCGGCGAGTACGACCACGTCTTCGAGCCGGGCACGTACCGCTGCGCGGGCTGCGGCGCCGAGCTGTTCGAGTCGGAGGCGAAGTACGACTCCGGCTGCGGCTGGCCGGCGTTCCACTCGCCGGCGGGCGACGACGCGCTCGAGGAGGAGACGGACACGAGCTTCGGGATGGTGCGGACGGAGGTGCTGTGCGCGAGCTGCGGCGGCCACCTCGGCCACGTGTTTCCCGACGGCCCGCATCCGACCGGCCTCCGCTACTGCATCAACTCCGCCGCGCTGAAGCTCGACGAGAAGTAGCGCTAGGGTTCCCGCGCGCGGGCGGTTAGCTCAGCTGGGAGAGCGCCTGCCTTACAAGCAGGAGGTCGCGTGTTCGAGCCACGCACCGCCCACTGAGGAACTTCCCCGTTGTGGAGGGTTCAGACCCGCCCCGGAGTGCGGCAGCGGCGCTCGCCGTCGAGTTGTTCGGTGCGGAGAGGTGGCTCGGGGAGAGGGTGCGCTCCGAGCAGCCCTGGCGTCCCCGCGGGGCGCTGCGAGAGCGTCGTCCAGCTCGACAACGAAGACCGGCTGAATGGCTCGCCCCCGAGCGCGGAGCCGGGATGGGGTCTAGCCCCCATCTTCTCTGCCCGTCGGTAGTTCCGCGGATGTCGTCCAGCGCGGCGGAGCATACGTTCCCTCTCGATCGATTCGACCTGCGAGGACTCGCCTCTCGCGGCTTGCAGAGCGGCGGTGAGCGATTCAGCAGGGAAGGCTCTGTCGGGCCGGGCCGATAGCTGGAGGACGGCGTGCGCGCGTGAGAAGGGAGCTCGCGACGGCGGGATCGAGTGCGCGCTGCAACTTGGCGGAGGGAGACACGATGCAACGGAAACTCCTCACAGTCTCGGCCGGCGTGGCGTTGATCGGCGCGCTCGTCGTCTCGTCGAGCGTCGCGGCCAACGGCCCGCTCGACGGGAGAGGCAAGAAGGAGGCGACGACGGGTCTTCCGGCACCCGCGGCGATCGTGGCTCTCACGGCCGAGACGCCCGGAACCGGCCAGACGCCCGGAACCGGTATGTGCAGCGGGCGCACGGACCCGAACCTCGTCGTGATCGCACATGCCAACGGACGGCCCGGCCTGGTGCCGAAGTTCATCCTCAACGTCTCGACTGACGCGGACGAGGTGGTCACGGGGAGTCTCGTGCTCGGTCGAGGTGCCGATCGCCTCGTGGCGACGGACTGGTGCAGGGCCTGGCAGCACATCCCCGGCACGCAGGGAAAGTGCGGGGAGGAGTACCCGGAAGGAGCGACGACCGCGCACGCGGTGGGCTACGGGACGCTGCGAGACGGAACGCGGGTCCTCGTGCGCTCCGACGTGAGACAGACCGAGAAAGGCGGCGTATTCCGCGTGCGCTACCGCGTCCCGCCGGCCGACGAAGGGTCCCAGACGGAAGGTGACAGCTGCGAGGACGACAGCTGGACCTGGCTGCCGCCGAGAACCGAGGGCGAGGAGGAGGACGAGGGCTGGTATCCGCTCAGGCAAGTGCAAGTGGGGTACGCCAGCTGACTGACCTGGCGTAGCCCGGGAAGGGGAGACGATGTCAGGGAAGCGGTCATTCGGTGTGCTGCTGCACACGACGCTATTTCGGGTCGCGGCGGTCGCGGCGGTCGCGGTCGCTCTCGTAGCAGTGCCGTCCGCAATCGCCCGAGGCCCCGGTGGCGGAGGCGGCGGCGGCGGTGGAGGAGGCGAGGAGACCACGATCGGGAACAACCTGTCGTTCCCGGCGATCTGGTCCGAGGGGATCACCCTCGCGATGCGGGGGACATTCGGCGATCCGCAGTTGCTGGAGCCGTCCGAGTACACGACCGGGGAAGGGCTGCCCCTCTACCTACAGGGTGTCGAAGCGAACACCTGGCAGGCCGAGAACGTGCTGGCCGCAGCGCGCGTCGAGGTCAGCCAGGTCGACTGGGGAGACAACATCGAATCGAGGTCGTTGCCGTTGGGCAAGCCGATCCGCGTCGAGACCACGCTTCTGAAGGATCTCGACACGCCGATGCAGGGGTTCAGCATGTACAGCGCCTACGGGTCGCGGGACGCGGAGGTGTTCGGTACCGACGGGGCGACCTACGACAGCACGCAGGCCACGATCTACTCCGCGTGCGCGCGGCTGACGATCCAGCGGCTCGAGATCAGCCGCGACGATCCGTACACGTCCGCGCTCACCTGGGACCCGGCCGCCGGCGAGTGGACGGGCAAGGGTCTGATCGCCCCCGCGATCTTCAACGGCGGAGTCTGGTCGGGCGGCGAAGGCTCCGGCTACTCGGCGGAGATCAACGGCTCGGGCAAGGTCGTCTACGGCTACAACTGGACGGGCGCCGGGACCGCCGGGGACTACCGGATCACGTTCAGCCTCGACCCGAACTGTCCGACCACCTCGCTGAACACGTTCATGACGCCGAGCACCACCGTGTACCTGACCCCGACCACGGAGGGGTCGGTCGCCCCTGCCGCTGAGGGCGGTGGCGCAGTTGCCACGATCGATGCGGCAGACAATCTCTCCTATATCGACGTCGAGGTCGGAAGCCCGACCTATTCGCCGTACGAGCCGCCCGAGCCGGTGAACACAGGGCTACCCGTGATCAGCGGGACGACGACTGAGGGGCAGGTGCTGACGACGAGCAACGGCAGCTGGGCGAACGAGCCGACGTCCTACTCGTACCAGTGGCAGTCCTGCGACTCGACAGGCGCCATGTGCACCGCTATCCCGGGGGCGTCCGCCGACAGCTACACGCTGACCGCCACGGACGTCGGCCGCACTATGCGGGTTGCGGTCACCGCGAGCAATGACAACGGAGACGCGACGGCGACCTCTGCCGCTACCTCCGTCGTCCTGCCGCTTCCACCGGTGAACACGTCGCCGCCCACGATCCTCGGAACGGCGCAACCGGGGCAGCTGCTCGTGGCGACCAACGGCGTCTGGGGGAACTCGCCGACGTCGTACACCTACCAGTGGCGCGTGTGCGACGCCGGCGGTGCCGCCTGCGCGGACATCGCGGGGGCAAGCACGGGTACGTATGCGCTGACGGCGGGCCTGGTCGGCCACACCATCCGCCTCGTCGTCACTGCAGCCAACGCGGGCGGATCGGTCCCGGCCGCCTCGGCGGCCACCGCGGTAGTCGCGCAACCGCAGCAGCAGCAACAGCAGCAACAGCAGCAGACGCAGCAGCGGACGCACGCACGCGTGACGCTGCAGCTGCGTTGGCTGAAGGGCGAGCGGCTGCAGCTGTGGGGCTCGGTGTACCCGGCCCACGACGGAAAGCAGCTCGTGATCCAGAAGCGGATGCGCACCGGCTGGCAGAGAGCCGCCCTCGTGCGGCTCCAGCAGGCAACGACGGAGCGCTCGCGCTACACGGTCAAACTGGGTCACACGGCGCCTGGGTTCTACCGCGCGTACCTCGCTGCCGATACGGCTCATCTCGCTAGTACCAGCACGACGCTGCGAGCCCGTGCGCGTGCAACGGTGACGCTGCAGCTGCGGCACCTGACAGATCACCGGCTGAGGCTGTCGGGCTCCGTGCTACCACCGCGCAATGGCGAGAAGCTCACGATCCAACTGCGGACGCGCGGCACGTGGAAGACCGTCGCCAAGGTCCGGCTTCACCAGGCGACGAGGTACCGGTCCCGGTACACGATCACGCTCAGGCACCACAAGGCGGGCGCATACAGGACCCACCTGAGCGGGACTGCTGCGTACCGGCCGAGCAACAGCCGCACCGCGCGGGTGCGCTGAACCGTCAGCAGTAGGGCAGGGCCGGCGCGCTGGCCCTGCCCGCTCTCTTCGCTCGTCGGCGCTCGCGGCTCGTCCGAACGCCATCGCAGACCTTCACCACGTCTCATGGGTCGACGACAGTGGCGGTGCCGCTTCCGCCGCCGACTACGAACGCTCGAACCCGGTCTCATGCCCTCCGCACTCGTGGCCCGCAGGCAGCCGGTGCCGGTGGCCTCCGACCTCGTGGCGGAACTGCGGGCGCACCGGCGCAGGGCGCCCGAGGCGGTCGTGTTCCGGGACGACCAGCGGGCAGCCGCAGAACCGCAACAACTTCGGCCGGGCCCTGCGGGGCTGCCGGAGACGCGGCGAAGCTCACATGTCGGGCACGCCGACGAGCGCTTCTCGATGCGAGACTGAGCGCAGTGGAAGCGGCGCAGGTCAGCCTCCTCCGCTGGCTGCGGCGGCAGCTGCGCCAGCCGATCCCGATCCGCGAGCACCTCGAGGCCGCGGTCGAGAACGACGACGTCGCGGAGGCGCGACGGCTGCTCGCCGCCTTCGAGTTCAGCGCCGAGCAGCGACGCAACGTCGAGCAGCTGCTCGACGCCTGGGAGCGCCAGCGCGCCGAGAAGTCGCGCTAGTAGAAGCCCTCGCGCCGCCGGTAGCGCTCCGTGCGCTTCTCCTCGTACTCGTCCACGTCGAGCTCGGGGTCGGCGACCGAGCGGAGGATCGCGCCCGAGCTCGGCAGCTCCGAGCGGTCGACGTGGCGCTCCGGGTCCCACAGCTCCGACCGCAGCAGCGCCTTCGGGCACTGCGTGTACGCCTCCTCGACCTCGACGAGGATCCCGAGCCGCGGCACCTTCCCCTCGACGGCGCTCGCGGCAAGCAGTTCCGGGTCGTCGACGATCCGCCCGCGGCCGTTGACGCGGAAGGTGTCGTTGACGCCCGGGACGAGGAAGAGCAGCGCGATCCGGTCGTCGGCGAGGAGGTTCGTGAGCGTGTCCGCGAGCTTGTTGCCGGGGCGGTCGGGCAGCAGCAGCGTCCGCTCGTCGAGGATCCGGACGAACCCGGCGGGGTCGCCGCGGGGCGACACGTCCAGCCCGCCGCCGGGGCGGCCGGTCGCGACCACCACGAACGGTGAGCGCTCGACGAACTGCCGCGTCAGCGGGTTGATCCGGCCGGCGATCTTCTTGCGGACGAGCTCCGCCGGCTCGCCCAGCACCTCGCGGAGCTGCGCCTCGTTCACGTCGAGAACCTTGGCAGACGCTTCTCGCGCACCGCGGCGACACCCTCCCGCACGTCGGGGCCGGTCATGTCGAGGAACTCGAGCGCGAGCGACGCGTCGAAGATCGGTCCGGCGGCGAGCAGCCACTGGTTGAGCGCCAGTTTCGTATGCGAGACCGCCGCCCGCGCCCCGGCTGCGAGCCGCCGGGCGATCCCGAGCGCCCGCTCCTCGAGCTCCTCCTCGGGGACGCAGAGCGAGACGAG
>DASQQF010000042.1:0-25723 GCA_035643535.1 Gaiellaceae bacterium
GGGAATCGCCTCCGCCCGGGTCGGACTCACGCCGATCCGCGGGCTGCCGAACAGCTCGCCGCCGCACCGTGCGCTCAACGACGCGTCCCGCGGCTTCGCGCCGGGCATGGTCGCGCCGAGCGACGTGATGCTCGTGGGGAAGGGCGTCGCCGACCAGCAGATCGCGCTCACGCGGCTGGGACGGTTGATGCAGGGGGTGCCCGGCGTCGCAGCGGTCATCGGCGCCGGCGTTCCGGCTCTGCCGCCGCGCTACGACGTATTCCACGCAGGCTCGGGCAACGGCGCCCGCTACCTCGTCGTGTTCCGCCACTCGCCGTTCTCGGCGAACGCGATCGACGACCTGCGGCGGCTCGAGAACCGGATGCCGAACCTGCTCCGGCGCGCCGGGCTGCCGGCGAGCACCAGGGTCGCGTACGCCGGCGACACGGCGATCGCGCGTGACACGCAGTCGAAGATCTTCAGCGACCTCGAGACCGTCTCGTGGACGATCTTCCTCGTCGACTTCGTCTTGCTCGCGCTGTTCCTCCGCGCGGTGCTCGCGCCGCTCTACCTGATCGTCTCGAGCGCGCTCGCGCTCGCCGCCACCTTCGGCGTCACGACGTACGTCTTCCAGGATCTCCTCCACTACGAGAGCCTCACGTACTTCGTCCCGCTCGCGGCTGGGGTGCTGCTCGTCGCGTTCGGCTCCGACTACAACCTCTTCATCGTCGGGCGGATCTGGCAGCAGGCCGACGTCGAATCGCCGGAGGAGGCGATCCGCAACACGGCGCCCCGTGCGAGCCGCGCGATCTCGGTGGCGGGCCTCGCCCTCGCGCTCTCGTTCGCCACGCTCGCGATCGTCCCGCTCCGATCGTTCCGCGAGCTCGCGTTCGCGATCGCCTTCGGCGTGCTGCTCGACACGTTCGTCGTCCGCTCGCTCCTGATCCCGTCGCTGATCGCACTCTTCGGGCGTGCCTCCTGGTGGCCGCTGCGCAGGGCCTGAACGGACGTTTACTCGCGCCTGCGAGCGGGTCAGATTGGAGCATGAGGAACGGTCGCCGGGATCCGCTGCGGGTGCTGTTCGTGCACCCGAGCCCGCTCATGTACTCCGAGCTGTTCCTCCGGCTCGAGCCGCTCGGGGTCGAGCGCGTCGCCGCCGCGGCACGGCTCGCGGGTCACGACGTCCGCGTCCTCGACCTCCAGATCTTCCGCCACGACGACTACGAGCGGGAACTCCGGGACTTCCGTCCCGACGCGGTCGCCTTCGGGCTCAACTACCTCGCGAACGTGCCCGAGGCGCTCGACCTCGCGAAGCTGACGAAGCGGCGCCTGCCGGGCTGCTTCGTCTTCGCAGGCGGCCACAGCGTCTCGTTCATCGGCGAGCACGTGCTCGAGGAGTCGGAGGGGGGGCTCGACGCCGTCGTCCGCGGCGAGGGCGAGGTGATCACACCGCTCCTGCTCGACGCGGTCCGGGAGGGCGAGGTGCGCGACCTGCCGGGCGTGATCACGCACGAGGGACACGGCCCGGCGCCGCTCAAGCTCGGCTCGATCGACGAGGTGCCGCCGGCGCGCGACCTGATGCGCAACCGGCGGAAGTACTTCATCGCCGAGCTCGATCCTTGCGCGTCGATCGAGTTCACGCGCGGCTGCCCCTGGGACTGCTCCTTCTGCTCCGCCTGGACCTTCTACGGGCGTTCGTACCGGCGCGCCTCGCCCGAGGCGGCCGCGGCCGAGCTCCAGTCGATCCGGGAGCCGAACGTCTTCATCGTCGACGACGTCGCGTTCATCCGTCCCGAGCACGGCGACGCCATCGCGGCCGAGGTCGAGAAGCTGCGGATCCGCAAGCAGTACTACCTCGAGACGCGTGCCGACGTCCTCCTCCGCAACACCGACGTCTTCGAGCGTTGGCGGCGGCTCGGCCTCCAGTACATGTTCCTCGGCATCGAGGCACTCGACGAGGACGGCCTCGCGCTCTTCCGGAAGCGTGTCAGCCCCGACGACAACATGCGCGCCCTCGAGGTCGCACGCAAGATCGGGCTCTTCGTCGCGATCAACCTGATCGTCGACCCGGACTGGGACGAGAAGCAGTTCCAGCTCGTACGCGAGTTCGCGCTCTCGGTGCCCGAGATCGTCCACCTGACGGTGATGACGCCCTATCCGGGAACCGAGATCTGGCACGCCGAGTCGCGCAAGCTGACGACGCGCGACTACCGGCTGTTCGACATCCAGCACGCGGTGCTGCCGACGCGGCTGCCCCTCGAGCAGTTCTACGAGGAGCTCGTGAAGACGCAGTCGGTGATCAACCGCAAGCACCTCGGGCTCGCGGCGGTCGGCCAGGCGTCGTGGATCCTCGTGAAGCTGCTCGCGCAGGGCCAGACGAACTTCGCCCGGATGCTCTGGAAGTTCAACCGCGTCTACAACGCCGAGCGCCAGCTTCGTGATCACGCCCGGCCCGTCCGCTACGAGTTGCCGCTGCCCGACCACCGCGACATCACGACGCGCGAGCGGACGAGCCTCTACATCCATCACGCCGACAAGCAGGCCGCGGCCGCGCCGGCCGTCGGCTCCTAGCGCTCCGGGGAGCGGGTAGCATCCGGCCCCGTGCCGGACGTCCTGATCTACGCGGACTCGGTTCGCTCCGCGGACATGCGGCACGCGGTTCCGCTCACCGTCCCGGATCCGTTTCTCTACGCCGAGCGCGACGGGACTCGCCACGTCTTCGCGAGCGTGCTCGAGGCGGGCCGGCTCCGTCAGCTCGGGCTGTTCGAGGTCCACGCGCACGAGGAGCTCGGCATGGACGAACTGGTCGAAGCCGGGCTCGAGCGCCGCGAGATCCTCGGGCGGCTCTGCGTGCGGGCCGTGCGAAGCCTCGAGCTGACGCGGGCTTCGGTGCCCGCGAACTTCCCGGTCTCGATGGCCGACCGGCTGCGCGCCGAGGGCGTGCAGCTCGACGTCGACCAGGACCTCTTCGCCGACCGCCGCCGGGCGAAGACGGAGACGCAGATCGCGGGGCTGCGGCGCGCGCAGCGGGCGGCCGAGGCGGCGATGGACGCGTGCCGCGAGCTCCTGCGCGGCGCCGAGCGGCGCGGCGACGACCTCCACCTCGACGGGGAGCAGCTGACGGTCGAGCGCGTGAAGGCCGCCATGAACGCCGTCTTCGCAGCGCACGACACGAGCGCGGACGACTACATCGTCGCACCGGGGGCGCAGGGAGCCGTCGGGCACGAGATGGGCTCGGGCCCGATCCGCGCAGGCATCCCCGTCGTCGTCGACATCTGGCCGCGCGACAACGCTTCCGCCGTCTACACCGACATGACCCGCACCTTCGTCGTCGGCGACGTTCCCGACGACGTCCGGGAATGGCATGCGCTCGCGAAGGAGTCGCTCGACCGTTCGCTCGCCGGCGTCCGGGCCGGCGCCTCCACGCGGGCGCTCTTCGAAGAGAGCTGCGAGCCGTTCGAGGCGGCCGGGGTGCCGACGCAGCGGACGAAGAAGCCGGGCGAGGCGCTGGTGGACGGGTACTTCCACAGCCTCGGCCACGGCGTCGGCCTCGAGGTCCACGAGGAGCCCGGGATGGGACGCAGCTCGCAGAGCTCGCTCGTCGCGGGCGACGTCATCACCCTCGAGCCGGGCTGCTACCGCTCCGGCTACGGGGGCGTGCGGCTCGAGGACGTCGTCCTCGTCACGGACGGCGGTGCAGAGGTCGTGACGCAGTATCCGTACGATCTCGCGCCCTAGCTCGCGTTCACACTTTCTTGACGCGGAGTATCGGCTTCCGTCACATTCTCTGTGTCACTTCGGCGCCGCCGGCGGTCCGAGGGGGTCCGTGCGGCGACGCCGACAAAAGGAGGCTGCTGCATGAGTGCTTACTCTTCGGGGCAGGGCGGTGTGACGACGGTAGAAAGCACACCTGCTGCCGACCCCGCCCCGCTGGGTCTTGCGGGCTTCGCGCTGACGACGTTCCTGCTCAGCGGCCACAACGCGTCGTGGATTCCGGACCTGCTGTGGCTCGGTCCGGCAATCTTCTACGGGGGTCTCGGACAGTTCCTAGCCGGGATGTGGGAGTTCCGGAACCGGAACGTGTTCGGTGCGACGGCGTTCTCCACCTACGGTGCATTCTGGATGGGCCTCGGCCTGTTCGTGATCCTCGCCAACACGACCAGCCTCGCGGCCAACGCGTCGTTCGGCGCCAACGGCAACGCGGACCTGACGAACGGTCTCGCCTGGTACCTGTTCGCGTTCGCCGTCTTCAACTTCTACATGCTGATCGCGAGCGCCCGGGTGAACACGGCTGTGTTCTTCGTCTTCCTGACGCTGCAGCTGACCGAGATCCTGCTCGTGATCGGCTTCTTCAACCTGTCGCACGGCGGGAGCGAGTTCTGGCTCCACACGGGCGGCTGGATGGGCATCGTGACCGCGGGCGTCGCCTGGTACACGTCGGCGGCCGGCGTCTGGAACGGCGTCGCGGGCAAGACGATGCTGCCGGTCGGCAAGCCGCTCGTATCGGAGCCCGTGGCGGCCGCGGTCGCTTAGGATCCAAAGCGAGTCGGATGAGATACACGGCGGGCCCGCCTCGGCGGGCCCGCCGGCCCGAGCTTCACCCTCACGGAGGAGGTGAGCACGTTGGGAACCGTTGACGACGTCCAGGTTTCCGAAGCCCAGATCGCTGTTCACTGGCGGGAGGAGGAGTACTACGACCCTCCTGCCCGGATCGCCGAGGTGGCGAACGCGAACGACCCGGCCATACGGGATCGCTTCGCGGAAGACAAGTTTCCGGAGTGCTTCGTCGAATACGCCGAGCTCCTCGACTGGGACAAGAAGTGGGACACGATCCTCGACACGTCGACCCCGCCGTTCTTCAAGTGGTGGGTCGGCGGGAAGCTGAACGCGTGCGTCAACTGCGTCGACCGGCATCTCGAGACGCGGGGCGACGAGAACGCGATCGTCTGGGTCCCCGAGCTCGAGGAGGACGAGACACAGGAGATCTCCTACCGCGACCTGCACCGGCGCGTGAACGAGTTCGCGGCGCTGCTCAAGGACTTCTGCGGCGTGAAGCCGCAGGACCGCGTCACGTTCCACCTGCCGATGGTCCCCGAGCTGCCGGTCGCGATGCTCGCCTGCGCCCGCCTCGGGGTCATCCATTCCGAGGTGTTCGGCGGCTTCTCCGGCACGGCCTGCGGCCAGCGCATGGCGGACGCCGACAGCACGATCCTCGTCACCATCGACGGCTACTACCGGAACGGAGAGCTGATCGACCACAAGGTGAAGGCGGACGAGGCGATCGAGGCCGCCGCGAAGGAGGGGACGAAGGTCGAGAAGGTGCTCGTGTTCCGGCGGATCCCGGGCGAGTACCACTCCGAGAGCCCGATGGTCGAAGGGCGCGACTTCTTCATCGACGAGCTGCTCCCGAAGTACGAGGGGCAGGAGGTCGAGCCGGAGTCGATGGACGCGGCGGACACCCTGTTCCTGATGTACACGAGCGGCACCACCGGCCGGCCCAAGGGTGCCCAGCACTCGATCGGCGGCTACATGTCCTACGTCACCGGGACGTCGAAGTACTACCAGGACATCCATCCGGACGACACGTACTGGTGCTTCGCCGACATCGGCTGGATCACCGGGCACAGCTACATCGTCTACGGGCCGCTCGCCCTCGGGACGACGAGCGTCATGTACGAGGGCGTGCCGACCTATCCGGACCCGGGCAGGCCCTGGCGGATCGCCGAGAAGCTCGGCGTGGACATCTTCCACACCGCACCGACGACGATCCGGATGCTGCGGAAGCTCGGCCCGGACGAGCCCGCGAAGTACGACTACCACTTCAAGACGATGACGACCGTCGGCGAGCCGATCGAGCCGGACGTCTGGCGCTGGTACTTCCACGTCGTCGGCAAGGGCGAGGCCTCGATCACCGACACCTGGTGGCTGACCGAGACCGGCGGCTTCCTCGGCTCGACGCTTCCCGGCCTCGAGAAGATGAAGCCGGGAAGCTGCGGCCCCACGGTGCTCGGCCTCTACGGCGTCATCTTCGACGAGAACGGCGACGAGGTGCCGATGGGCTCCGGCAAGGCCGGGAACATCTGCATGCGCAACCCGTGGCCGGGCCGCATGCTGACCATCTGGGGCCAGGACCAGCGGTTCGTGGACACCTACTACGGCAAGTACAACCGCGACCCGAAGAGCACCGACTGGCACGACTGGCCGTTCCTCGCCGGCGACGGCGCCGTGCAGGCGGCAGACGGCTACTACCGGATCCTCGGCCGGATCGACGACGTGATCAACGTCGCCGGGCACCGGCTCGGGACGAAGGAGCTCGAGTCCTCCGCGATCACCGTCGACGAGGTGGCCGAGGCGGCCGCGGTGCCGGTCATCGACGAGCTTCGCGGCCGGGCGGTCGAGATGTACGTCTCACTCAAGCCCGGCGTCGAGGGCGGCGACGGCGTCGCGCAGAAGGTCACGCAGGCGATCGAGCGGGACATCGGCAAGATCGCACGCCCGAAGAACGTCTGGATCGTCGCCGACATGCCGAAGACGCGCTCCGGCAAGATCATGCGGCGCGTGATCGCGAGCATCTCGAACTTCGCCGACGTCGGTGACGTGACGACGCTGGCGAATCCCGAGATCGTCGACCAGATCAACGAGCACGTCCGGGCCCAGAAGGTCGCGCGGGGCGACGTTCCGCGCGAGCTCTCGGCGCAGGAGCTCGAGGAGATCAAGCGCTTCGGCCAGGTCGAGTAGCCGGACGTATACGTCGAGTCGCGCGGGGGGAGCCTGACGCTTCCCCCGCGTAGCCCCATGGATGCCGACGAGCATCGCCGCCTCGGGATCGAGCTCTACAACCGGACGTGGGAGCTGCTCGAGGCCGGCGCCGACCCCGACGAGGTCGTGGACTGCGCGCACGCCTCCGCGCATCACTGGCGCCGGGCCCGCGGCGCGACGGCGGCGAATCGTGCGCGGAGCCACTGGCTCTGCTCGCACGTCTACGCCGTGCTCGGGCGGCCGGAGCCGGCGCTCCACCACGCCGGCCGCTGCCTCGAGCTCGTGGAGGGATTCCCGGCCGAGATGGACGACTTCGATCTCCCCGCGGCATACGAGGCGCTCGCCCGCGCGCACGCGGCGGCCGGCGAGGAGGCGGAGGCGCGCCGCTACGTGGAGCTCGGCCGCGCCGAGACGGCGAAGATCGCGGACACCGGGGAGCGCGAGCACCTCGAGGGGCAGCTCGGCTCGATCCTCCCGTAGACGCGTACCGGACGGTGGAGGGTAGGCGCCGTCCGCGGAGAATGGTAGAAACGCACTACTGCGGACAGCGGCGGAGGTCGAAGGCACCCCAACGGGCGGATCCGGGTCAGGTGCCAACTGGACCGCCGACCTGAATGTCAAGCGTCGTCGTCCGTCCTTGTTGGATGCGCCGGGCACAGGCTGCTCGGCGTGCCTGCGCTCAGGCCATCAGGCCTCTAGCCGTCGAGCAACGGCTCGAAGCGGGCGGCGTCGTCGAACGGCCCGATCACCGCGAGCCGCAGCCGGTCGTCCGCGATCAGCTCCTGCGCCACGCGACTCACGTCCTCCGCCGTCACGGCTGCGAGGCCGTCGAGGATCTCCTGCGGGTCGGGGAGACGCCGCTCGAGCACCTCCCTGCGCAACCCGAACAGGATCAGCCCCTGCGGGCTCTCGAGCTGGAGGACGAAGCGCCCGCGGGAGAAGCTCCGCGCCTTCTCGAGCTCCTCCGCCGGCAAGGGCTCCGAAGCGATCTTCTTCAGCTCGCCGGCGATCGTGCCGACCGCCTCGTCGATCCGGCCGATGTCGACGCCCGCCTGGGCGTAGAGCGTCCCGGCGTCGGTGTAGCTGTGGTTCAGGCCGTACACGTAGTAGGCGAGACCGCGCCGCTCGCGCACCTCGCTGAACAGCCGCGACGACATGCCGCCGCCGAGGACGGTGGCGAGCAGCTGGAGCGCGTAGCGGTCGGGGTGGTCGAGCGGATAGCTGTGGACGCCGACCGAGACGTGCGCCTGGTCGGACTGCTTCGTGAAGACGCTCACGCGGCCGTTCCGGTACGGCCGGACCGGCTCCGGCTCGCCGCTCTCGGCGGCAGGAAGGTCGCCGAGCAGCTCCTGCGCCCGCTCGAGCACGTCGTCGCCCGTGCGGCCGGCGACGCCCAGCACCATCCGCGCCGGCTTGTACCAGCGGTCGAGGTAGCCGAGGAAGGTGTCGCGGGTCGCGCCGCGGACGGTCTCCTTGCGGCCGATGATGTCCCAGCCGAGCGGCTGGTCGCCGTAGAGGAGCTGCTCGTACAGGCCGCCGATGTAGTCGCGCGGCGTGTCGAAGTACATGTTCATCTCCTCCACGATCACGCCCTTCTCGCGCTCGATCTCCTCCTCGGCGAAACGCGAGTTGCGGAGCATGTCGACGAGCACGTCGAGCGCGACGTCGCGGTGCTCCGCGGCGCACTTGACGTAGTACGCGGTGTACTCCTTGCCGGTGAAGGCGTTGAACTCGCCGCCGATCGCGTCGATCTCGCCGGCGATCTGCCGCGCGCTCGGCCGGCGCTCCGTCCCCTTGAAGAACATGTGCTCGGAGAAGTGCGCGATCCCGTTCGTCGCGGCGGTCTCGTAGCGCGACCCCGCAGCGAGCATCAGCATCACGGTCACCGACTGCGCATACGGCAGGTCGGCCGTGAGGACGCGCAGGCCGTTGTCGAGCTTCTCGCCCCGGAAGACGCTCACGAGACGACCTCTGTCGCCGCCTGCAGCCTCCGGCGCCAGCGCTCGGGCACCTCGATGCTCCGTTCGGCGTCGTAGTCGTAGCCCACGAGCACGCTCTTCGCCTCGGCGACGAGACGGCCGCCGGACCGGAGCTCGTACTCGAACTCGAAGCTCTTCGTGCCGAGCCGCGAGGGCCGGACGCCGATCGCGAGGGGCTCTCCGAACACGAGCGGCGAGCGGAAGTCGATCTCCGTCCGGGCGAGGATCACGTCCCGCAACGGCATCGGTTCGTCGCCGTCGTGGGACTCGAACCAGGCCAGCCGCGCCTGCTCGAGATAGGTCGAGAAGACGGCGTTGTTGACATGGCCGAAGCCGTCGAGGTCGCTGAAGCGGACGCTCTCGTGGTGCACGAACGGATACCCCTCCACCGCCACGATGGTATAGACGGGGTCATGCCCGGCGAGGCGACGAGGCGTTCGATCGCGGCGCAGCCCGAGTGGCTGGCACAGGTGCCGGTGGACAGGAGCTTCCCCGACGGGGCACGGCTGCTCTTCACCGGCTGCGGGACGTCCTTCCACGCGGCGATGACCGCGGGCGAGGCGGTGCAGCCGCTCGAGCTCCTGCTCGGGCCCGAACGGGACGCGGACCTCCTCGTCGTCGTCTCCCACGAGGGAGAGACGCCGCTCACGCTCGAGGCGGCGCGGGCGTGGCAGGGGCCGCTCTGGCTCGTGACCGGGAACCCGGAGGGGCCGATCGCCGAGCTCTGCGAGGAGGTGATCGTCTGCACGCCCGAGATCGAGGAGAGCTGGTGCCACACGGCGAGCTACACGTGTGCGGTCGCGGCGCTCGCGGTGCTCCGCGGCGAGGACGTGTCCTGGCTGCCGGATGCGGTGGCGGCTGCCCTCGAGGCGGAGCTGCCGCAGGTCGGCGAGCAAGAGCGGTTCCTCGTCGCCGGGGCCGGCCGCGACCTGCCGACGGCGCACGAGGCGGTGCTCAAGCTGCGCGAGGGGGCCTGGGTCGCGGCGGAGGCGTACGAGACCGAGCAGCTCCTGCACGGCTACCTCGCCGCCGTCGACGAGTCGGTGCGCGCCTTCGTGCTCGAGGGAGAGGGCCGTGGTGCGGAACGCGCGGCAGCCGCCGCCGCGGCGCTGCGAGAGCTCGGCTGTGACACCACGCTCGTGCCCACGCGCCACCCCGTCGTCGACGTCGTGCTCTTTCAGCGGCTGACGGTCGAGCTCGCCCGGGCGCGCGGCCGCGAGCCGGATCGGATCCGCCGCCACGATCCGCGCTGGGCGGCCGCGGCGAGTGCGGCGAAGGCCGACAACGCCGCCTGATCAGAGCTCGCCGAGCGCGGCGAGCAGGCGGTCGACCTCGTCGGCCGTGTTGTAGTGGACGAAGCCGGCCCGGACGGCACCCTCGGGCTCGAGTCCCAGCCGCGTCATCCCCTCGACCGCGTAGTAGTCGCCGTCCCAGACTGCGACGTCGCGCTCGCCCAGCCGTTCCGCGACCTCCCGGGGTGACGCGCCTTCGACGCGGAACGCGAACGTCGGCACGCGCCCTTCCATCGTCGGGAGCCCGTAGAGCGTGCAGCGGCCCGGCAGCCCGTCGAGGAAGCGCTGTCCCAGTGCACGCTCGTGCGCCTGGACCGCCTCCCACCCGAGCGAGTCGAGGTACTCGACCGCCGCGATGAAGCCTGCGAGCAGCTCGTGGGCGAGCGTTCCCGTCTCGAAGCGATGCCCGGTCGGCTCGTCCGCAGCCGGGCGCACCTTGTACGGCCGCCACGAGCGCAGGAGCTCGTCCCGCCCGAACGCGAGGCCGAGGTGCGGGCCGAAGAACTTGTACGGCGAGCAGACGAGGACGTCGAGGCCGAGCGCGGCGACGTCGATCGGGCCGTGCGGCGCGTAGTGGACGGCGTCGGCCCACGCGAGCGCACCGGCGTCGTGCGCGAGCTCGACGATCCGGGCGGCGTCGGTCAGCGTCCCGAAGGCGTTCGAGGCGAGCGGGAACGCGACGACGCGCGTGCGCGTGCCCACCCGCCGCTCGAGGTCGTCGAGGTCGAGCGTCGTGTCGTCGTCGATCTCGAGGAAGTCGACGTGCAGGCCGAGGTCGTGCGCGAGCTCGAGCCACGGCGCGACGTTCCCGTCGTGGTCGAGCCTCGTGACGAGGATCTCGTCGCCGCTCTGCAGCGTGCGGCCGACCGTGCGCGTGAGCGCGAAGTTGAGCGTCGTCATGTTCTGGCCGAAGAGCGTCTCCTCGGGCCGGCAGCCGAGAAAGTGCGCCGCGGCCTCGTGCGCGCGCTCGACGAGCGCCTCGCTGCGCCGGCTCGCCTCGAAGGCGCCGCCGAGGTTCGCATTCGAGTCGCGCAGGTAGTCGCCGATCGCGTCGATCACCGACTCGGGGCACTGCGTCCCGCCGGGCCCGTCGAGGAAGGCGACGCCGCTTCGCAGCGCCGGGAAGCGGGCGCGGACGGCTTCGACGTCGAGGGCGGCGGTGGCCACGTCCTGACGCTAGCGCACTACCATCGAGTCGTGGACACGACGCTGACGCCGCCGCAGGAGCGGCTGGATCGCGGCGAGGGGACCGGACTCGGCGGCCCTTGGCACGTGATCGTCCTCAACGACGACCACAACACGTTCCAGGGCGTGGCCGCCGCGCTTTCGAGCGTCGTACCGGGCATCTCGTACGACCAGGGCATGCAGCTCGCGAACCGGATCCACGCGAGCGGGCAGGCGATCGTCTGGTCGGGCCTGCAGGAGCAGGCCGAGCTGTACTGGGAGCAGCTGCGCGAGCGCGGGCTGACGATGGCGCCGCTCGAGCAGGGCTAGAGCTCCGTCCGGGCTGCTGCCTACGCTGCGGCGGTGCGACGGCTGCGGGCGCTGAGCGAGGCGGAGTGCTACGTCCGCTGCTACGGCGGCTGGGATCCGACGGTCACGGTCGTCAAGCTCGAGCCCCGGCGGCCCCGCTACGACCTGCGTGTCACGGGCGAGGATCTCCGACGCGGCCTCGAGCAGCGCCTCGACGCACGCGAGCCCGAGCCGGGCGTCGAAGCCGCGTAACGTTCCGCTCGTGAAGGAGGCACCGAGCGACGTCCCCGACGTTCTCGCGCCGGGCCTGCGCGTCGTCTTCGTCGGCATCAACCCGGGCCGCGTCTCGGCGGCGGCGCATGCGCACTTCGCGAATCCCCGCAACGACTTCTGGCGCCTGCTCCACGCTGCGCGCTTCACCACGCGCCTGTACGAGCCGAGCGAGCAGTTCGCGCTCCTCGAGGACGGGTATGGCCTCACGAATGCCGCCTACCGCACGACGCCCGGCTCGGGCGACCTCCGTCGCGCCGACTTCGCGGGCGCGGCCGAGCGGCTCGGGCGGATCGCGCACGAGCTGGAGCCCGGCTGGCTCGCCTTCGTCGGCAAGGAGGCGTACCGCGGCGCGTTCGACGAGCGGCCCGAGCTCGGCCCGCAGGAGCGGACGCTCGGCAAGACGCGGCTCTTCGTCCTCCCGTCGACCTCGCCGGCGAACGCGGCGGTGCCGTGGGAGGAGCGGCTCCGCTGGTTCCGTGAGCTCGCCGGGCGGATGTCGGGGCTGCCGTTCCGCGAGAACGTCCGCGCTCTCGTCGTGGACGCCCGTGGCCGCGTGCTGCTGCTGCGCTACGACGACGGCTACGGCGACTGGTGGGTGACGCCGGGCGGCGGCCGCGAGCCGGGCGAGGGCGACGAGCAGACGCTTCGCCGCGAGCTGGCGGAGGAGGTCGGCCTCGTGGGGTTCGAGCTCGGCCCGCTCGTCTGGGAACTGTCCCACCGGAACCACGACGACTCCGCCTACGGCGGGTACGCGTCGCGGGTCTACCGCGTCGACGTCGGGAGCTTCGATCCGCTGCTCGTGACCGAGGCGCACGAGGCGCGCTGGTTCGAGCCGGCCGAGCTCACGGACGTCGTGACCCGCCCGCCGGACCTCGCCGAGCGGCTCAGCCGCGCCAGCGATTCGTGATCGGCGTCCGCCGGTCGCGGCCGAACGCCTTCGGCCGCAGGCGCACGCCGGGAGGCGCCTGCCGTCGCTTGTACTCCGCCCGGTCGACCAGCGCGACGGCCCGGGCGACGATCTCCGGGTCGAAGCCGTCGGCGCTCAGCTCCTCGAGCGACCGGTCCTCCTCGACGTACGCCTCGAGCACCCGGTCGAGCTCGTCGTAGGGCGGCAGCGAGTCCTCGTCGAGCTGGTCGGCGCGCAGCTCCGCGCTCGGCCGGCGCTCGATCGTGGACTGCGGCACGAGCTCCCGCCCGGCGCGCTCGTTCAGGTGCCGCGCGAGCCGGAACACGCCCGTCTTGAACACGTCCTTCAACAGCGCGAACCCACCCGCCATGTCGCCGTAGAGCGTCGCGTAGCCGACCGACATCTCCGACTTGTTGCCGGTCGCGACGAGCAGCCAGCCGAACTTGTTCGACAGCGCCATCAGCAGGGTGCCGCGGATCCGCGCCTGGAGGTTCTCCTCCGCCAGATCCGGCTCGCGGCCGGCGAACGGCTCGGCGAGCACCCGCGTGAAGGCCTCGACGACCGGCTCGATCGGCAGCTCGCGGAAGTCGCAGCCGAGGTTCTCCGCGAGCGCCCGCGCGTCTGTGCGCGTCCCCTTCGAGGAGTAGCGGGAGGGCATCGAGACGCAGTGGACCCGCTCCTGCCCGAGCGCATCGACCGCGAGCGTCGCCGTGACGGCCGAGTCGATCCCGCCCGAGACGCCGACGACGACGTCCGTGAAGCCGTTCTTCCGGACGTAGTCGCGCAGGCCCAGCACGAGCGCGCGCCGCATCTGCTCGAGATCGTCGTCCGTGGGCGCCACGGTTGCCGTCTCCGGCCGCTCGAGGTCGATCACGAGAAGCGTTTCCTCGAAGCCGGGCGCACGCGCCAGGACCGCTCCGTCGCGGTCGATGACGAGCGAGTGGCCGTCGAAGATCAGCTCGTCCTGGCCGCCGACCATGTTGCAGAGGGCGACGCGGACCGCGTTCTCCCGGGCGCGGGTACGGAAGATCTCCTCGCGTTCGCGCTCGCGTCCAGCGTGGAACGGCGAAGCCGAGAGGTTGACCACGAGATCGGCCGCCGCGGCGGCGAGAGCGGTGGTGGGCGGCCCCGGCAGCCACATGTCCTCGCAGATCGTGATCCCGACCCTCACGCCCGCGACGTCGATCAGCGCGATCTCGTCGCCCGGCGCGAAGTAGCGTTTCTCGTCGAAGACGCCGTAGTTGGGGAGGTGCCACTTCCGGGCGAAGCCGGTGACGGCGCCGTCGGCGCAGACCGCGCAGGCGTTGTAGAGGTCTCCGTCGTGGAGCGGGACGCCGACGAGCGCGACGACGCCGCTCGTCTCCGACGCGATCGCGTCGAGCGACGCCCGCGTGGCGCGCACGAAGCCGGGCCGCAGCAGCAGGTCCTCCGGCGGGTAGCCGGTGACCGCGAGCTCGGGGAGGACGACGAGGTCGGCGCCGGCGGCTCGCGCCTCCTCGATCCGCTCGAGGACGAGCGTGCGGTTGCCGTCGAGGTCGCCGACGACCGGATCGATCTGCGCCAGCGCGAGACGCATGGCTCGAGCCTACCCAGTCGAAAGCCCGTGCTAGGGCCGCCGCAGCCGGATCGCGTTCCAGTCCTGCTCGAGGATCTCGTCGACGCGGCCGCGCAGCGACTCGGGCGGGTCGTGCTCGGCGTGGAGGTAGCGGCCCGCGAGGGCGTCGAACTCGCCGGAGGCGAGCGCGCGCACGAGCCGCGGCGCGCACTCGGGCGGCGTCCAGGGCGCGTCGTCCGGGAAGTTCTCCTCGGTCATCGCCGTGCGCACGAGGCCGGGGCTGATCACGAAGACCGGGATCCGGTCGCGGAGCGCGTTCGCGAGCGTCTCCCCGTAGCGGCAGACGGCCGCCTTCGAGGCGGTGTACCCGGTCTCGGTCGCGCCCGGCAGGTACGCCGCGCCGCTGCCGACGATCACGATGCGGCCGCGGCCGCGCTCGAGCATCCCGGGGATCACGGCCCGGCAGCAGAGGTGAACGCCGAGGACGTTCACCTCGAACACGCGCCACCACTCGTCCGGGTCGAGCTTCCACGCCTCGCCACGGTTGCCGCCACCCGCGTTGGCGACGAGGAGGTCGACCGGCTCCGCCGCCTGCGCCCACCGCTCGACGTCGTCCCGTTTCGAGACGTCGCCGACGAGCGCCCGTCCGCCGATCTCCGCAGCGGCCGCCTTCACCTGCTCCGGGGTCCGAGCCGCCACCCAGACGGTCATCCCGGCCCCCGACAGCTCGCGCGCGATGTTGGCGCCGATGCCGCGCCCGCCGCCGGTGACGAGCGCTCTTCCCTCGAGATCGGCCACGTCGGCGAGTCTATGCGTTGCGGAGAGAAGTTAGCGGCCGCTAACCTAGTGCTCGCTAACTTCCGGACAAGGAGAAACGCTCGTGAGGGCACGGCTCTTCGCCGAGGAGAACCGCAAGTGGTGGACGCTCGCCGCGGTCGCCTTCGGCCTCTTCATGATCATGCTCGACAACACGGTGGTGAACGTCGCACTGCCGGCGATCGAGAAGGACCTGCGGATCTCGATCTCGGAGCTGGAGTGGATCGTGACCGCGTACGCGCTCACGTTCGCCGCCTTCCTGATCACCGGCGGCAAGCTCGGCGACCTCTACGGCCGCCGCCGCCTCTTCGTGGTCGGCCTCCTGATCTTCACGCTCTCCTCCCTCGCGTGCGGCCTCGCGCCGAGCGCCGGCTTCCCGATCGGCGCCCGCGCGGTGCAGGGCGTCGGCGCCGCGATGATGAACCCGGCGACGCTCTCGATCATCACCGCCACCTTCCCGCCGAAGCAGCGGGGCCAGGCGATCGGGATCTGGGCGGGCGTCTCGGCGCTCGCGCTCGCGATCGGCCCGCTCGTCGGCGGCCTGATCGTCGAGAACGTCAACTGGAACTGGATCTTCTTCGTCAACGTCCCGGTCGGAGCCGCCGGGCTCGTCGCGTCGCAGATCTTCATCCGCGAGTCGCGCGACACCTCGCACGAGCAGAGCCTCGACCTGCCGGGGCTGGCCACGTCGGCGCTCGGGCTGTTCGCGCTCAGCTACGCGCTGATCGAGGGCAACGGCAAGGGGTGGACGTCGCCGGAGATCATCGCGTTCTTCCTGGCCGCCGCGATCCTGCTGGTCGGCTTCGTCCTCCTGGAGCATCACCAGCGGCTGCCGATGCTCGACCTCTCCCTGTTCAAGATCGGCGCCTTCAGCGGCGCGAACACCGTTGCGATGCTCGTCTCGCTCGGGATGTTCGGCGTCTTCTTCTTCGTCTCGCTCTACATCCAGAACATCCTGCGCTACTCGCCCACCCAGGCCGGGGCGATGTTCCTGCCGATGACGATGCTGATCATCGTCGTCGCCCCGGTCGCCGGACGCCTGTCCGACCGGATCGGCTCGCGCTGGCTGATGGGCACGGGGATGATGGTGGTGGGGGTCTCGCTGCTCCTCTATCAGCGCGTGACCGTCCACTCCGACTTCTGGACGCTGCTGCCGGCCATGGTGCTGGGCGGGGTCGGGATGGCGATGACGATGTCGCCGATGACCTCCGCCGCCATGGGTGCGGTGCCGGTGGACAAGGCCGGGGTCGGCTCCGGCGTCCTCAACAGCTTCCGCCAGGTCGGCGGCTCGCTCGGGATCGCACTGATGGGGGCGATCCTCGCCGCCTTCATCCACCATCCGGCCCGCACCCCGGCGGGCGCGCAGGACTTCGTCAACGGCCTTCACGCCGCGCTGCTCGTCAGCGCCGCGATCACCTTCGCGGCCGCGATCGTCGCGGTGGTCACGGTCCGCACGCGGCCGTCGGTCGAGCGCGCGCACATCGCGGAGATGGCGGCGTGAGCGCGACGGCCTCGCGGATGCCGGCGGCCGAGCGCCGCCGTCACCTCGTCGAGACGGCGATCCGCCTCTTCACGGAGGGGAGCTACCACGGGACGACGACCGCCGAGATCGCGCGTGCTGCCGGTGTGTCGGAGCCGATCCTGTACCGCCACTTCGCGTCGAAGCGCGACCTCTATCTCGCCGCGCTCGAGCACGTCTGGGAGAAGACGCGCGGCAGCTGGGAGAAGGCACTCGACGGGGCGCCGGACGCGTGTGCGGCGGTGGAGACGATCTCGAAAGGCCACGTCTCGGTGCGGTCGGCGAAGCTCCAGCTCGCCGAGCTGTGGGTGCAGGCGCTCGGCGAGGCGTCAGAGGACGCCGAGCTGCGCCGGCACCTGCGGCGCCACATGCGCGAGGTGCACGACTTCGTCGCGGGCCTGCTGCGGCGCGGCCAGGCGCAGGGCTCGATCTCCCCGGAACGCGACGCGGACGCGGAGGCGTGGATCATGCTCGCCGGCGGCATCCTCGGCATGGTCGGCCGTCGCGTCGGCCTGCTCGACGACGACGAGTTGACGTCCCTTCGTGCCGCCCGCCTCGCCTGGTTGCGCGGCTGAAAACAAGAAGGCCGCCTGCTGCGGCTCAGGCGGCCTTCTCGAGAGGCGCACCCCCCTCGGCGGGGTTCCGAGGAGCAGATCTGCGGCCCATCCGCCTCCTCGTTCCCTCGCCAGGAGCCCCGGCGCGCCCCCTGCAAATCCCGGCCTGGCGTCCGGCCTGGTTGCAAGGTGCGCTCACTATAGGAGCGATGCCGAAGTCCGTCAAGTACCTCGGTCAAGTGATTTCGCCCTTCCTGTACTTGACAGGGTTTTCGCATGAACATGCCCTAAATGGGGGAGGGCGGAACGGACGGCTTGCGCTTGGGTGAAGCGTGCGCTTGACTACCACCAGCTGATGCCGACCAGCGACGCCGCAACCAGCCGCCCGAGCCGCCGCATCCCGGAAGGGCTGCGCCTGGGCGAGCGTCTGCGCCAGCTCCGCGTCTCCGCGGGGATGACGCAGAGCGACCTCGCCGGCGCGCGCTTCTCGAAGGAGTACGTCTCGCAGATCGAACGCGGCAAGACCAAGCCGACGCGGGAGACGGTCGAGTGGCTCGCCGATCGGCTCGGCGTCGACGCCGGATTCCTCGCCAGCGGCGTCGCGACCGACGAGCGCGGCCGCCTCGAAGGCGCGCTCGCGCGGGCGGAGGCGCTCTACGAGGCCAACGAAGACCTCGAGGCGGCTGCAGCCTTCACGCCGCTCGTCGCCACGGCGCGGGCGACCGGCGTTCCGGAGCTGCAGGTGCGCGCCCTCGTCGGCTCGGGGCTCGCGAAGATGCGCGTCGGCGAGCAGCGAGCGGCGCTGAAGCTTCTGAACGAGGCGCGCGAGATCTCGGAGGCCGAGTCGTTCTCCGACGTCGAGCGGGCCGACGTCCTGCTCAGGCTCGGCGGCTGCCGCTACCAGCTGAACAGCATCCAGACGGCGCTCGCGCTGCTCAACGAAGCGCTCGGTCTCGCCGACCGCTCGGGGCTGCCGTGCGATCGGCTGAAGGCCAACATCCTCGCCTGGCGCGCCCGCTGCTGGATCCGCCAGCGCGATTTCGAGGCGGCCCGAGACGACGTCGAGAGGGCGCTCGAGCTCGCCCGCTCGGTCGACGACCTGCGCACGATCGGAGCCGCCTACTTCCAGGCATCGCAGCTCGCCGACCGCGAGGGGCACTGGGTACTCGCGCGCACCTATGCCGAGCGTGCGCGGGAGGCGTACGCGGAGCTGTCCGACCGCGTTCACGTCGGCGACCTCACGAACAACCTCGGCGGGCTGAACTTCCTGCTCGGCAACACCGACGAGGCGATCTCGCTGCTCAAGGAGGCGTTCTCGATCGCGCTCGAGACCGGGCGGGACGTCGATGCCGGCCGCGCCGTTTCCTCGCTCGCGGAGATCCACCTCCGCACCGGCAGCGTCGAACAGGCCGAGGAGCAGGCGCGTCATGCTCTCGAGCTGCTCGCCGAGCGCGTCGACTACCTCGACGAGATCGGAAGTGCGCGCCTCACGCTCGGGCGGGCGCTGCTCGAGCAGAATCGGCTCGACGAGGCCGAGCAGGAGTTCACGGCGGCCGAGGCGAGCTTCGAAGGTGTCGGCTCGGCGAGTCATCGTGCCGCCGCCTGGGTCGCGCGGGGAGATCTCGCTTCCCGGCGCGGCGATCACGAGGTTGCGGCGGGGCTGTACCGCTCGGCCGCGGAGGCCCTGCAAGATGTCCGCTTCTAGCGAAAGGAAGGGGGTGACGACGTGAACAAGGCGCGGCTCATCTACCTGCTGCTCGTCGCTGCGCTCTTCGCCTACATCCTGGCCTGCATCAGCCCGGTCGGGATGAGCACCGGCGGCGGCTTCTAGCTCACGCGTCGCGACGTGCGTTCCACGGCCGCGTTTCCGACACCGCAAACGGTGGGAAGAACGGGCCGTGGGCGCACGTTGGGAGCGCGCTCGGCGCGCGCTGACCGTCGGGCGCGTCGCACACGAGAGCGGACTCCGGCGGGTTCTCGGTGAGATCGGTGTCACCGGCCGCCGCGAGGCTACGCGTGAGGGAGCCCTTGCCTTTCGGCATGGCCTCGAGGAGCTCGGCACGACGTTCATCAAGCTCGGCCAGCTCCTCTCCTCCCGTCCGGACCTGCTGCCGGACGTGTACATCGAGGAGCTCGAGCATCTCGTCGACGAGGTGCCGCCGGTGCCGTTCGCCGCGATCGAGGAGATCGTGCGCACCGACCTCGGCGACGAGGCGTTCGTCGAGCTCGATCCGGAGCCGCTCGCGACCGCCTCGATCGCGCAGACGCACCGCGGGCTCCTCACTACCGGTCACGACGTCGTCGTCAAGGTTCGTCGGCCCGGCATCGTCGAGCAGGTCGGCGTCGACCTGGCCCTGCTGCGGTCGACGGCCCGTCTCGCCACCGGCCACTCCGAGGCGGCGCGGCGCGTCCAGCTCGAGGAGCTCGCGGACGAGCTCGAGGTGCACCTGCGCGCCGAGCTCGACTTCCTCGAGGAGGCGCACAACACCGAGCTGGTCCGCCGTCTCGTCGGGCAGTTCGACGGGCTCGTCGTCCCCCGGGTGATCCGTCCCTACGTGAGCGAGCGGGCGCTCGTCCTCGAGCGAGTCGCGGGCCGCAAGCTGGTCCCGGGCCACGGCGTCGAGCCGGAGGACGCATCGCGGCTCGCGCGCGAGTTCTTCCGCGCCTACGTCTTCCAGGTCGTGGTCGAGGGCGTGTACCACGCAGACCCGCACCGCGGCAACGTCCTCCTGACCGACGACGGCCGGCTGGCGCTGCTCGACTTCGGCCTCCTCGGCCGGCTCGACGAGGACACCCGCGGCAGTCTGGCGCTGCTCCTGCTCGCGCTCGCGCAGAACCGGGCGGACGACGTCGCCGATCTCGTCATCTCGCTCTCGGTCACGTCGACCCACTCCGACCAGCCGGGCTTCGTGCAGGACGTCAGGCGGAAGCTGCCGCGCTTCCACTGGCGGCCGCTCGCGTCGATCCACGCGGGCCAGGCGCTCGCCGACCTGCAACGGGCGGCGATCCGGCGGGACATCCGGCTGCCGACGTCGTTCGCGCTCGTCGGCAAGACACTCGCCCAGGCAGACTCGATCGCGCGCATCCTCGATCCCGAGCTCGATCCGGTCGCCCTGATCGAGGAGGAGGCGCTCGAGGTCATGGTCCGCGAGGCCGAGCGCCGGCTCGAGCCGAACCGGCTGGTCGCCTACGCGTACACGCAGCTGTCGCCGCTCGCGCGGCTGCCACGACGGCTCGGCCATCTCGTGACCGAGCTCGAGCAGGGCTCGCTGAGGGTGGGCATCGTGCCGACAGGGCTCGGCGAGGTCGAACACACCGTCCGCTCGATCGCGAACCGGATGGGCGCGGCGATCATCATCGCGTCGCTTCTCCTCTCGTCGTCGCTCCTCGTGCGCCTCGACAACGGCTTTCGCTGGCTCGGCATCGGCGGCTTCTGCGGCGCTGCCCTCCTCGGCGTCTACATGATCTGGAAGATCCTCCGGACGCCCGGTGAGCTGTAGCGCGAAGCCGGAGAGCGAGGAAACGGACGGATCGCGTCCGCAACTACGATGGCTCGTGGACGGAGCGGGGCAACCTCGTCGACGTCCCCATGGAGCGGTGACCGAAACGGCGAGTCTCACGAGCCTGAGCGTCGGCGGCGGGTGCGCGGCGAAGTACTCGGCGGCCCGGCTCGAAGAGCTGCTGCGCGGCTTCGTCCCGGCGGAGGCGGAAGACCTGCTCGTCGGGCTCGATCCCGCGGACGACGCCGCGGTGTACCGGCTCGACGGGGAGCGGGCGCTCGTGTTCACCGTCGACTTCTTCCCGCCGCTCGTCGACGACCCGGAGCTCTTCGGACGGATCGCCGCGACGAACGCCCTGAACGACGTCTTCGCGATGGGTGGAACGCCGCTGCTCGCGCTCTCGATCGCCGCCTTCCCCGAGGAGCTGCCGACGGAGGTCGTGCGCGCGGTGTTCGACGGGGCCGAGGCGCAGGTGCGTGGCGCGGGCGCACTCCTCGCCGGCGGCCACACGATCCGCGACAGCGAGCCGAAGTACGGCCTCGCCGTCGTCGGCACCGTTCACCCCGACGGCGTGTGGCGGAAGGACGCCGCCCGGCCTGGCGACGCCGTCTTCCTCACGAAGCCGCTCGGGACCGGGCTCGTGCTCGCGGGCAAGACGAACCTCGACGAGGCGACGCGGTGGATGACGGTGCTGAACGGGCAGGCGGCGGAGGTGCTGCGGCCGTTCGAGCCGAACGCGGTCACCGATGTCACCGGCTTCGGGCTCCTCGGGCACGCGCACGAGACGGCGCAGCGGAGCGGCGTGCGCATCGTCCTCGACGCACGCGCGCTGCCTGCGCTCCCGGGTGCGCTCGAAGCAGCCCGGTCCGGTATCCGCACCGGCGGCGACCCGCGCAACCGCGAGTTCGCGGGGCCGCACGTCGAGAGCGACGGCGTCCCGGACGACCTGCTCTCGCTCGCGTACGACGCACAGACCGCCGGCGGTCTGCTCGTGACGCTGCCGGCGGAGAAGGCGCTCTCGGTCGAGGCCGAGTTCCGGCGCGCAGACCTGTTCCTCGCGAGAATCGGCGCGGTCGAGGAAGGGGCCGGCGTCGCCCTCGTCTCGTGAAGCCCTCTACACTCGTTCCGTGCACGCCGAGCCCGCTGCCCCGGCGCTGACGGAACGGCTGTCCCTCACCCTCTCGCCACGGGTCTTCCGCCTCGTGGCCGTGGCGGCGGTGGGGATGCTCGTCCTGATCGTCGCCTCCGGCGCGACCGTGCGCCTGACCGGCTCCGGGCTCGGCTGTCCCGAGTGGCCGACGTGCACGACCCAGCACGCGCTGCCGCAGACCTACCACTCGTACATCGAGTTCTCGAACCGCATCATCTCGGCGTTCACGGTGATCGCGACGCTCGCGGTCGCGGCCGCGGCGTGGCGGACGCCCGGGCTGACGCGCCGTACGCGCTGGCTCGCCACCGGCGTCTTCGTCGGCACGGCCGCCCAGGCGCCGCTCGGCGCGATCACCGTCTACTACGACCTCGACCCGTACCTCGTGATCTCGCACCTGCTGCTCTCGTTCGTCGTGCTTTCGCTCGGCGTGCTGACGCTGCTCGCCGCGTCGCGGCTCGTGCGGGGCGGCGGCTCCGCGCTGCCGGGGCTCGCGCGACTCGGCGGGAGCGTGCTGCTCGCCGCGGTCGTCGTGCTCGCCGTCAGCGGGACCGTCGCGACCGCGGCGGGACGGTTCCCGGGCAGTTCGGGATCGCAGGTCGTGCCGCGTCTCGCCTCGTTCTATCCCGCCGTCTACTGGCACGTTCGCGCCGTCGCGGTGTTCGGCATCGTCTTCCTCGCCCTCGCCGGCTGGGCGTGGGTGCGGCGCCGCGAGCACCCGTGGCTCCTCCGCGGCTGCGCCGGCCTCCTCGCGATCCTCGCGGCGCAGATGACGATCGGCGAGGTGCAGTACCGGACGTACGGCGACGTTCCGTGGTGGCTCGTCGTCCTGCACGTCGGGACCGCGGCGATGCTCGTGGCCTGGACGGTCGGCGTCGTCGGGCGCCTCTGGCGGCCACTCGCAGCGGACTAGACTCCTCCGGATGTCGGAGCTGATCGTCTCCTCGCGGCCGTCGCTCCACCGGCCGGTGCTGGTCGCCGCCTTCCGGGGCTGGAACGACGGAGGCCAGGGGGCGACGCTCGGCGGCGGCTATCTCGCGCGCCAGTGGGAGGCCGAGCCGTTCGCGGAGATCGACCCAGAGGACTTCTACGACTTCCAGGCGGTGCGGCCCCAGGTGTCGCTCGAGGACGGGCTGACGCGGAAGCTCGAGTGGCCGGCGAACACGTTCCTCCATGCGCCGATCCCGGGGCTCGACCGCGACGCCGTCATCCTGCTCGGGGTCGAGCCGAACCTGCGCTGGAAGGCGTACTCGCGCCTCGTCGTCGAGCTCGCGCAGGAGCTGGGGATCGAGCTCGTCGTGACGCTGGGCTCGCTGCTCGCCGACGTCCCGCACACGCGTCCGGCGCCGGTGAGCGCCGCGGCGAGCGATCCCGCGCTCGTCGAGGAGCTCGGCGTCGAGCCGTCACGCTACGAGGGGCCGACCGGGATCGTCGGCGTCCTCCTCGACGGCTGCCGCCAGGCCGGCCTCGCCTCTGTCAGCCTCTGGGCGGCGGTGCCGCACTACGTCTCGCTCGCACCGAGCCCGCGAGCGGCGCTCGCGCTCTGTCGCCGCTTCGGCGAGCTCGTCGGCGCCGACGTCGACCTGGGCGAGCTCGAGCAGGCGGCGGAGGAGTACAGCGCACAGGTGAGCGAGGCGGTTTCCTCGGACGCCGAGACCGCCGCGTACGTCGAGGAGCTCGAGCGGCGCGTCGACCTGCTCGACGCCGCCGAGGATCTCCCGAGCGGCGACAGCCTCGCCGCCGAGCTCACCCGCTTCCTCCGCGAGCGCGAGCAGCAGGACGACGACGGCGGGAGCGCCGGCGGGCCCGCCGGCTAGCGCAGGCTCGCGTCGGACGCGGCGAGGCGAGTCACTCACCGTCGCCGGTACGCACCGGCTCGGCCGCCTCCGGAGCAGGCGCCTCCCGAGGTCGTGCGCCGTTCTCGGAGGGCGGCTTCCGGCGGCGCCGGTTGCGCTTGGGCTTCTGCTCCGTGGCGGCGGCCTCGGATGCTCCCTGCGCCGCGTGCGCACCGTTCGCGTCCTGCGCCTGTCCTTGCTCCTGCGTCTGGTCTTGCTCCTGCGTCTGCGCCGCTGCCGCTGCCTTCTTCTTGCGCCGCCGGCGGCGGCGGCTGCGGCTCGACGTCTGCTTCGGCGCCGGCAGGTTCTCGGAGAGCGCGAGCGCGACCTCCTGGATCGCCCCGAGCTGCTCGCGTGCCTCCTCGATCAGCTTCGTCGCACGTGGCGTGTATCCCTCGGCGGAGGCGAGCAGCGCGGCCCCGACCGGACGCGGCAGGTCGAGTGCGGCGCGGACGAGCTTCGCGGCGTTCTCCTCGTGTCTGTGCCCGCGCGAGTTGGCGAGGGCGCCGAGCAGCCGCTTCGCATCCGGGTACTCGGCCGACGCGCGACGATCCTGCACCTTGCGCGTGACGCGGGCGAGGCGCCACGTCCAGCGCGCGAGGATCTGCTCGGGTGCGTCGGGCTTCTCCTCGGCGATCGCGCGGAGCAGCGTGCGAATCCCGCTCAGCCGCTCCTTGTCCCACGTCGGGGCCTGTGTCACGAGCGTGACGAGGTCGTCGAAGTCGGCGCGCTCGACCCGCATCGAGACGCGGTCCTGCAACGCCATCATCCGCAGGCGCCGGTTCGGGTTCTCGGCGGCGCACGTAGTCAGGAACTGCTCGAGTGCCGCCCTGCTCGCGCTCCGGTCGGTGAGCTTCTGGACGAACGACGCGCGCTCGTCGAAGCGGATCTGCCGCCCCGCGATCGTCGCCCAGTAGCGCTGCTCGTCCTCGTCGAGGTACTTGGGGTCGATCCGCTGCCACTCGCGCTGGATCACGCCGATGCGGCGGCGCACGTCGGGTGTGACCGGCACCAGCCACGGCGCCGGTGTCAGGCGGCGGCGGGCGCGGCGCTGCGAGCGGCGCCGCGGCGCCGGGGTGACGCGCGCGCCCTCGCGGTAGAAGTCGGCGTCGAGCAGCGAGTGGAGCGAGACGACGCGCTCGTTGTGCGTCGCCCCCTTCGGCACGAAGTCGACGACGATGCCGGCCTCCTTGCGCGGATGGAGCCGCATGATCCGACCGATCCGCTGCTGGTAGACGCGGCGCGACGCGGTCGGGGCGAGATGCATGCAGACCGTCGCGCGCGGCGAGTTCCAGCCCTCGGCGAGCAGCTGCGCGTTGATCAGGACGTTGATCTCGCCGCGCTCGTAGCCGGCGAGCGTCTCGGCGAGGCGCACCGGCGGCGTACGTCCGGAGACGGCCTCCGCCTTCAGGCCCGCGGCGCGGAACTCCTGCGCGAGGTTGTACGCGTGGTCGACTCCCGCCGCGTAGACGATGCCCGGCGTGTTGTCGAAACGCTCGCGGTAGAGGCTCGCGGCGGCCTGGTTCAGCGCCTGGTGGTCGAGGGTCTTGGCCAGGATCTCCTGGTCGAAGTCGCCGCCGACGATCGGCACCGAGTTGATCGCCGCCACCGGCGGGACGCGCAGGTCGCGGAGCGGCGCGATCAGGCCGCGGCGGGCGGCATCCTGCAGCGGCAGGTCGTCCACCGAGGCGGGGAAGACGTCGGAGACCTGCTTCGCGATCAGCTGCTCGGTCGCGGTCATCCCGATGAAGATCGGCTCCGGGAACGAGCGGATCGCCGCCGACGTCTTCTCGCCGAGCGCGGTGTGCGCCTCGTCGCAGATGACGAGCTGGTACGTGTCGCGGTCGATCGACTCGACGTGTCGTGCGAACCACGCGTACGTCTGGATCGTGAGCGGCGCCTTGTGCGGCGCCTTCCGGCCGCGCTCGACGACGTCGCTGAAGCGGTCGCCGTAGCCCTCGGTCTCGAGGTCGCGCTGGAACTGGGAGACGAGGAGGCGGCGGTGGGTGAGGATCAGCACGCCGAGCGTGCGCGCCGCCTCGACGAAGCCGGCGGCCGCGATCGTCTTGCCGGACGCGGTCGGGTGGCGGAAGCGGTAGCGGCGGACGGCGCCGGGGTCGTCCTGCTCCGGCTCG
>DASQQF010000043.1:0-5371 GCA_035643535.1 Gaiellaceae bacterium
GTCCGCTACACTGCCCCGGCGCGAGGCGCCGTAGCTCAGCTGGTCAGAGCGCTGCACTCATAATGCAGAGGTCGGTGGTTCGAGCCCACCCGGCGCTACTGGAGCGCGTCCCTCGGATCGAGAGAAGAGATGGCAACCGGAGTCAGAGTCGCAATCACGCTCGCGTGCACGGAGTGCAAGCGGCGGAACTACCAGACGGAGAAGTCGAAGCGGAACTCGCCCGACCGGGTCGAGTTCAGCAAGTACTGCCGCTGGTGCGGCCGCCACACCGTTCACCGGGAGACGCGCTGATGGTGCTCGGCTGATGGCCCGCTCGACGCGGCAGCAGCGCCGGCAGCGGCGCGCACAGGCGGAGGGGACGCCGCCCCGGCGCCCGCCCGTCCGGCCCGTCTCGGAGGAGGCGGAGCCGCGTGAGCCGCGCGAACCGCGCCGCGAGCAGCAGCGCGACGACTCGCGGGGCGGCATCCCCGGCATCCGCTTCGTGCAGGAGGCGGCGGCCGAGCTGCGGAAGGTCGAGTGGCCGAACCAGCAGGCGGTCGTCAGCGGCACCGCCGTCGTCCTCATCGCCTGCCTCATCGTCGGCGCCTTCCTGTGGGCGAACGACGAGTTGTGGAGATACGTCGTCCAACACCTGCTGCTGCGCTAGGAGACACATGTTCCGCTGGTACGTCATCAACACCTACTCGGGGCACGAGAACAAGGTGAAGACCAATCTCGAGCACCGGATCGAGTCGATGGGACAGCGGCAGCGCTTCCGCCGCGTCGTCGTCCCGACCGAGCAGGTGATCGAGACGAAGGACGGGCAGAAGGTGCAGGCCGAGAAGCGCGTCCTGCCGGGCTACGTGCTCGTGAACATGGATCTGGACGACGACGCCTGGACGGTCGTGAAGAACACGCCGGGCGTGACCGGCTTCGTCGGCGCCGGCGCGACGCCGGTGCCGCTCTCGCAGCCGGAGGTCGACCGGATCCTCCACACGGGCTCGCCCGCGGCGGCGGCGACGCGCGCGGTCGTCGAGTTCCAGCTCGGCGAGTCGGTCAAGATCACCTCCGGGCCGCTGGCGGACTTCGACGGCGAGATCACCGACGTCAACTCCGACGCGCAGAAGCTCCAGGTGATGGTCAACATCTTCGAGCGGCAGGTGCCGGTCGAGGTCGGATTCGACAACGTCAAGAAGCTCGACTAGAGGGAAGGCATGGCCAAGAAGGTTCTCACCCTGATCAAGCTCCAGATCCCCGGCGGGCAGGCCAACCCGGCGCCGCCGGTCGGCCCGGCGCTCGGCCAGCACGGCGTCAACATCATGGAGTTCTGCAAGGCGTTCAACGCACAGACGGCCGACCAGAACGGCCGCATCATCCCGGTCGAGATCACCGTCTTCGAGGACCGCTCGTTCACCTTCATCACGAAGACGCCGCCGGCTGCCGTCCTGATCAAGGAGGCGCTGCGGCTCGAGAAGGGCTCCGGAGAGCCGAACCGGACGAAGGTCGGGCGCCTGTCCCGCGAGCAGGTCCGCCAGATCGCCGAGACGAAGCTGCAGGACCTGAACGCGCGCGACGTCGACCACGCGGCGCTGATCATCGCCGGGACGGCGCGCTCGATGGGCGTCGAGGTGGAGCTGTGAGCTCCCGCGGCAAGCGCTACACGGCGGACCGCGCGCTCTTCGACCGCGAGCGGCTCTACTCGCCGGTCGAGGCGGTGCGGCTCCTCAAGTCGATGAACGGCACGCGCTTCGACGAGACCGTCGAGGTGCACTTCCGCCTGGGGCTGAACGTCCGGCATGCCGACGAGCAGCTCCGCGGCACGCTCATGCTCCCGCACGGCACCGGCCGGGACGTGCGGATCGCCGTCTTCGCCGAAGGCGACAAGGCCCGCGAGGCCGAGGAGGCCGGAGCCGACGTGGTCGGCTCGGCAGACCTGGCGAAGCGGATCGAGGAGGGCTTCACCGACTTCGACGTGGCCATCGCCACACCCGACCAGATGGGGAACGTCGGGCGGCTCGGCCGCATCCTGGGGCCGCGCGGGCTGATGCCGAACCCGAAGACCGGCACCGTCACCTTCGACGTCGGCAAGGCCGTCTCGGACGCGAAGGCGGGCAAGCTCGAGTACCGGACCGACCGCGGCGCGAACGTCCACGTCACGATCGGCAAGAAGAGCTTCGACGAGCGCGCGCTCGTCGAGAACTATGCGGCGGTCGTCGACGAGATCGTGCGCGCGAAGCCGTCGGCGGCCAAGGGTCGCTACATCCGCCAGATCACGCTGACGAGCACGATGGGCCCGGGCATCCACGTCGACCCGGGGCGCACGCGCGGCATCGTCGAGGAGTTGGACGAGGTGTCGCAGGAGGCCGCTACAGTTCCGGCCTAGCCCTGACCCGCCGAAGACCGCTGGCAGTCCTCCCTGCGAGGACGGAAGACCCGCCGAGGTGCGATGAAGAGAGACCAAAAACAACAGGTCGTCGACGAGCTGACCGAGCGCCTGAAGGCGGCCGAGACACTGCTCGTCGCCGACTACCGCGGCCTCACGATGCCGCAGATCGACGAGTTGCGCACGCGGCTGCTCTCCAGCGGCGCGCGCTTCACCGTCGTCAAGAACACGCTCACCCGCCGCGCCGCCGAGGCCGCCGGCGCCGACGCGCTGCTCGCGCTGCTCGACGGGCCGAGCGCGATCGCGTTCCTCGAGGCGGACGGCGACATGGTCGCCGCGGCGAAGGCACTCGCCGACACCGCCCGCGAGACGCGCGTCCTCGCCGTCCGCGGCGGCGTGATGCAGGGCCGCGCGATGAGCGCCGAGGAGGTCGAGAGCCTCGCGACGCTGCCGCCGGAAGAGGTGCTGCGCGGGCAGGTGCTCGGCGCGATCGTCGCGCCGCTCACGACGCTCGCGGGGCTGCTCGACGCCCCGCTCCGGAACCTCGTCGGGCTGATCGACGCGAGGATCGAGCAGCTCGGAGGGGAGGCGCCGGTCGAGGCCGAGGCAGAAGCGGAGCCGGCGGAGGAGCCGGCGGTCGAGGAGTCGCCGGACGAAGAGACCACACAGGCGGACGCCACCGCGTCGGCCGCCGAAGACCAAGAGGAGAGCTAGATGGCAGTCGACAAGATCTTCGACGAGTTGGGGAAGATGTCCGTCCTCGAGCTGGTCGAGCTCAAGAACAAGATCGAGGAGGAGTGGGGCATCACGGCAGCCGCTCCTGTCGCGGTCGCGGCCCCGGGCGGCGCGCCCGCCGCGGGCGGCGACGGCGCCGCGGCCGAGGAGAAGACCTCGTTCGACGTCGTGCTCACCGAGGCGGGCGGCCAGAAGATCCAGGTGATCAAGGTCGTGCGCGCGGTCACCGGGCTCGGCCTGAAGGAGGCGAAGGACCTCGTCGACTCGGCGCCGAAGCCGGTCAAGGAGGGCGTCGCGCAGGACGAGGCCGACTCGATCAAGTCGCAGCTGGAAGAGGCCGGCGCGACCGTCGAGCTGAAGTAGTCGGCGTAGTCGGCGACGGGTGCCTGCCGCCGCCGGGCGGTGGCAGGCACCGGTCATCCCGGCCGTTCTTGCCGCTGTCGCGGTCGGGAGCTACAGTGAGAAGCCATAACCGGCGTCGGCCGCGGCCTTGGCTTGCGGCGAGGGGGGTCGTTCCGGTACCCTGGCTGGTTGCGCCGACGTTCCGCTCGCTCGCACCTCTGATCGCTTTCTTGCCCGTTCTCGCACGTCCCAAGGGAGGCTGTTTCTCTTGACCACGATGGTCGCTTCGCCCCGCGCTCGCACGTCGTTCAGTCGACTCGAGCACGTTCTCGACCTACCGAATCTCATCGACATCCAGAAGGCCTCGTTCCAGTGGTTCCTCGACGAGGGACTGCGGGAGACGATCGACGACATCTCGCCGATCGAGGACTACACCGGCTCGCTCGCCGTCGAGTTCGGCGCCTACCGCTTCGGCGAGCCGCAGTTCTCGATCAAGGAGTGCCGCGAGAAGGACCTCAGCTACCAGGCACCGCTCTCGATGACGGTCCGCTTCGTGAACAAGGACACGGGCGAGATCCGCGAGCAGACCGTCTTCATGGGCGACTTCCCGATGATGACGGAGCACGGCACGTTCATCATCAACGGCACCGAGCGCGTGATCGTGACGCAGCTCGTGCGCTCGCCGGGCGCCTATCTGATGGAGCCGAAGGACCCGACGAAGCAGGTCTTCACGGCGAACCTGATGCCGAGCCGCGGCTCGTGGCTCGAGCTCGAGATCGACAAGAAGGGCGTCGTCTACGCGCGCATCGACCGCAAGCGGAAGCTCCCGATCACGACGCTCCTCCGCGCGCTCCCCGCGGAGGACCCTTCGACCGGCTTCGCGCTCGACACGTCGACGAACGAGGCGATCCTCGCGCTCTTCGACAACTCGTCGTACATCGTGAACACGCTCGACAAGGACCCCTCGACGCGCGAGGAGGAGGCGCTGATCGAGGTGTTCAAGAAGCAGCGGCCGGGCGAGCCGCCGACGCTCGACAACGCGCGGAACCTCCTGCGCGCCCTCTTCTTCGACCCGAAGCGGTACGACCTGACGAAGGTCGGCCGCTACAAGCTCAACCAGCGGCTCGGCGTCGGCGTCCCGGAGGACGTCCGCGTCCTCACGACCGAGGACATCGTCGCGCTCGTCCGCAAGCTGCTCGAGCTGCCGGTCGGGCTCGGCCTGCCCGAGGACTCGAAGGACTTCGCGGCCGACGCGATGACGCTGTCGCGTGCGCCGATCGCGAACGACCTCGACGAGTACGAGCACTTCGGCAACCGGCGCCTCCGCACGGTCGGCGAGTTGATCCAGGAGGCGTTCCGCGTCGGCCTCTACCGGATGGAGCGGGTCGTCCGCGAGCGGATGACGACGGAGGACGTCGACACGATCACGCCGCAGACGATCATCAACATCCGGCCCGTGGTCGCGGCGCTGAAGGAGTTCTTCGGCTCCTCGCAGCTGTCGCAGTTCATGGACCAGACGAACTCGCTCGCCGGCCTCACGCACCGGCGCCGCCTCTCGGCGCTCGGCGCGGGCGGGCTGACCAGAGAGCGCGCGCCGATCGAGGTGCGCGACGTCCATCCGACGCACTACGGCCGCATGTGCCCGATCGAGACGCCGGAGGGCCCGAACATCGGCCTGATCGGCTACCTCGCCTCGTACGCGACCGTCTCCGAGTTCGGCTTCATCCAGACGCCGTACCGCAAGGTCACGGGCGGCAAGGTCACCGACGAGATCGTCTACCTCGACGCCGTCGAGGAGTCGCGCTACGTGATCGCGCAGGCGAGCGCGCAGCTGGACCGCAACGGCAAGTTCGTCAACGACACGGTGCTGTGCCGCTCGTCCGAGGGCGAGGCGGTCACGGCGTCGCCGAAGGACGTCGACCTGATGGACGT
>DASQQF010000044.1:0-5393 GCA_035643535.1 Gaiellaceae bacterium
CTGCAGGTGGCGGCGGCTCCACCATTCGTCGGCCACCGTCTCGTTCAGCTCCGCCCGCTCGACGACCGGCCAGAGCAGGTCGGCGAAGTCGCCGTCGAGGACGTCGCGCGCGAGCCGCGGCAGCCGGCCGAGCACGTCGCCGCGGGTCTGCAGCGGATCGAGCAGCGGCATGCTCAGCAGCTCCTCGAGCGGCACGTCGGGGTGCGCGCGCAGGAGCTGGACGAGCCGCGCCGCGTTGGGCCATGCCGCGGGATGGCACGGCAGGTGGCGCCGCAGCACCGGCCCGACGCCCACCGGCCAGAGCAGGCGGCGGAGGCGGCGCGGCACGCCGCGCGGGTAGCCGGCGAAGAAGCCGGGCTCGAACAGGTCGTCCCGGACGACGAAGTGGACGGCCGGCCCGCGCCGCAGCGGGCCGTGCGCGGCCCGGTAGAGCGCCGCGACGAGGAGCGGCACGTCGTCGTCGCTCCGGTGCGACGAGACGACGAGCGACGGGTGGCGGAGCTCGAGCGGCGCGCCGAGGACGCGGACGCGAAAGCGTGCCCGCACGTACCGCCCGAGCGCGAGCGCGACGAGGTCGTAGAAGCGGGACTCGCCGCCGGTCGCCGCGGCCTCGCCCGTGCGGGCGCGGAAGCGGCTACGAGAAGGCGTGGCGGTCGTCACAACGTCTTCATCCCCCGGAAGCGGTTGCGTCAGTCGCGGCTCAGCCGCCACGCACCATACGCCGTGCCTGCGAGCGTTGCGGCCGCGGCGGCGATTGCGCCGCCGATCCGCACGGCGCGGCGCGCACCCGACGGCTGCGGGCGCGACTCGTAGTAGAGGCGCTCCGGCTTCCGGCCGGGCGGCCCCTGCGGCCCGTGGTCGAGGGCCATCTTCATCGCCTGCGCGACGTGGAGCGCGCGCCGGCCGGTGTTCCCCTGCTCGATCTGCGTCTTGCAGGAGAAGCCGTTCGCGATCACGACGTGATCCTCCGGCAGCTCCCGCACGGTCGGGAGAAGCCCCTGCTCCCCGACCTTCATCGAGACCTCGTGGTGGCCGGCCTCGAAGCCCCACGAGCCCGCCAGCCCGCAGCAGCCGGCCTGGAGCTTCTCGGCCTGGACGCCCATCTGCTGCAGAAGCTCCTCCTCGGGATCCATGCCGCCGGTCGCCTTGTGGTGGCAGTGGCCCCAGAGGAGGCCGTTGCGCTCGAGCTTCGGCGGCTCGATCTCGAACTCGCGGAAGAACTCGGAGAAGTGGTAGGCGTTCTGGCAGAGCCGCTTCGCGTCGTCGTCGTGCGGCAGGAGCTTGACGAGCTCGTCCTTGAACACCGCGAGGCAGCTCGGCTCCATCCCGACGATCGGGATCCCCTCCCGGTACCACTCGCGCAGCGCCTCGAGGTTCCGGCGCAGGTAGCGCTCGGCGAGGTCGAGGAAGCCGTAGTCGTAGAGCGGCCGCCCGCAACAGACGTGGCGGGCCGGCATCACGACCTGCCACCCCGCCGCCTCGATCGCCTCGACGGCAGCGACGCCGACGTCCGTGTGGAAGTAGTTGTTGAACGTGTCCGGGAACAGGACGACCTTGCGGCCGTGCGGGTTCTTCGTCCCGCCGCGCTCCTCGAACCACTGCTGGAGCGTGAGCGGCGCGAAGCTCGGCATCTCGCGCTGCTGCGTCATCCCCGCGGCGAGCTTGAGCAGCCGGGCGAACGGCGGCGTGTGCGCGAAGAAGTTCGCCACCTCCGGGAACCGCGAGGCGACGCGCGCGACCTGGTCGATCAGCCCGAACGCATACGCATGGCGGGGGCGCAGCCGGTGCTTCCAGCGGTGGTGGAGGAACTCGGCCTTGTAGGTCGGCATGTCGACGTGCACCGGGCAGTCGCTCGTGCACCCCTTGCAGGCGAGGCAGAGGTCGAGCGCGTCCATCACCTCGTCCGACTGCCAGCCGTCGGTGACGATCTCGCCCTCGAGCATCTCGAAGAGGAGCCGCGCCCTCCCCCGCGTCGTGTACTTCTCCTCGCGCGTCGCCATGAAGCTCGGGCACATGACGTCGACGCCTTCGGGCTGGCGGCACTTGCCGACGCCGACGCAGCGGACGGTCGCGTGCGCGAAGTCGCCCTTGTCCTCGGGGTACGCGAACTTGACCTGCGGGCGCCACGGCTGGTAATCGGCGCCGAGCTTGAGGTTCTCGTCGAGCTTGTACGGGTCGACGACCTTGCCGGGGTTCATCTTCCAGTCGGGGTCCCAGATCCGCTTGAACTCGCGGAACGCCTCGACGATCTCCTCGCCGTATTGCTTGTGGAGGAGCTCGGCCCGCTGCTGGCCGTCGCCGTGCTCGCCCGAGAGCGAGCCGCCGTACGAGACGCAGAGGTCGGCCGCCTCCTCCATGAAGGAGCGGTAGTCCTCGAGCCCCTTCGGCGTCCGCAGGTCGAAGTCGATGCGCGAGTGGACGCAGCCCTGGCCGACGTGGCCGTACATCGCACCCTGGTAGCCGTACTTGCGGTAGAGCTTCTTCAGGTCGGCCATGTAGTCGCCCACCGTCTCGGGCGGCACCGCCGAGTCCTCCCAGCCGGGCCAGTGGTCGTGACCGGTCTCGGGGAACGCGGTCGCGCCGAGGCCGCCCTCGCGCACCTGCCAGAGCGCCTGCTCCTCGCTCTCGCTCTCGAAGATGTTGACGTTCTCGCTGCCGCAGCCGTGCTTCTCGACCGCGTCCGCGACGAACCGCTCCGCGCGCTCGCGCGCCTCGGCCGCGTCGTCCGCGCCGAACTCGACCATCAGCCACGCTCCGGGCTTGTCGCGATGCGGCAGCTCTCCGAGCGCCGAGGTGTGCATGTTCTGGTGCATCTCGTGCTCGAAGAGCAGGTGGTCGACGGCCTCGAGCGCGATCGGCCCGTGCTCCATGATCCACGGCACCTGCCGTCCCGCCTCGCAGATGTCGTCGAAGCGGACGACGACGAGCTCGCGCTCGAGCATCGCCGGCGTCAGGTAGAGCCGCGCCTGGAGCGTCGTCGCGATCGTGCCCTCGGTGCCGACGATCGCCCTTGCGACGTTGAAGCCGTTCTCGGGCAGCAGGTCGTCGAGGTTGTAGCCCGAGACGCGGCGAGGGAGTTTCTGCGGCGAGGAGAACCGCTCGCGGATGAGCGGCTCGTAGCGGCGCATCAGGTCGTACAGGTCGCGGTAGATCTGTCCGCGCCGGCCGCCCTCGTCGATGATCGCGCGCAGCTCCTCCTCGCTCGTCTCGCCGACCCACATGCGGAGGCCGTCGTACGTGACGATCTCGAGCGAGTGGACGTTGTCGGATGTCCGCGGGCCGTGGCCGTAGAGCTGCGCCTGCACCGAGTGGATGCCGCAGGAGTTGTTGCCGATGTTGCCGCCGATCGCGCAGTAGCTGTGCGTCGACGGGTCCGGGCCGAAGATCCAGCCCCACTTCCCCGTGTGCTCGTTGACCTTCTCGTTGATCGCGCCCGGGCGGCAGACGACCGTGTGGTCGGACATTTCGGGGTCGTCGAAGTCGTGCAGGTACTTCGTGAAGTCGACGATCACCGCCGTGTTGACGGTTTCGCCGGAGAGGCTCGTGCCGCAGCCGCGCGGCGTGATCGGCGCGCCGTGCTCGCGGCAGACGCGGTGGACGGCGACGACGTCGTCGAGCGTCCTCGGGATCACGACGCCGACGGGCGGCTGCCGGTAGTTCGACGCGTCGGTCGCGTACATCGCGCGGCTCGCCGTGTCGAAGCGGACCTCGCCCTCGACCGCGTCGCGCAGGGCGGCGGCGAGGGCCTTCCGGTCGAGAGTCTCCATGCCGGCCATCCCGCCGCGGAAGCGGGTGTCGACTCTGCGGGGGATGGTCACGCTCACTTCGTCACCTCTTCCCGCTGCACGCAGAAATCAGCCGCGTCCTCGTGCCGCAGCTCGAGCCCGTGGCCCGGCCGCGAACGGTCGGGCCGGAGCGCACCGTCCTGCGGGTCGAGGCAGCCGTCGAAGAGCATCCGCTCGATGCGGTCGTGGTCGTGGAAGTACTCGAGGTGGCGCAGCCGCCGTACGCCGCAGAGGACGTGCGCCGAGAGCTGCGGCGCGCAGTGCCCCGAGACGTCGAGCTGGTACGCGTCGGCCGCGCCGGCCGCCTCGAGCAGCCCTGTCACGCCGCCGCAGCGGGTGACGTCGAGCTGGAGACAGTCGACCGCCCGCGCCTCGAGCAGGTTGACCGCGTCGCGGAGGACGTACACGTACTCGCCGGCCGCGACGTCGAGCCCGCCCGGGCCGCGCTCGCGCAGCAGCCGCAGGCCCTCGAGGTCGGCCGAGCTCACCGGCTCCTCGAACCAGCTCACCCCCCACTCGCCGGCGAACCGCTCGGCCCACGCGAGCGCCTCCTTGCGCGTGAGCGCGCCGTTCGCGTCGACGTAGACGTCGACGTCGTCGCCGACCTCGTCGCGCACCGCGTCGAGCCGCTTCGGGTCCTCCCCGGGATGCCGCGAGACCTTGAGCTTGACGCGCGGGATTCCCCGCGCGGCCCAGCCGCCGAGCTGCTCGCGCAGCCGCTCGAGCGGGTAGTTGCAGAAGCCGCCCGAGCCGTAGACCGCCACCTCGTCGTGGATGCGGCCGAGCGCGTCGACGAGCGGCAGCCCGAGCAGCCGCGCCCGCAGGTCCCAGAGCGCCGTGTCGACCGCCGAGACCGCCATCGCGCCGATGCCCGGGCGGCCCGCGTTGCGGAGCTGCCTGCCTAGCTCGTGCCACGTTCCGCGCACCGCGAGCGGGTCGGTGCCGAGGACGGCGCCGGCGAGCTCCTCCTCGATCAGCGTCGCGACGGCACGCGGCCCGTACGTCCAGCCGAGCCCGGTCGCCTCGCCCGCGGCGAGCTCGACGATCACCACGGTCGTCGAGCTCCACGCGAGCGTGCCGTCGGTCTCCTTCCCGTCCGGCCCGTCGACGGGGATCTCGTAGGCCGAGACCTCGACCCGTTCCACCTGCGTGCCCGACGCGACCTCCGTCGCCGGGCTCAGCTCAGGCTCTCCTTGAACTCGTCGAGCTTGCCGCGCGCGGACTTCACCATCATCCCGACGCGGTCCTCGTCGCCCTTCGCGACGGCCATCGCCATCTTCTGGGCCTGCTCGAGCTTGATGTGCGGCGGCAGCGGCGGGAACTCCCGGTTCGTGACGACCTCGAAGATCACGGGGCGGTCGGTCGTCGAGAGCGCCTCGCGCCAGCCGGCCGCGATCTCGTCGGCGCGGTCGCAGCGGATGCCCTTGAACCCGAGCAGCTCGCCGTACTTCGCGTAGGCGAAGTCGGGGATCTGCTGCGTCGCCGGATTCCGCGGGTCGCCGGCAAGCACGCGCTGCTCCCATGTCACCTGGTTCAGGTCCTGGTTGTTGAAGACGCAGAAGACGAGCGGCGCGTTGCCCTTCTTCAGGTGCGAGTCCCAGAACCGCT
>DASQQF010000045.1:0-12724 GCA_035643535.1 Gaiellaceae bacterium
GGCCGCGGATCGCCTCGAGGGTCGCGATCCGCTCGTCGAGCTCCCGGCGCCAGCTGCGCGAGAGACGCTCCCAGTCGCGCTTCGTCGGCGTCTTCCCCGCCGGCAGCTCGTCGAGCGCGGCGCGGATCCGCTCGAGCGGGATCCCGGCCGCCTTGCCCGCCTGCACGAGCGCGACCCGGCGCAGCGTCACCGTCTCGTAGCGGCGCTGGTTCCCGTCCGTCCGCCGCGCGGAGACGAGCCCTTCGCGCTCGTAGAAGCGCAGGGCCGACTGCGAGACGCCGCTCCGCGCCGACAGCTCTCCGATGGTCAGCTCCCTGGCCACTTGACTTGAACCATAGTTGAGGTTCTACCGTCCGTGCCATGACAGTCACGACGACATCCCAACTCGGCTATCGCGACCTGCCGGCCCTGCTCACGCGGCTGACCGGCGACGAGAAGCACGACCGGAGCTCGCTCTCGACGCTCGACGTCCTCTGGGTGGTGTACGACCGCGTCCTCGGCGAGGACGATCGCTTCCTCCTCTCGAAGGGCCACGGGCCGGCCGCGTACTACGCCGTGCTCGCGGCGAAGGGCATGGTCCGGCTCGAGCTGCTCGACGGGTTCGGCGGCTTCGATTCACCGCTCGGCTACCACCCCGACCGCGTCCTCGTCCCAGGGGTCGAGCTCTCGAGCGGCTCGCTCGGCCACGGGCTCGGAGTCGCGGTCGGCGTTGCACTGACCCGACGCCGGGTCTGGTGTCTCGTCGGCGACGCCGAGCTCGAGGAGGGATCGAACTGGGAGGCGGTGCAGTACGCGGGCCGTCTCGGGCTCGCCTCGCTGACCGCGATCGTGATCGACAACGACTCCTCCTCGTACGGCTGGCAGGAGGGCATCGAGCGGCGCTTCATGCTCGAGGGCTGGACCGCGGTGCGGGTCGACGGCCGCGACCACGAGGCACTCGAGGCGGCGCTGTCACCCGCGCCCGACGCGGCGCGCCCCCGCTGCGTCGTCGCCGAGGTCGAGCCGAGATGACGAGCATGCGCGAGCGCTTCTACGCGCTTACCCGCGAGGCGCTCGACGCGGACGAGCGGGTCGCCGTCGTCACCGCCCAGATCGGGGCGGACGCGATCGGCGAGCATCCGCGCCACTTCGACGTCGGCATCCGCGAGCAGCTGATGATCGGCGTCGCGGCGGGGCTCGCCATGGAGGGCTACCGGCCGATCACGCACTCGTACACGCCGTTCGTCGTCGAGCGGCCCTACGAGTTCCTCAAGCTCGACCTCGGCCACAACGACCTCGGCGCCGTCGTCGTCAGCACGGGCGCGTCCTACGACGCGGCACGTTCCGGCCGGACGCACCAGGCACCCGAGGACGTCGCGCTCGTGGCCGCGCTCCCCGGCTGGACGATCCACGTGCCCGGTCACGCCGGCGAGCTCGACGAGCTCTTCCGCAGCGCGCTGCGCGGCGACGGCCGCGTCTACGTCCGGCTGAGCGAAGAGGCGAACCACGCGCGCGTCGACGGCGGCGGCTTCACGGTGATCCGGCGCGGCCCCGCGGGCGCGCCGCTCGTCGTAGCCGTCGGCCCCACGCTGGCGCCGGTGCTCGAGGCGACCGTGGGCCGCGACTTCACGGTCGCGTACCTCGCGACGGTACGACCCTTCCCACACCGCTCATTGCGGGATGCGCTCGCGGACGCGGCGGAGGTCGTCCTCGTCGAGCCGTACCTCGCCGGCACCTCGGCTGCCGAGATCGCGATCGCGCTGCGCGACCGGCCGCACCGGCTGCTCGCGCTCGGCGTCCCGAACGCGGAGTTCCGCCACTACGGCAGCGGGGCCGAGCACCGCGCCGCACACGGGCTCGACGTGCCCGGGATCGCCCGCTCGCTCGAGGAGTTCCTCGGATGAGGTTCACGAACGTGAGGCTCGCCGGTCCGCCGGAGCTCCCAGACTTCTACCGCGACGTTCTCGGCCTGCCGCTCGACGGCGACGCGACCCGGATCGGCGAGACGGCACTGCGCTTCACGCCGGGCGAGGGGAAACCCTTCTATCACTTCGCGCTGCTCGTGCCCGGCGACCGTTTCGATGCCGCGCTCACGTGGGCGCAGGCGCGGGTCGAGCTACTGGGCGACGTCTTCGACTTCGACAACTGGGACGCCCTCGCCGTCTACTTCCACGACCCGGCAGGCAACATCGTAGAGCTGATCGCCCACCGCGGGCTCGAGGAGCACGGCCGCACCGGCGCCTTCGCCGGCGAGGAGCTCGTCGGCTTCTCGGAGCTCGGTCTCGTAGGAGACCCGCCGACGCTGCTGCGCGAGCTCGAGGGACTGGGGCTCTCGCTCTGGGACGGCGAGGTCGAGGTCCGGAACCGGCTCGGCTTCGTCGGCGAACGCGGCCGCACCTTCATCCTCGCCCCGTCCGGCCGCGGCTGGCTGCCGACGCGGCGGCCGGCCGAAGCCCATCCGGTCGAAACATGCATCGAGATCGGCGATGAGCTACATGTCGTAGCGTCCGGCGACGCGAAGCAGCACGGAGCCCGCCGGAGCCCGCGCTCTCCGGCGGGCGGAGTTCCTTCCACAGCGAGCGAGACCGAAGGTCTCGCCAGCTCCTCTTAGGCGACGTCCCTGAGCGAGCCCGACTCGGCGAGCGCGCGCAGCTTCTTCAGGCTCTGGTTCTCGATCTGGCGGATCCGCTCGCGCGTGACGTTGAACGCACGGCCGACCTCGTCGAGCGTCCGCGGCTGCTCGCCGTCGAGCCCGTAGCGAAGCTCGAGCACCCGCCGCTCGCGCTGCGACAACGTACCGAGGATCTTCCGCAGGAGCTCCTTGCGGAGCGTCGTGTCGGCGGCGTCGTCCGGCTGCGGCGCGTTCTCGTCGGTGAGGAAGTGGCCGAACTCCGACTCCTCCTCGTCGCCGACCGGCTTCTCGAGCGAGACGGGCGCCTGGGCGCTGCGCATGATCTGCTCGACCTCCTCTACCGGCAGGTCCAGATCGAGCGCGATCTCGTCGGGCAACGGCTCCCGGCAGAGCTCGGCGCGCAGCTTCCGCTCCGAGCGGACGATCTTGTTCAGCTTCTCGACGACGTGGACCGGCATGCGAATCGTGCGCGCCTTGTCGGCGAGCGCCCGCGCGACCGCCTGACGGATCCACCACGTGGCGTAGGTCGAGAACTTGTAGCCCTTGCGCCAGTCGAACTTCTCCGCCGCACGGACGAGGCCGATCGTCCCCTCCTGGATCAGGTCGAGGAACGGCAGCCCCTGGTTCCGGTAGCGCTTCGCGATCGAGACGACGAGACGGAGGTTCGCCTCGACCATCTCCTGCTTCGCACGATGGTCGCCGCGTTCGATCCGCTTCGCGAGCTCGACCTCCTCGGCGGCGGTCAGGAGATCGACCTTGCCGATGTCCTTGAGGAAGAGCTGGAGCGCGTCCGTCGAGACCTCGCGCACGTCCACGGCGACCGGGACTTCCTCCTTCTCGGCCGCGGTGGCGGGCGCCGCCCCGATCACGTCGACGTGCAGCTCCTCGAGCGCTCGGTACACGTCGTCGATCTGTGTCGGATCGAGCTCGAGCTCGTCGAGCGCGAGGGCGATCTCGTCTGCACTCACGCTGCCCGCGGCCTGCGCCGACTCGAGCAGTGTTCGCGCCTGGTCGGTCTCGAGAACGTCCGCCGGCTGCGGTACGTCCTCCCGCTCGTCTCCCGTACTCATGACCCTCCCCTGAAGATGCCGCACTGTGCCATGCGCCCCCGGAACGGCGCCATAGGCCGTTCGGCTCATATTTCCCTTACGTAGGCCTATGTACCGAGCGCCCGAAGCAGCTGCCTCGCTGGTTTCGCGTATGCGGTGTGCGGGCCATCCGCAACCGCGGCGTGAAGGTGCTCGGCCGCCTTCTTGCGCTCGCCGATGTAGATGAGCAGCACGCCGAGGTGGAGCTCGACGACCGGCGAGTGCGGGAACACGGCCGTGAGCGGCCCGAGCTTCGCGAACGCGCGCACGGGCTCGGCCTTCGTGAACAGCCCGACGGCGGCGGCGGTGCGCGCGACCGGGTCGTGCGGTGCGAGCCTCGCGGCGGCGGCGAACTCGCGCTCGGCCGAGACGGGCCGCTCGAGCGACCAGAGCGCCGCCCCGTAGAGGAGCTTCGCCTGCACGTCCGGGCCCCCGGCCTCGCGCCGCAGCACGGCGACCTGACGGCGGGTGGACAGCTTCGCGATCGTGCTCGGGAGCGGGATCCCGAGCACGATCGGCGGCAAGCCCTGCGGCAGCTTCCGATAGAGGAGGTTCTCGGCGTCGACCGCGTACGGCGTGTCGGGCTGGAGCTTCGCGGCCCGCTCCAGCGCGAGGAGCGCGTCGCCGTTCCGGCCCGCCCAGAGGTCGGCGAGCCCGAGATGGAGCGCGACGAGCGCGCTGTGCGGATGCCGCGCCGCGAGCTGCTCGAGCGTCCCGAGGCCGTGGCCGGCCTTCCACGCCGCGAACGCCGAGCCGATCCGGGCCTCGAGCGAGTGGTAGCGCCCGAAGAGGGCCGCCGCCTGCGCGAGCTTGCCGCGGTCGTAGAGCGTCTGCGCACGGCCGAGCGTCTGCGCCTCCTGATCGTTCGCGAGGCCGAAGTCGAGCTCGAGCGGCGGCACGCCCGTGCGCGGCTGGGTGACCGAGCCCGGCAGCGTCGTCGTCTGCCCGCGCATCTCGACCAGGGTGACGCCGACGACGGCGGCCGCGGCGACCGCGGCGGCGACCGCGACGAAGAGCACGATCCGCCTGCGTGATCCGGTGACGGCGGCGCTGACGGCGTCGGAGGTCACGACCCGAGAGTAGCCGCGTAGCACCGAAGCCCATCGCTATATTCCGGAAAGCAATGCCGAGCTACAGAGAACTGCTCCAGCAGGTGCGCTCCGAGATCGAGGAGGTCGACGCCGCCGGCGCGCGTGCGCTCCTCGCCTCGGATGCGGCACCGCTGCTCGTCGACGTGCGCGAACGCGACGAGTGGCAGGAGGGCCACATTCCGGGCGCAGTCCACGTACCGCGCGGCTTCCTCGAGTCGCGGATCGAGCAGGTCGCGCCGGACCGCGCCCGGCCGCTCGTCCTGTACTGCGCGGGCGGCGCACGCTCGGCGTTCGCGGCCAAGGCGCTCGAGGAGCTCGGCTACGAGAGCGTCGCGTCGCTCGCCGGCGGCTTCACCGACTGGAAGCGGAACGGCGGCGACGTCCAGCTGCCGCGGTCGCTCGACGCGGCGAAGCGCGCCCGCTACAGCCGCCACCTGCTCATCCCCGAGGTCGGCGAGGAGGGCCAGCTGCGGCTGCTCGACTCACGCGTGCTTCTGATCGGGGCCGGCGGCCTCGGCTCGCCGGCCGCGCTCTACCTCGCCGCCGCCGGCGTCGGCCGGATCGGGATCGTCGACGACGACCGCGTCGACGAGTCGAACCTCCAGCGGCAGGTCGCGCACTCGACCGCCCGCCTCGGGGAGTGGAAGGCGGAGTCGGCGAAGCGGACGATCGAGGAGCTCAACCCCGACGTCGAGGTCATCCCCTACCTCGAGCGGCTGACGTCCGAGAACGTCGACCGGATCCTCGCCGACGGCTGGGACGTGATCGTCGACGGCGCCGACAACTTCCCGACCCGGTACCTCGTCAACGACGCCGCCGTCTGGCACGACATCCCGCTCGTCCACGGCTCGATCTACCGCTTCGAGGGCCAGGTCACCGTCTTCCATCCGCACGAGGGACCGTGCTACCGCTGCCTCTTCCCGCAGCCGCCGCCCCCCGAGCTCGCCCCGAGCTGCGCCGAGGGCGGGGTGCTCGGCGTGCTGCCGGGAATCGTCGGCTCGCTGCAGGCCGCGGAGGCGCTCAAGCTCTGCCTCGGCATCGGCGAGTCGCTCGCGGGCCGGCTGCTCCTCTTCGACGCGCTCTCGACCGAGTTCAGCGAGGTCCGCCTGCGCCGCGACCCGACCTGCCCCGTCTGCGGCGACCACCCCACCATCACGGAGTACGTCGACTACGTGGAGTTCTGCTCCGGAAGGCCCACACACGCATGACCACCGTCAGGATTCCCCCCACCCTCCGCGCCGAGGTCGGCGGCGCGCGCGAAGTCCCCGCCGAGGGCGACAGCGTCCGCGAGCTGCTCGACGACCTGATGGAGCGCTTCCCGGCGCTGCGCTCGCAGCTCGTGGAGGACGACGAGGTCGCGCCGTTCGTCAACGTCTACGTCGAGGGCGGGGACGTGCGCACGCTCGAAGGGCTCGACACGCCGGTGCGGGAGGGATCGACCGTCATCCTCCTCCCCGCGATGGCCGGTGGCTGCCCCGCGCTGCTGGACGGCGGCGGCTCTCGTCGGGCGGAGCCCGACTCCGCCGGCCGCCTGACGCCGCTGGCGGCAGGACGCAGCGCTCGCGACGCTCGGTCGTACCACGCGTACTGCCCTGCGCGTCGCTCGCTTGCGTCCCTGGCCAGCGACGCCCCAGCAACGCGTGGCCGCTAGAACCGGCAGCGTCTCCTCCCTCCTCGACCTCGTCGGCTCCACGCCGCTGGTCGAGCTGCCGCGGCTGTCGCCCAAGCCGTCGGTGCGGCTCTACGCGAAGCTCGAGGGCCAGAACCCGACCGGCTCGATCAAGGACCGCGTCGCGAAGGCGATGATCGAGGCGGCCGAGACGGCGGGCGAGCTCGAGCCGGGACGGGAGCTGCTCGAGCCGACCTCAGGCAACACGGGGATCGCGCTCGCGCTCGTCGCGAAGCTCAAGGGCTACCCGCTCACGTGCGTCATGCCCGAGAACGCGACCGAGGAGCGACGGCGCCTGCTCCGCCTCTATGGCGCGCGGATCGTCGACTCGCCCGGCGACCAGGGCTCGAACGGCGCCGTGCGCCTCGCCCTCGAGCTGGCCGAGCGGGAGCCGCGCTACTTCATGCCGTTCCAGTACGCGAACGAGGCGAACCCGCGCGCCCACTACGAGGGGACGGGCGCCGAGATCGTCGAGGCGCTCGACCGCGTCGACGCGCTCGTGGCGGGGCTCGGCACCGGCGGCACGCTGATGGGAGCGGGAGAACGGCTGCGCGAGAGCTTCCCCGACGTGGTCGTCGCCGCGGCGGAGCCGCTCCCGGGCGATCCCGTGATGGGGCTCCGCTCGCTCGACGACGGCTACGTGCCGCCGATCCTCGACGTCTCGAAGCTCGACCGGAAGGTGCTCGTCTCGAACGAGGACGCGGTCGCCGGCGTGCGCGCGCTGCTCGACGGCGCCGGCGTCTTCGCCGGCGTCTCGGGCGGCGCGGTCGTGCACGTCGCGCGGAAGCTCGCCGCGGAGCTCGAGGAGGGCGTCGTCGTCACGGTGCTCGCCGACGGCGGCTGGAAGTACATCTCCGCCGGTTTCTGGGAGGACGGCGAGATCGACGAGAGCAAGCTGTGGTGGTAGTGCCGCCGGCGGTGCGCGAGGCGCTCGCCGAGCATGCGCGCGAGGAGCTGCCGAACGAGAGCTGCGGCCTGCTCGTGCTCCACGACTCGGTCGCCGACCGCTACGAGCCCGGCCGCAATGCCGCCGGGTCGCCGTATCGCTTCGAGCTCGAGGTCGACCCGGAGCTCTGGTTCCTCGAGGACGACGGCTACGAGCTCGCAGTCGTGCACTCGCATGTCTCGGCGCCGCCGCGGCCGTCGCGCACCGACGTCGAGAACGCCGGCCTCTGGCAGGGCAAGCCGTATTTGATCTACTCCGTCGCCCGCGACGAGCTCGCCGGCTGGACGATCGCCGAAGGCGGCTTTCAGCCGCTCGAACTCGGCTGACGGCGCCGCACGAGCGCGAGGGCGACGGCGAGCGCGAGGGCCAGGAAGCCGAGCAGCCCCAGCTCGAGCAGGAAGTTGGTCAGCAGCCGCCCGCCGGACGGGATCCGCTCGAGCTGGGCCGTCACGATCAGGATCCTCCGCACGACCGCGATCAGGCCGATGAAGAGGAACGGCTCGACCACGATCTCGTGTGTCCGGAGGACGAAGCGGAGCGTGTACGCGAGCTCCGCGATGATCAGGAGGAGCAGGATCCGGTCGAGGACCGTGACGCCCGTGTCGACCGCGCCGGCGCTCGTGTCGATCGCGTGCGCGAGCTCGTGGACGGTGCCGACGAGGACGAAGACCGCCGCAGCCGCGAGCAGCAGCGCGACCGCCGCGTAGAGGATCGTCTCGAAGCCGACGAGGCCGCCGAGCAGGCCGGGGCGGCGCTGCTCCGCCGCGGAGGGCTCGAGCGGAGGGGCGGGCGCGTCGCTCACCCCTGCGAGCCTACTCCAGCTCGTCCTCGTCGAGGAGCTCGTCGGCCGGCGGGCGTGGCCGTGGCGCCTCCTCGAAGGTGACGACGATCCGCTCGATCCGGTTCCCCTCCACCTCGAGAACGTCGAAGCGCATCCCGTCGTACGAGACGTCGTCGCCCGGCTCCGGCGCCCGCCCGAGCTGGCCGAACACGAACCCGGCGACGGTGTGGAAGTCCTCCTCGGGCAGCTCGGTGCCGAACCGCTCGTTGAACTCGTCGATCGCGAACATGCCGTCGACGCGGTACGTCTCCTCGTCCAGCTGCTCGACCGGCTCCTCCGGCACGTCGAACTCGTCCTCGATCTCGCCGACGATCTCCTCGAGCAGGTCCTCGAGGGTCGCGACCCCGACCATGGCGCCGTACTCGTCGACGACGATCGCGAAGTGGTTGTTCGTGCGCCGGAACTCCTGCAGGAGCGAGGCGAGGTCCTTCGTCTCGGGGACGACGTAGGCCGTCCGCAACAGCTTCTCGATCTCGACGTCGGCGATGCCGCGGTCGTGGATCGCGGTGAACAGGTCGCGCACGTGGAGGACCCCGACGATGTCGTCGAGCGACTCGCGGTAGACGGGGTAGCGCGTGTACGGCGAGTCGAGGACGACCGCGAGCGCCTGCTCGGGCGGCAGGTCGATCGAGACCGCCGCGACGTCGGGCCTCGCCACCATCACGTCGGCGACGTCCTTGTCGCCGAAGACGAAGACCTTGTCGATCATCTGCTGCTCCTCCTCCTCGATCTCCCCCTGCTGGGTCGACCGGGACACGAGCATCCGCAGCTCCGCCTCGGAGTGCACGCCGCGCTCGGCGCCCGGCGGCTCGAGGCCGAACAGGCGCAGCAGCGCGTCGGCGGAAACGCGCAGCACCCAGATCAGGGGCGCGAAGAGGAGGAAGAAGCCGCGCACCGGCACCGACGCCCAGAGCGCCGTTCCCTCGGGATGACCGAGGGCGACGCCCTTCGGCAGCAGCTCGCCGATCACGACGGTGACGAACGTGAGGACGATGTAGGAGATCGCGATCGCGATCGCAAAGGCCATGTACGGGTCGAACGCGATCGTGAGCGCGTGCTCGCCGAGCGCACCGATGCCCAGCGAGGTGAAGGAGACGCCGAGCTGCATCGCAGCGATGAAGCGCGGCGGGTCGCCGGTGATGCGCAGCACGTCGCGCGCCCGGCGGTCGCCCTGCTGCCGCAGCTCGACGATCCGCGTCCGGCGCGCGGTCACGAGCCCGTACTCCGCGGCGACGAAGAACGCGTTGAGCAGGATCAGGACTCCGACCCCGATCAGCTCCAGCAGGATTCTCACGCCCTCACCCGAGGGCGGTGGTACTCGGGATGTCGTCCACGCCTCTGCGCGCAGTATACGAGCGGCTGCCGTCGTTCCCTGCCCGACGAACACGTGTTCGATAGAATTCGGCAGGGATGCGCGTCGAGTACCGGGAGGAACCGTGCCGGAGCGCCCTCAACCGCGTCCGGGGAATGCCGTTCGCGTGGTCGCTCAACCCGTACATGGGCTGCGCCCACCGCTGCACGTTCTGCTACGTCCGTGCGTTCGAGGCCCGCGCCGATCGCCCGTCGGGCGAGCGTTACGGCGCGAGCATCCGCGTGAAGACGAACGTCCGCGACGTGCTGCGGCGGGAGCTCGCGCGGCCGTCGTGGCGGCACGAGCCGGTCGCGATCGGCGCCGCGACCGATCCGTACCAGCCCGCGGAGGGCCGCTACCGGCTCACGCGCGCCTGCCTGGCCGAGCTCGCAGAGGCGGCGAATCCGTTCTCGCTCATCACGCGTGGGCCGCTGGTCGTCCGCGACCTCGACGTCCTCGCCGACGCGTCCCGCCGCGCCCGCGTCTCGGTCACCTTCTCGATCCCGACGCTCGACCGCGAGATCTGGCGGCGCACCGAGCCGGGAACGGCGCCGCCGCGGCAGCGGCTGCGCGCGCTCGCCGCACTCGTCGAGGCCGGAGTCGACGCCCGCGTCGGGATGGCACCGATCCTCCCCGGCCTCAGCGACCGCCCAGAGCTGCTCGCCGAGGTCGTCCGCGCCGCCCGCGCCGCCGGCGCGACCGCGATCTGGGCGAACCTCCTCTACCTGCGTCCGGGGACGCGCGAGCACTTCCTCGGCGCCCTCGAGCGCGACTGGCCCGAGCTGTTGCCCGCGTACGAGCGCCTCTACGGGGGCGGCGCCTACCTGCCGCGGGCGGAGTCGGAGCCGGTGCGCGAACGGGTGCGGAAGCTCGCCCGCGAGCACCGGGTGCGCGACCGGCGGCGGGCCCGCCTCGAGCCGCCCGCAGAGCCCGAGCAGATGTCCCTCGTTATGTGACTTCCGATCGGTAGTTCTATGATCTTGCGGCTTGGCCGGGTCGGAGATCACCTGTCTGATCGTCGACGACCACGAGGTCGTCCGGGAAGGGCTGCGCCTTTCGCTCAGCCGGGCGCCGCACATCCGCGTGATCGGCGAGGCGGCCGACGGAGAGAGCGCGGTCGCGCTCGCCGAGCGGCGGCGTCCCGACGTCGTGATCATGGACGTCCGTATGCCCGGGATGGACGGGCTCGAGGCGACGCAGATGTTGACCGAGCGGACGCCCGACACGGCCGTACTGATCTTCACCGCCTACAGCGAGCGCAGCCTCCTCAGCCGCGGCCTCGAGTCCGGCGCGAAGGGCTACGTGCTCAAGGAGGCGCCGCACGAGACGCTGCTGCGCGCGATCGAGAAGGTCGCCGGCGGCGAGGGCTACGTCGACCCCGCTCTGATGCCCGCGTTCCTGACGGGGCGGGACAAGGACGACATGCTCACGACGCGGGAGCGCGAGATCCTCCAGCTCCTGGCGGACGGGATGTCGAACGCCGACGTGGCGACGAAGCTCTTCATCAGCCAGGAGACGGTGAAGAGCCACGTGCGCCACATCCTCGCCAAGCTCGAGGCCGACACGCGCACGCATGCCGTCGCGATCGCGCTCCGCGAAGCGATCATCGACTGACGCGTGACGGAGAACGCCGAGCACGAGCTCGCCGAGCAGATACTCGCCGCCGAGCAGGACGAGCGGCGGCGGATCGCGCTCTTCCTCCACGACGGGCCCGTCCAGTCGCTGTCCGGCGTCGCGCTGATGCTCGACGCGTCGCTCGACCTGATCGGGCGCGGCGAGCACGTCCAGGCGCGGGAGATCCTCGAGCGGGCGCTCGAGCGGGCGCGGGTGACGGTCGGCGAGCTGCGCGACCTCTCCTTCAACCTCGAGCCCGTCGTCCTGCGCGACCACGGGTTCACGACGGCGGTGCACGCGCTCGGGCAGACGCGCGGGATCGAGCACGGCATCCAGGTGGAGCTCGACGTCGCGGCGGCGGAGTCGCTCGGCCAGCGGGCGCAGGCGGCGCTCTACCAGATCGTGCGCGAGGCGCTCGAGGCGGCGGTCCGCCGCGGGCCGCCGCAGCGCTTCGAGGTGTTGGCCGAACCGACCGAGAGCGGGCTGCGGATCGTGATCCGCGACGATGCACCGGCGGAACGGCGAAGGCGGTCGCTCGAGGTGCTCGCCGAGCGCGCGCGGACGCTGGGCGCGTCGCTCGCAGTCGAGCACGAGGCCGCGGGAACGGCGATGACGCTCGACCTGCCCCGGTACGCCGCGAGCGAGTAACGTTCGGCGGCGGATGGACGACGGGCAGCGGTATCTCCTCTTCGTCTGGCGGCCGTCGGGCTACGAGCTCGTCGAGCAGGACGGCGACGTCCCGGCCGTCGGGAGCGAGGTCGAGATCGGCGAGGAGCGGTTCCGCGTCGCGAAGGTCGCGCCGTCGCCGCTGCCGGGCGACCGGCGCCAGTGCGCGTACGTCGGCCGCTGACAACCGCTCGCGGCTAGAGACCGGTACCAGGTACCTTCACGAATCCGTCACGTGCGTCGGCCGACGCATGTGATCAAGCCGTTCATCCGTCACAGACGACGTGCAGTACCTGGTACCGGTCGTCAGCTGCCGGCGATCGACTCGGCGGCGGCGAGGCCGAGGACGAGCGCCTGCGCGAGCCCGCTCGCGTAGCCGCCGTTCGCGATCCCGCCCGCGTCGACGCCCGCCGCCCAGAGGCCGTCGACGCCGGACACCCGCGCTTCCGTGTCCACCCGGAGGCCGCCGACCGTGTGCGTCACGGCGGAGGCGACGTGGACGGCGACGGTGCCGTCCTCGCGTTCGACGACCGTCCCACCCGCGGCGCGCGCCGCCTCGATGCGGTCGTTCGTCTCCTCGACGACGTACCACGCGCGCGGGCCGACCAGCTGCGCGAGATCGTTCTCGTGCCATGCGACGCGCGCCGGCGTGACCTCCTGCCAGTCGTCCGTGAAGACACGGGCCTCGCGGCCGTAGAGCTGCGCGAGCCGGACGTAGTCCTCCTCCCGGATCCGCGCGGGCGGCGCGGGCATGACGCGGCCGTAGAACTCGTCCATCCCGGCGGTGGTCTCGGCGCCGTGGGCGCGGGCGAAGTCGAGACCGTCGCCCTCGCTCCAGGGGTTGGCG
>DASQQF010000046.1:0-2743 GCA_035643535.1 Gaiellaceae bacterium
GCTGCGACGCCGCGACAGCGCTCCGGCTCGCGAACGAGACGCTGCCCGAGCCGCTCCCGCACGAGGAGCTGCGCGCGCTCGCCGCGACCCTCGGAGCCGACGTTCCCTTCTTCCTCGCCGACGGGCCGCAACTCGGCGCCGGTGACGGGAGCGAGCTCGAGACGCTCGAGCTGTCGCAGGACTTCTGGGTGCTCGTCCTCCTGCCGCACGGGGCGACCAAGCCCTCGACGGCGTCCGTCTACGCGGCCTTCGACGCGCGGGGCGGGCACGAGGGCTGGGACGAGCGGCGCAAGACGTTGCTCGACGCGCTCGCCGCTGTCGAGCGCCCGCGCGACCTCGCCGCCCTGCCCGCGAACGACCTCGCGGCCTCGCCGCTCGCGGACGAGCTGAGGGCGGCCGGCGCCTTCCGCGCCGACGTCTCGGGAGCCGGCCCCGCGCTCTACGGGCTCTTCCACCACCGGGCTCGGGCGGAAGCCGCCAGGCGCTCGCTGAAGCGCCTCGGCCGGTGCTGGATCGCGGCCGCAGCGTGGTACGGTTGAGTCGTGCTGGGCAGCGGCTCGCACGCGATCGAGAGTCCGGGCGGAGCGACCGGTTGGCTCCACCGCCACCGTTTCCGCATCGTCCTCTGGGTCGCCGTGGTCGAAGGTGTCGCCGCCTGGGCGACCCGCGGGCTCCACATCACGACGATCGTCATCGTCGGTGCGATCGCGCTCGTGTCCCTGCTGCTCTATCGCGTCACCGAGGAGCGGACCCGGTCGGCGCTGCTCCATCAGCTCGCGTGGCTGCTCGCCGCGTCGCAGCTCGGCGCCACGATCCTGGTCGCCGCCGGCTACGCGGTGATCGGTGCGCTGATCGTCCTCCTCGTCATCTTCGCGCTCGTCGCCCTGGGCCTGCTCCTGCTCGAGCACCGGTAGACTCTTGTGCCCCTGGGGCGTAGCCAAGTGGTAAGGCAACGGGTTTTGGTCCCGTGATCCCAGGTTCGAATCCTGGCGCCCCAGCCACTTCTCCCTGACATCCCTGACATGGCGGACGAGCTCGCAGCAGTCGTGATGGCCGGCGGAATCGGCACGCGGATGCGCAGCGCGACGCCGAAGCATCTCCACCCGCTGCTCGGACGGCGCATGGTCGACTGGGTGATCGCCGCCGCCCGCGAGGCCGGCGTCGAGCGGATCGTCGTCGTCGCGTCGCCCGAGACCGCGGAACTGTACGACGGTGTCGACGTAGCCGTGCAGGAGGAGCCGCGCGGGACGGGAGACGCGGTTCACGCGGCGCGCGAGGCGCTCTCCGGCTTCGCCGGCGACGTCCTCCTCCTCAACGGCGACGTCCCGGCCCTGACCGGGGGGACGCTGAGCCGGCTCGTCGAGACGCACCGTTCCGCCGGCGCGACGGCGACGCTCCTCTCGTTCGAGCCCGCGGACACGCGCGCCTACGGCCGCATCGTCCGCGACGGCGACGGGCGGCTCGCGCGAATCGTCGAAGCGGTCGACGCCTCGCCGGACGAGCTCGCGCTCGGCGAGGTCAACTCGGGCATCTACGTCTTCCGCGCCGACAAGCTCTGGCCGGTGCTCGAGGGCCTGGAGCCGCACAACGCGCAGGGCGAGCTCTACCTCACCGACACGCTCGGCCTTCTCGTCGCCGGGGGCGAGACCTGCGCGGTCGAGCTCGCCGCCGACCCGCTCGAGGCGGAGGGGATCAACACGCGCGTCGAGCTCGCCGCGGCCGCGGCGCGGCTACGCGACCGGATCAACGGCGGGCACATGCTCGCCGGCGTCACGATCGTCGATCCCGCCTCGACCTGGATCGAGGCCGGCGTCGAGATCGAGCCGGACGTGACCGTCCATCCCTTCACGGTGATCCGCGGCGACGTCCGCATCGCCTCCGGCGCCGAGATCGGCCCCTTCGCCTACATCCGTCCGGGCACCGCCGTGGGCGAGCGGGCGAAGATCGGCACCTTCGTCGAGGTGAAGAAGAGCAGCGTCGGCGCGGGCGCCAAGATCCCGCACCTCTCCTACATCGGCGACGCCGAGGTCGGCGAGGGGACGAACGTCGGCGCCGGCAACATCACCGCGAACTTCAGCCACGTGCCGGGTGTCCCGAAGAAGCGGACGACGCTCGGCCGGAACGTCAGGACCGGCGTCGACAATACGTTCCTTGCGCCCGTGGAGGTTGGCGACGATGCTTGGATTGCGCCGGGAGCAGTCATCACGGATGATGTTCCTCCCGGCTCGCTCGCGGGCTTCGCGCCCCGTCAGGTCACGAAGGAAGGATGGGTCTACGAGAAGCATGGAAAGCCCGACGGCGACTGAGCTGACTCTGCCCGGCCTCGAAGGGGGACTCGTGACCCAACCGTCCCAGGGACACTTCATCGAGCGCGGACCGCAGAAGCGGCTGATGGTCTTCTCCGGCCGCTCGCACCGCGACCTCGCCGGACAGATCGCCGAGAGGCTCGGCGTCGAGCTCGGCGACGTCGAGCTCGAGACGTTCGCGAACGGCGAGACGTACTGCCGCTACCTCGAGTCGATCCGCGGCTGCGACGTCTTCATCGTGCAGACGGGGATCAGGGACGTCGACAGGAACCTGATGGAGCTCGTCTTCATGATCCAGGCGGCGAAGCTCGCGTCGGCGAAGCGGATCACGGCGGTCGTCCCGCTCTTCCCGTACGCCCGCCAGGACCGCAAGGCGAAGCCGCGCGAGCCGATCTCCGCGCGCCTCGTCGCCGACATGATCCAGCTCGCCGGCGCCG
>DASQQF010000047.1:0-4234 GCA_035643535.1 Gaiellaceae bacterium
AGCAGCGTCTCCTGTGCGGACAGCAGGAGCTCGACCGCCGCCTCCAGCTCGCCGACGCGGAGCCGGACGAGTGCGAGCCCGATCAGGCTGTAGGCGGTCTCGCGATCTGCGCCCGTCTGCACGGCGGTCTCTCGTGCTTCCTCGAGCGCGGCGAGCGCGACGTCGTGGTCTGCTGTTGCCTGGGCGAGGAATCCGACGGACCAGAGGGCCATCGCGCGAGCGGGGTTCGGCTCCGGCAGCAGGTCGAGGTAGGTCTCCAGGCGGCGACGTCCCATCCGGTATCGGCCTCGCACGACCCAGTACGGCCATGCCTCGGCTGCCATCCGCATGCCGAGCGGAGCGTCCACCGGCGAGCCGGCACAGAAATCGAGCGCCGCCTCGACGTTGGGCCACTCGACGTCGAGCAGGTCGATCAGGTCGGACTGAGCGCCGGTGCGCCACCAGGGGCGACCGCCGGGCGCGAGCAGTTCGGCGCACCAGGTCGCGTGCCGGCGTCGGAATTCGGCTTCCTCGCCGGCCTCTCGTAGAAGCTCGGCACCGTAGACGCGCATCGTCTCCAGCAGCCGGTACCGGCCCCGGTGCTCGCGTTGCGCCATCGTGAGGATGGAGCTGTCGACGAGGCGCCCAAGTGCTTCGACGATTCGGTCGCGGTGCAACTCCCCGCCCGAGCAGACGGCCTCGGCCGCGTCGATGCCGAAGCTGCCCGAGAATACGCTGAGCCGGCGCCAGAGGATCCTCTCCTCCGCGCCGAGCAGCTCGTGGCTCCACTCGACCGTGGCACGCAGTGCCCGATGACGCTCCAGTTGTCGGCCGCGTCTGGAGGTCAGGAGGCGGAGGCGGTCGTCGAGCCGTTCGAGGAGGTCGGCGGCGGTCATGGACTGCAGCCGGACGGCGGCGAGCTCGATCGCCAGCGGCAGCCCGTCGAGGCGCCTGCAGATCTCGACCGCCGCCGCGCCGTTCTCCTCGGTGAGGGTGAAGTCGGGCGCTCCGGCGGCTGCCCGCTCGGCCAGGAGCTTCAGCGCCTCGACATTCTCGAGCGCGCTCGAGTAGTCGTCGGCGGAGGCGGGAACCTCGAGCGGGGACAGGATGACGACGGACTCGCCCGGCACGCCCAGCCGCCGCCGGCTCGTGCAGAGAACCCGCACACCTTCACACCGGGTGACGATCGACGAGGCAAGCCCGCCCGACGCCTCGAGCAGAGCATCGCAGTCGTCGAACACGAGCAGCAGCCGCCGGTCCTGCAGGCTGCGCACCAGCACGTCCTCGATCGCAGCCTCCGGCTGCTCGTAGACCTGCAACACGCGCGCGAGCTCGTCGGCGAGCTCGTCGGCGTCGTCCAGCTCGGCCAGCTCCACCACCCAGACACCGTCCGGAAAATGCCGGCCAAGCGCGTGCCCCGCGCGCAGTGCGAGACGACTCTTCCCCATTCCGCCTGGACCGATCAGCGTGACGATGTGCGTCATCGCGAGCAGCCTCTTGATCTCGACCAGCTCCCGATTGCGCCCGATGAAGCTGTCGAGCTCGACCGGGAGGTTGCCCCGGGCCGCGGAGGACCGTGCCATGCCGCCGATCGTACTCCGGCGGATCGCGAGACTTGTTCAGCGCGTCAGCACCTGGAGGAGTGCCCGCGAATCCATCAGGTCGCTCTCGGCCCGCGCCTCCAGGTGTCGGAGCGCGTCGTACGCGGCGTACTTGTATGCATCCGCACGGGTCGGGAAGTTGTACGTCGTGTCGATGAAGTCGTGGAGCGTCGCTCCTGAGCGGAGCATGGCGTGGGCGATGTGGATCAGCTCGGTCGCCTCTTCGCCGAGAATGTGGGCGCCGAGCAGGCGCCGATCGGAGACGCGGAAGACGAGCTTCACCAGCCCTTCGGTCGCGCCCGTGATCCGCGCGCGGGGGTTGGCCGCGAAGAACGCGCGGCCGGTTGCGACGTCCTCGCCGGCGGCGAGCGCCGCTTCTTCGGTCAAGCCGATCATCCCCACCTCGGGGAGCGTGTAGATCCCGGTCGGCACGAACCGGTCGACCGACTCCTTCAGCGGGATCTGGAAGGCGCGGCACATCGCCACCCGCGCCTGCTCCATCGAGACCGACGCGAGCCCGGGTGGCCCGATGACGTCGCCGGCCGCGTAGATGCCGGGCGACGTGGTTCGGAATCCCTCGTCGACGCGTACACGACCGCGACCGTCGACCTCGACTCCCGCCTCCGAGAGGCCGAGCCCCTCGACGTTGCCAGTGCGGCCGACCGCGTGCAGCACGACGTCCGGGCGGAAGACCTCCCCGTCCACCCTCACGAGCAAGCCCTGGCAATCCCGTTCGACCGACTCCACCCGACCGCCCAGTATCAGCCGGGCCCCCGAGCGCCGCAGGCTGTCCGCGAGAGCCTCCGACAGCTCCCGGTCGAGGAGCGGCAGCAGGCGCGGGCCACGGTCGACGAGTGTGACCTGGACGCCGAGCGCCGCGAAGATCGACGCGTACTCCGACCCGACGGGGCCGCCTCCGACGATGAGGATCCGCTCCGGAAGCCGGTCGATCGAGAGGATCGTCTCGGAGTCGTGGACATCGGGATCCTCGAACGGGATGTCCGGCGGGTGGTAGGGGCGCGAACCGGTCGCGAGGAGGATCACTCGCGTCCGCAGCGTTCGCTCCCGACCAGCAGGATCACGAACGATCACGTTCTGGCCGGGACGGAGCGTGGCATCGCCGTGGACGAACTCGACGCGGTGCCGTTCGAGATTGTGCCCGACGGCCGCGGTCATCGTTGCGACGACGTCGGCGGTGCGAGTGCGGAGGCGATTCATCAGCACATCGGGGGCGAGCGAGATGCCGACGCCGAAGACGTCGCGCCGCGACCAGCCCGTCAGGTAGACGACGGTGTCCCGCAGCGCCTTCACCGGCACGCCCGCGACCGCAATCGCCCCGCCTCCCGGCACCGAGCGCCGCTCGACGACGGCGACCCGGTAGCCGTGGTACGCCGCCTGCGCAGCTCCCTTCTCTCCAGCCGGCCCGGAGCCGATCACGACCAGGTCGAAGTGGTCGACGTCGACGTCGGCGCCGCACGGCGCCGAAACGCCACACAGGGCTCGAGTGTCGGTGCGTGTGGGCCGACTGGTGAGTGTCATCGTCTCGCCTCGCTTTCGGGTTCCGATTGCCCGGCCGATGATCGAGGCGAGGAGCAGCGGCGACATCGGTCCACCGGCCGATCGGCAGGATGATTCGTCGGAGCTGCGGAGTAGAGGGGCCGGCGCACACCGAGACGGGAGGCGGCCGGCGCCGAATCAGACTGCGGATCGGCCACCTGGCCGATGCCACACGGAAGCGTCGCGCCGATCATCGACGGGCCAGAAGCAGACCCGACTCGAGGAGGCACGATGACGCTCACCCTCCCCCGCACGAGCACTCTCGACGCGCCCGACCGTCCGCGCAGCACAGCGTGCGTACTCCTCATTTCCGTGGGCGCGGCGTACGTCGAATACCACGGCGACACCTACTTCGAGCCGGCCGTCGCGCCCGCCCGGGTGGAGGAGGCGTCATGAACCGCGTCGTCGCTCACAGCCGCAGCGGCGGCACGCTCGCGGTCGTCTGTCTCGCGACGGCGATGCTGATGCTCGACGTCGCGGTCGTCAACACGGCCCTGCCGCGAATCGCCTCGGACCTGGGCGCCGGCCTGACCGGGCTGCAGTGGGTCGTCGACGCCTACACCCTGGCTCTCGCGACCGTCGTGCTCACGACCGGATCGCTTGCCGACCGGTTCGGACGCCGGCGCGTCTTCGGCTGGGGTATCGGCGTGTTCACGGCGGCCTCGCTCGTCTGCGCCTCGACGTCGAGCATCGCTGTGCTCGACGCGATGCGCGCCGTGCAGGGAGTAGGTGCGGCGATGATGTTCGCCAGCTCGCTGGCGATCCTGGCCGATGCCTTCCCGGACGCCGGCGAGCGGGCCAAGGCCTTCGCCGCGTACGGCGCCACGATCGGCGCCTCGTTCGCGGTGGGGCCGCTCGTCGGTGGAGCCCTCACGAGCGGCATCACGTGGCGCGCGGTCTTCTACGTCAACCTGCCGCTCGGCCTCGTCGCTCTGGCGGGAACGTTGCTCTGGGTCCGGGAATCGCACGACCCCGCTCCTCGCGCCGTCGACTGGGCGGGGCAGGCGTCTCTGACCGTCGGCCTGTTCCTGCTCGTGCTCGCTCTGCTGCGCGGGAACGCAGACGGCTGGTCGAGCACGACCATCGAGGGCGAGCTC
>DASQQF010000048.1:0-5188 GCA_035643535.1 Gaiellaceae bacterium
GCGGGAACGTCGCGAAGCCTGCCTGCGGCACGAGGCCGAGGCTCGTGAAGTTGCCGCCGACGTCGAGGGTCGAGCCGGTGACCGCGAGCGCGTACACCGTGCCGTTCGCCGCGGGATTCCAGCCGGTCGCGAGGCCGCTCGAGGCGTCGAGCGCCGCGAGGTCGCCGCGCTCCTGCCCGCCGATCGAGGTGAAGTCGCCGCCGGCGTAGACGGTCGAACCAGAGACGGCGAGCGCGTGGACGGCGGCGCCGGCGTTCGGGTTCCAGCCGGTCGCGAGCCCGCTCGAGGCGTCGAGCGCCGCGATGTTGCCGCGGCTCTGGCCGCCGATCGAGGTGAACGCGCCGCCGGCATACACGGTCGGGCCGGAGACCGCGAGCGCCCACACCTGGCCCGCGGCGTTCGGGTTCCAGCCGGTCGCGAGGCCGCTCGAGGCGTCGATCGCCGCGATGCGGTTGCGGCTCTGGCCGCCGATCTGGGTGAAGGTGCCGCCGGCGTAGACGGTCGAGCCCGACACGGCGAGCGCGCGGACGAGGTCGTTCGCGTCCGGGTTCCAGGCGGTCGCGGCTCCCGTGGCGGAGTCGAGCGCCGCGATGTTCTCGCGGGCCTGGCCGCCGATCGAGGAGAAGTCCCCGGCGGCGTAGACGGTCGAGCCGGCGACGGCCAGCGCCCACACACCGCGGAAGTCCGGCCTGGTGCTGACGGCGTCCGGGTTCCAGCTCGTGACGTGGCCGCTCCCGTCGATCGCCGCGATGAAGTTGCGGCTCTGGCCGCCGATCTCGGTGAAGGTGCCGCCGGCGTACACGGTCGAGCCCGACACGGCCAGCGTCCACAGCCAGCCGTTCGCGCCGGGGTTCCAGCTCGTGACGTGGCCGCTCGCGTTGTCGATCGCCGCGAGGTTGTCGCGGGTCACTCCGCCGATCGAGGAGAAGCCGCCGCCCGCGTAGACGGTCGGGCCGGAGGCTGCGAGCGCGAGGACGCGGCCGTTGGCGCTCGGGTCCCAGCTCGTGACGCGGCCGCTCGCGTCGATCGCCGCGACGCCGCTGCGGCTCCGGCCGCCGATCCGGGTGAAGTTGCCGCCGGCGTAGACGGTCCGGCCCGAGACGGCGAGCGCGGCGACCATCCTCTGCCCGCCGACGTTCGGGTTCCAGGCCCTCGCCCTGCCGCTCGAGGCGTCGAGCGCCGCGAGATGGCGGCGGCTCCGGCCGCCGACCGAGGAGAAGCCGCCCCCGGCGTAGACGGTCGAGCCGGACACGGCGAGCGCCCGGACGGTGTGGTTGGCGTTCGGGTTCCAGCCGGTCGCGTGCCCCTTCCTGTCCAGAGCCGCGATGTAGTGGCGCGCCCGGCCGCCGATCTTCGTGAAGGCGCCGGCGGAGTAGACCTTCGAGCTGGAGACGGCCAGCGCGTAGACCGCCTTGTCGGCGCCGGGGTTCCAGCCGGTCGCGCGGCCGGTCGAGATGTCGAGCGCGGCGATGCGGTTGCGGCTGCGGCCGCCGATCGAGGTGAAGTAGCCGCCGGCGTAGACCTTCGAGCGGGAGACCGCCAGCGCGGCGACCCAGCTGCCGGCGTCCGGGTTCCAGCGGGTCGCGCGGCCGGTCGAGGCGTCGAGCGCCGCGATGCGGTTGCGCCGCTCGCCGCCGATCGAGGTGAACTGGCCGCCGGCGTAGACGGTCGAGCCGGAGACCGCCAGCGCGGAGACGACGCCGTCGGCGTCGGGGACGAAGCCGGGATCGACGCTGCCGTCGGCACGGATGTGGGCGATGTCCCGGCAGGCCAGCCCGCCGACATGCGTGAAGTCGCCGCCGATGTAGAAGCCGCCCGAGCCGTCGCGTGCGACGGCGTCGATCACCGCGCTACCGCCGCTCACCTCGGGCAGGCCGACGCTCCGGCCGCTGACGGCGTCGATCCCCACGCCGGGTCCGGTGCGCGGTCCGACCTCGCTGAAGTCGCCGGCGAGGTAGGTGGTGGACGGCGTGCGCGCGACCGCGAACACGATGCCGTTCGTCACGTCGGTCGGCGCCGGCGTCGGGCTCGCCTGGCCCAGCGCCGCCGAGGCGGCCAGCAGCGCGACCACGCCGGCCGCCGACACCCACGACAGGGCGATCGACAACCTCCGGCGACGGTTCACGACGTTCTGCGCACGCATCGGCGCACGCTCCAATCCCCCCTTCACGAGTGTGCGCCGGTGCGCGGCGAGAAGCATCCGTTCCGCCGGGCAACGGTGATCCGTGGCAACTACGGCCCGAATCCGTCTAGCATCGCGCCGGTGAAGGGCGTCATCCTCGCCGGCGGCTCGGGCACGCGGCTCAGTCCGCTGACCCGGATCACGAACAAGCACCTGCTGCCGCTGTACGACCGGCCGATGGTCACGTACGCCGTCGAGGCGTTCGTCGAGGCGGGCATGCGGGAGCTGATGCTCGTCACGGGCGGCACGCACGCCGGCGAGTTCTTCCGGCTGCTCGGCAACGGCCACGAGTACGGGCTCGACCGGCTCTTCTACGCCTACCAGGACCGCCCCGGCGGGATCGCCGACGCGCTCGGGCTCGCCGAGCGGTTCGTCGACGGCGACCGCTGCTGCGTCTTTCTCGCCGACAACGTCTTCGACGACTCGCTGCGCCCGATCGTCGAGCGCTTCGAGGCGCAGGAGAAGGGCGCACGCGTCGTCCTCTCGCAGATCGACGACGACGAGCACCTCCACCACCTCGGCGTCGCCGAGCTCGACGGCAACCGGATCCGCCGTATCGTCGAGAAGCCGGCGGAGCCGCCGAGCCGCTTCGCGGTCACCGGCGCCTACTTCTACGACGCGCAGGTCTGGCAGGTGCTGCCGACGCTCGTGGCCTCCGGGCGCGGCGAGCTCGAGATCACCGACGTGAACAACTGGTACGTCGAGCGGGGCGAGATGGAGGCGGACGTGATCGAGGGCTTCTGGGGCGACGCCGGCGAGTCGATCGAGGCGTACTACGAGGTCAACGACTTCGTGCGCGAGAGGCGCGGCCGGTGATCGACGGCGTCCGCCGCCTGCCGCTCGCCCGGCACGAGGACGAGCGCGGCTGGTTCTCGGAGCTCGCCCGCGCGAGCGCCCTGCCGAAGCCGATCCGGCAGGTCAACCTCTCGCGCTCGCGGCGCGGCGTGATCCGCGGCCTCCACTACCACGAGCGCGGCCAGGACGACGTCTTCGTCTGCCTGGCCGGCATGGTGCGCGTCGTCGTCCTCGACCGCACGACGGGAGAGACGTTCACGGAGGACATCGGCGACGACAACCCCGTCGCGATCTACGTCCCCGGGATCCACGCGCACGGCTACGAGGCGCTGACCGACGCGCTCTTCGCCTATTTCGTCACCGAGGAGTACGACCCCGCCGACCCCGACGAGCACGGCGTGAGCTGGAGCGACCCGCGCGTCCGCCACCTCTGGAGCACCGACGCGCCGATCCTCTCCGCGCGCGACTTCGCGGCCTCCGAGGTGCAGGCGTGAGATTGCTCGTCACGGGCGCGGCGGGCTTCATCGGCTCGAACTTCGTCCGCTACTGGCTCGAGCGGCATCCCGGCGACCACGTCGTCGCGCTCGACCTGCTCACGTACGCCGGCGACCCGCGCAACCTCGACGGGCTCGGCGTCCGCCTCGTCGAGGGCGACATCGGCGACCTCGAGCTCGGCGAGCGCGTCCTCGCGGAGGAGGGGATCGACACGATCGTCAACTTCGCCGCCGAGTCGCACAACAGCCTCGCCGTGCTCGACCCGTCGCGCTTCTTCCGCACGAACGCGCTCGGGACGCAGACGCTGCTCGAGGCCGCGCGCCGGCAGGGCGTCGGCCGCTTCCACCACGTCTCGACCTGCGAGGTCTACGGCGACCTGCCGCTCGACTCGGGCGACGCGTTCACCGAGGAGTCGCCGTACCGGCCGCGCACCCCGTACAACGCGTCGAAGGCCGCCGCCGACCACGCCGTTCGCGCCTACTTCCACACCTTCGAGCTGCCGGTGACGATCACGAACTGCGCGAACAACTACGGGCCGCGCCAGTTCCCCGAGAAGGTGATCCCGCTCTTCCTCACGAACGCGCTCGACGACCGCGAGCTGCCGCTCTACGCGTCGACGCAGAACCGGCGCGAATGGCTGCACGTCGACGACCACTGCCGCGCGATCGAGCTCGTCCTCGAGCGCGGCCGGGTGGGCGAGACGTACAACGTCGGCTCCGGCGACGAGCGCTCGATCGAGCAGATCGCCGACCTCGTGCTCGAGCTGACGGGCAAGTCGGCGGCGCTGAAGACGATCGTCCCCGACCGGCCGGGACACGACCGCCGCTACCTCCTCGACGCGTCGAAGCTCCGGAGCGAGCTCGGCTGGCAGCCGCAGATCTCCTTCGCCGACGGCCTCCGCGCCACCGTCGAGTGGTATCGCACGAACCGCGGCTGGTGGGAGCCGCTGCGGGAGCGGGCCCTCGTCCGCGAGAGCGCGTGGACCTGACGCGGGGCGTGCTCGTCACGGGCGCCGACGGGCAGCTCGGGACGGCACTCCGCGAGACCTTCGGCGACGCGCCCGTGGTGGGGCCGACGGAGGACGACTGGGACATCACGCTGCCGCCGCCCGCCGGCCTGCCGGCCGTCGACCTCGTGCTCCACGCCGCCGCCTGGACGAACGTCGACGGCGCCGAGGAAGATCCGCAGGGGGCGGCCGCGGTCAACGTCGGCGGCACGCAGCACGTCGCCCAGTTGGCGGCACAGTTCGGCGCGCCGCTCGTCCTCTTCTCGACCGACTACGTCTTCGACGGCCGGAAGCGCGGGCCGTACGTCGAGTCCGACGGGCCGGCGCCGCTCTCGGTCTACGGGCGCACGAAGCTGCAGGCGGAGGCCGCCGCGGGCGAGGACGCCTGGATCGTGCGCACCTCGTGGCTCTTCGGCTGGACGAGCACGAACTTCGTCCGCACGATGCTGCGGCTCGGCGCCGAGCGCGACGAGGTGGCCGTCGTCGACGACCAGCGCGGCTGCCCGACCTACGTCGGTCACCTCGCGCCGGCGGTGCGCGAGCTGCTCGACCTGCCGCGCGGCGTCTGGCACCTGACGGCGGACGGCGACTGCACGTGGGCCGAGCTCGCGGAGGCGATCTTCGACGAGGCGGGGCTCGACTGCCGCGTCCGCCGGATCACGGCCGAGGAGCTCGGGCGGCCGGCGCCGCGCCCGGCCAACTCCGTCCTC
>DASQQF010000049.1:0-16991 GCA_035643535.1 Gaiellaceae bacterium
CGCGACGCTCTCGACGACGGCGGGCCTCGCGGCCGACCGGATCGGGCGCAAGCCGTTCCTCGTCCTCTTCCCGTTCCTGACGGCGGCCGCTGCGGCCGTCTTCGCCTCGGTCACCTGGATGCCCGCCCTGCTGGCGGTAGCCGCGCTCGGCAGCTTCGGCCGCGGCTCCGGCGCCGGTGCCGGAGCCGTCGGTCCCTACCAGCCCGCCGAGTCGGCGCTCGTGGCCGAGTCGGTTCCGGGCCGCTTCCGGAACGCCGCCTTCGGGCGCCTCGCGTTCGCGTCGGGCGTGGGCGCGCTCGTCGGCGGCCTGCTCGCCATGCTCGCCCGCAGCGGCCACGGCCCGGCGGATGTCGTGCTCGGCTACTACCGGCCGGCGTTCGTGGCGATCGCGGCCGTGTCGGCTGCCGCCGGGATGCTCGCATTCTGGATGGAGGAGCCCGAGCGGCACACGACCGGCACGGAGAGCCCGCCGGCGCCGGGACGCCGAGGCCCGCGCCTCCCGCTGCGCTCGCGCGCGCTCCTCCTCCGGCTCTGGGCGACGAACAGCGTGAACGGCGTCGCCGTAGGGATGTTCGGCCCGTTCGTCAGCTACTGGCTCTACCGGCGGTTCGGCGCGACACCGGCCGCGATCGGCGCACTCTTCGCCGTCGTGAACCTGGCGACGCTCCCCTCGCCGCTGTCGTCGGCGCGGCTGGCGCACCGATTCGGGCTGATCCGGTCTCTCGTCGTGCTGCGCGTCACGCAGGGGATCCTGCTCGTTCCGCTGGCCATGTCGCCGAGCCTGCCGGTGGCCGGAGGGATCTTCCTCGTGCGGATGCTCGTCCAGCGGGCCGGCCTGCCGCTGCGGCAGTCGTACGTGCTCGCGATGGCCGACCCACGCGAGCGGGCGACCGTGGCGGGCCTGTCGAACCTGCCGAGCCAGTTCGCGATGGGCATGAGCCCGCTGCTCACCGGCTACCTGTTCGACTCGGTCAGCCTCGACCTGCCGCTCGAGCTCGCGGGCATGCTGCAGATGATCAACGCCGCCCTCTACTGGCTCTTCTTCCGGAACGCGGCGCCGGCGGAGGAGCGGCGGGAGATCGGTCTCGCACTCGAGCCGGCGGAGGAGACGCTCGGGACGTGAGCCTCGTTCCTCAGGAGGTGCCGCCGCCCCGACCGTGCTCGCGGACGAGCTCCCAGTAGGCGGCCCGGGTCGATACGCCGGGTGGCGGAGGGACGCGGCGGACGAGACCTGCTGCCTCGAGCCGGCGGCGGGCAGCCCGGACGGCGCTCGGATGGCGTCCGACGCGTCGGCACAACTCGCTGGTCGCGAGCCGCGTGTCGTGGAGCGCTTCGACGATGGCATCCCGGATCTCGTTCTCGGGAAGCCCGCCTCCGTCTTGCCGTGGCGGCGAGGGGCGCGGCGCAGGGTCGCTCGGATGGATCGGCGAGATGACACCGCGGTCCGGGCGAGGGCGAGTCGCGCCGGCGCACTCGACGGGCGTCGTCCGGCGGAATTGCCGTTCGTACCAGGCTCCGCCCCGGGACGGTCCCGTCCGTTGCCATCCCTCGTCGGAGAGCTGCCCTTCGAGCAGGCGAAGTGCGTCGACGGCGCCGGGATTCTCGTGGAGGGCGGTCCACTGCTTCCACGGCAGCCTGAAGACGCGAAACGGCGGCGACACTGCCACCGCGACGTCGTCCTCCGGCGGACGGGCGTAGAAACAGCCCGAGAAATAGCCACGCCAGAGGGCAACGGTGATCTGCTCGTATGTCATCGGCGTTGGGCTCACGGCAACGTCAATCCCGATGCCGCAGAATGTCCCGACCGGCGGCGCGGAGAGCCGTGCAAGCCGCCGCGCCGATCATTCCGCAACGCACGACTCGCCGACAACCGACGATCGACTAGGTCTGGACGCGCGACCGGATGCGCTCTTCGCGTGCCGGAGCGGTCTCGCGCAAGCGACGCAGCTGCGGCGGCCGAGCCGGCTCGAGGAGGTCGAGCAGAACCCGCTCGATGTCCGTCGACGAGGCGACGATGGCCTCGAGCAGCTGCGAGCGCACCGACGGCTCGAGATCGCGGGCGAGCAGCGTCTGCGCCGAGCCGCGCACGACGGAGAGCGGATTGAAGAGGAGGTGACGGACGAGCTGCGTGTCGACGCCGGCCTCGGGCCGGCCCGACGCGGCGGGTCGCGAACGTTCCGGAAGGGCCATGCCGAGCAGTGTCCCGAAGGCCGGCGGAGGACGCCATCGTCCCTTCGGACGAACACGAGTATGAGCCGGCCGCCGCGGGGCGGCGGTACCCCCAGCCGCCGGGGGCCCCGTAGGCCGCCCGAGGATCGTCCCTCCGATCCTGCTTCTGCAGGATGGCGCGTCCGGCCCCCGCGCCCGATGGTTCGGCCGTGACTCCCGCACGCGGCGACCGCACGAGGGCAGAGCTGGAGAGCCTCCAGCTGTTCCTCGACGACATCGGACGGCACAGGCTGCTGACGGCGGCCGAGGAGGTGATGCTGGCGAAGCAGATCGAGCGGGGGGACGCGAGGGCGAAGCAGCGCATGATCGAGTCGAACCTGCGCCTGGTCGTCTCGATCGCGAAGGGATACCGCGGCTCCGGGGTGCCGTTCCTCGATCTGATCCAGGAGGGCACGTTCGGCCTGCAGCGGGCGGTGGAGAAGTTCGACTGGCGGCAGGGCCACAAGTTCTCGACCTACGCGACCTGGTGGATCCGGCAATCGGTGCAGCGTGCGGCGGCGAGCCAGGCACGCACGATCCGGGTGCCCCTGCAGGTGGTGGAGCGCCAGCAGAAGCTGTCGCAGGCGGCCCGCCGGCTGAGGAGCGAGCTGAGGCGCGAGCCGACGACCGAGGAGCTCGCGGAGGCGACCGGCCTGCCGGGACAGCACGTGGCCGAGGCGCTGGAGGCGGCGCATGCCTCGGTCTCGTTGAACCAGACGGTCGGCGCCGAGGCCGAGAGCGAGCTGGGAGACCTGCTCGCCGACCAGGGGGCGTCCGACCCGTTCGACGAGACGGAGGAGTCGCTGCGCCGGCACGAGGTGCGGCGCGCGCTCGAGGCGCTGCCCGAACGGGAGCGGCACGTCCTCGAGCTCCGCTTCGGCTTCCGCGGTGCGCCGTTGGCGGTGGAGGCGATCGGCCACGAGCTCCGCCTCACCCGGGAGCGCGTGCGCCAGCTCGAGCGGCGCGGGCTGGCGCGGCTCGAGCTGCTTGCGAAGCGTGTCCAGCCGGCGGAGCGCCCGGAGCGGCGGGGGCTCATGCGCGTGGGGGCCGTCGGAACGGCCGTACCATGACGGGCATCAGTCCGTCACGCCAGAAGGTGCGGGTCGTCGTCGCAGACGACCATCCTCTCTACCGGGAGGGTGTCGTCCGCGCCCTGCACGCGAGCGGCCAGGTGGAGGTGGTGGCCGAAGCCGCCGACGGGCGTGCGGCGCTTGCCGCCCTCCAGGAGCACGTTCCGGACGTGGCCGTCCTGGACTACCGGCTGCCGGGGCTCGACGGGCTCGCGCTCACGCACGCCGTCGTGCGCGACGCGCTCCCGATTCGCGTCCTGCTGCTCTCTGCGCTGACGGAAGGCGGAATCGTCTACCGGGCGCTCGAGACCGGAGTCGCCGGCTATCTCGCGAAGGAGGCGCGACGCGAGGAGATCATCGACGCGGTGCTCGCGTGCGCGCGCGGCGACAGCGTCGTCTCGGCCGACCTGATGTCCGGGCTCGCCTCGGAGATCCGGCTGCGGTGGAACGACGACGCACCGGTCCTGACGAAGCGGGAGCACGAGATCCTCGAGCGGGTCGCCGCCGGCAAGACGGCCGGGGAGATCGCGAAGGAGCTCCACCTGGGCGTGACGACGGTGAAGACGCACGTGCAGCACCTCTACGCCAAGCTCGGCGTCTCCGACCGCGCCGCCGCAGTCGCCGAGGCGATGCGGCGCAGGCTGATCGAGTAGGCCGTGGTCGTGCGGGCGCTCTCGAGGGCGCGGCGGTCGCCGACCGGCGCCACGTTCGGCGCCGAGTCCGAGCGGGCGATCGCCTGGCTGCGCCTGCCGGCGATCGTCCTCATCGCCGTCGGCGGCGACCTCGCGCCGAGCGGCGGCGTCTCCTGGGATCCGCTTCCGTCGCGGCCGGCGTTCTTCGCCGCCCTCGTCGCCTACCTCGTCGGCGCGATCGCCGCGCTCGTCCACGTGCACACGAGGCCGGTCGGGGAACGCTTCGCGGTCGCGACCGCGGCCTTCGACGTCGCCGCGATCACGGTGCTCACGGCCACCTCGGGCGGGCCTTTCTCGCAGACCAGAGTCGCCTACTTCGTCGTCCCGATCGTCGCCGCCTTCCGCTTCCGGCCGACGCTGACGGCGGCCGCCTCCGGCGCCGGCGTCTTCGCCTATCTCGCGCAGGCGCTCGGGCATCCCGCCGTCGGGCAGCCGCAGGCGCTGCGCTTCACCGCCGTCCATGCCGGCTACCTGGCGTGGGCCGGCGCGGCGGCGGTTGCGCTTTCGATGATCCTGCAGCGGCGCAGGCGCCAGGTCTGGAGCCTCGTCGAGACCCGCGACTCGCTGCTCAACGAGCTCCTCTCCGCAGAGACGCGCGAGCGCCAGACGCTGGCCGAGACGGTGCACGACCACACGATCCAGAACCTGCTCTCCATCCGCCACGAGCTGGAGGAGGCCACGGAGCAGGCGGACTGCGAGCCGCTCGACCGCGCCGACCGGATGCTGATGGACACCGTGCGCGAGTTGCGAGAGCTCGTGTCGGAGCTTCACCCGTACGTGCTCGAGGAGGCGGGCCTGGCCCCGGCGTTGCGGCTCGCCGCGGATCGTGCGGCCCGCCGCGGCGGCTTCGCCGTCAGCCTCGACGTCGCCGAAGCGCCGCCGGGCCCGCACGACCGTCTGCTGATCGACGCAGCGCGCGAGCTCCTCGCGAACGCAGCCGAGCACGCCTCGCCGAGGCGGGTCACCGTCGAGGTGGCCCGGACCGAGGGGGAGACACGGCTCCTCGTCGCGGACGACGGCGTCGGCTTCGACCCGGGCGAGGTCGTCCAGCACCTCGCCGACGGACACATCGGCCTCGCCTCACAGCGGCTGCGGGTCGAGAGCGCCGGCGGGCGGTTCCAGGTGATGTCCACTCCGGGCCAGGGGAGCAGCATCCTGATCCGACTCCCGGCGCCTCGGGCGGAGCGCTTCGACACCGCACAGGCCGAGCAGCACCCGCGTGCCCCGGAGGCAGAGTCGGCGCCCGGCACGGCGTAGGAGGGCGCTAACGGACGATGCGGAGCGCCAGCTCGCGCTCGCAGCCTCGACGGATCAGGCCCTCGACCTCGTGCAGGTCGGTCGCCTCCTGCGCGACGGTGTACGCGTCGAGGGGCCGGAAGCCGAGCCTGCACGCGTAGTCGAAGCGCCACGAGCGAACCGAGAGAACCTCGTCCTTGCGGCCCTCGAGCGGGGCGGCGTCCACCTCGCTCACGGAATCGGTCTCGGCGTCGTCCATGCTGTCTCCTCTCCTCGGTCGTCCGTGGCCGGCGCAGGGAACGCGCGCGGCTGCGGATCGGTGGAGAGAATCCGACGCGGCGCCGATCCGGCATCCTCCTCGCGGTCGATTCAGGAGCCGGTGACGCCTCCCCCGGCCGGAGGAGGCGAATCGGACGACTGCGAGACCGACCCTGCCTCGACGGGCAACGAGACGACGACGGTCGTCCCCCGCCCGGGAGACGTCCGGATCCGGAAGACCCCGCCTGCGCTCTCGACCCGCTCGCGTTGCGAGAGGAGCCCGATATGACCTGCTGCGACGCGCTGGGGGAGGAGCTCGGCGTCGAACCCGCATCCGTCGTCGGCGACGACGAGTACGACACGGCGGCGCCGCCGGACGACGCGGACCGCGACCCGCCGGGCGCCCGCATGCTCTGCGATGTTCGCCAGCAGCTGTCGGGCGACGCCGAGCAGCAGCGGCTCGTGGCTGCCGAGGTCACCGCTCACCGAAACCCGCGGCTCGAACCGGCCGCGGCGTGCGGCCCGCAACGTGGCCGCCCTCAGGGCCTGCTCGACGCCGGCCTGGACGTAGACACGCGGATCGAGCTCGAAGATCGCCTCGCGCAGCTCGCCGATCGTCTCCCTGAGCGCGAGGTCGGCGCGCCCGAACGCGTCCGGGTCGCCCGCCGCGGTCTCGTGGAGGTCCTGGCGGGCCGCGACGAGGCTCTGGATGGCACGGTCGTGCAGGCTCTCGGCGAGGAGGCGGCGCTCGCGCTCCTCTGCCGCGAGCACGTCCGCGAGCAGCCGCTGCCGCGATGCCGCGAACCGCTCCCGGCCCGCCGCGAGGGCGTCGTCGGCCCGTGCACGCTCGATCGCGGCGGCGATGACGCCGGCGACGGCCTCGAGGAAGCGCGCGTCGTCGACGCTGAACTGCTTCCGCTCCCTGCTGTGCGCGCCGAGGACGCCGTACGGAGCGTCGAAGCCGCCGATGACGACACTGACGCCGCTGCGGATCCCGTGGTCGAGCAGCAGTCGCGGCGCCTGGAAGCGCGTCTCCCTCCCGAGGTCCGCGGTGACGAGCGGCTCGCGGGAGCGCAGCGTCACCGCCGCCTGGGAGCGTGCACCGGAGACGCGCGCGCGTCCGACGACCCCGTCCCTCCAGCCGACACCGGCGCGCAGGAGCAGCGAGCGCCGGTCCGCCTCCAGCTCGAGCACCTTGACGAACGGGACGTCGAGGGTTCGCGCGACGGCATCGGCGGCGTCGACCGTCAGCGCGTGGACGTCGACGGAGAGCGAGAGGCGGGCGAGCTCCGCCACGACCGCCTGCTGTCGCGCCCGCAGCTCGAGCTCGAGCTCGACCCGGCGGCGGTCGGTGACGTCCTCGAGGCTCCCCTCGTAGCCGACGGCCCGGCCGTCGGCGTTGCGCAGAGCGCGCCCGGTCGTGCGGAGCCGCCTGCCTTCGCCGTCGGGGCCTTCGGCGTCGAACTCGAGTCCGCGCACGCGTCCCTCCCCGGCGAGCCGCAGCCAACCCTCCTCGTCCCCACTTGGAAACGGAAGCGACGGCGGGAGGGCCGCCGCGGCGTCGCCCTCGGTCGCCCCGAGCAGTTCGAGCAGCGCCGGGTTCGCCTCGACGAGCCCGCCGCGGGCGTCCAGCCGGAAGAGCCCGAGCGGAACCCCGCGGAAGAGCTCGCGGTACCGGGTCTCGAGCAGACGGCTCGTCGAGGAGAGCTCGGCCACCCGCCGCGTGCGCCGCTCGAGCAGCCACGAGAGGACGGAGGCGGAGACCCCGGTGAGCGCGAGGAATCCGGCGCGCACCGCGATCTCCCTCGGCGCGTGCGGCGCACTCGCGCTCGGATGCGCGAGCGCCTGCACCAGGTATGCCAGCACGGCCGCGGCTGCCGCGGCCGCCGTCAAGGCCGGGCGGAAGCGGAAGGCGACGGTCACCGGCAGGAGGAAGAAGGCGGAGCGAACGGGCGAGAACGCCCCGCCCGAGAGCGCCGCGAGCGTCGCGATCGCCGCCACGTCGCCGGCGGTGGCAGCGACGCTGAAGCGGGAGTCCGCCGGCCAGCGGCTCAGCCAGACGAGGACGAGGCAGGCGAAGACGGCGTAAGCCGTCAGCACCGAGTAGTACGGCACCGGCTCGCGGTCCGGCTGCGCGAGCGTCTCTCCCAGCGCCAGCACCGGAATCGCCGCAGCGCGGAGCCACGCCACGAAGCGCTCCGCCTGCGCGGTCGTCGTCTCCCGCGCGGCTCCCAGCGCGTCCGCGGCGAGCGCAGCCGCGCCGCCCCTCCCGCCGGAGGCCTCGAGTGTCGCGGCCGTCTCCACCAGCGCCCTCATTGTCCCAGGCAGGCCGCAGCGTCGTCGTGAGCCGAACGGACCGACTTACTGGTCGATCTGGACCAAGCCGCCGCCGATCCGGGCCTCTCCGGCGGACGATCGGCCCATGTCGGATCGACCGATCGTTCCTCCATCGGTCGGATACCGCAGAGCTGCGGGGGCTGCAACGCTCGACGGCATGGGGGGCGACGAGAGCTCCGAGGAGCGTCCGCTGCTGGTCTTCTTCGCCGCGCCGAACAGCGGCAGGGCGAGACGAGTCGAAGGCTTCCTCGCCCAGGTGCTCCAGGGACGGGGCAACCACCGGACGTTCCGCATCCTCCGCGTCGACGCGCAGGAGCGTCCTGACCTCGTCGAGCGCTTCCGGGTCACCCGGCTTCCCGCGCTCGCGGTGGTAGAGGCGAAGCGGGTGAAGCGGCGCCTCGAGGCTCCGAGAGGGTGCGAGGACATCCGCTCCGTCCTGCGGCCGTGGCTGCGCTGAAGAGCCCGCGCGACGGCTCAGATCATCCGTAGCCGCCGGGCCTCGGCGAGCAGCTCGACCCGCGAGTGGCAGCCGAAGGCACGCAGCAGCCCGGCCACGTGATTCCGCACGGTCGGCGTCGCGAGCGTGAGCCGCTCCGCGACCTCCTTCGTCGAGAACCCCTGCGCAAGGAGCTGCAGCACCTCCTGCTGGCGCGGGGTCGTCGGCGGCGCGGACTCGTGTCGGCGCCGGTTGTTCCCGTGGTTGTGGGCGGAGGCCGCCGGCTGCTCGGGCAGCGGGTGGATGACGTGGATCAACCACCGATCGTCGGGCGGGCAGCCGACCGAGAGGGTCGAGAGCTGCGCCCGACGCCGCCCTGCCGCCGTGCGGATACGGACGGTGGCCGGCGGGACCTCGCCGCCGGCGGCGACCCGCGCGGCGATCTCGCAGTCCGAGCGGCAGACGTTCTCGTCCAACTCGCCGACCCCCGCAACCACCTGCCAGCACGCCGCGCCGAGCACCTCCTCCGCCGGGTACCCCGTCAGCTGCTCGGCGCCGCGATTCCAGAGCACGAGGCGTAGGTCGTCGCCGATCCCGATCAGCGGGTCGGCCGACGAGAGTGCGGGAACGGAGCCGCCACCCACGACGAGAACGCTACGCCGCCCCGGCGGGAGACGCATCCGTGGCGACGCGGAGACCGCTCGCGGAGCGCTGCGTAGACGTCCGTGACAGTAGGCTCCGGCCGTGGCCGAGGCTCGCGATTTTCGCTTTCTCGTCGTCCCCCACACGCACTGGGACCGCGAGTGGTACCTGCCCTTCGAGCAGTTCCGGCTGCGGCTCGGCGCGGTCGTCGACGGCGTCCTCGACACCCTCGAAGGCGACACCTCGTTCACGTCGTTCACGCTCGACGGGCAGGCGATCGTGCTCGAGGACTACCTGGAGGTGCGGCCCGAGAACGAGACGCGGCTGCGGGCGCTGCTCGCTGCGGGACGTCTCGAGGTCGGGCCGTCGTACGTCCTGCCCGACGAGATCCTCGTCGGCGGCGAGTCGCTCGTCCGCAACCTCCTGCTCGGCCGGCGGGTCTGCCGCCGCTTCGGCGTCGAGCCGAGCGGCGCCGGATACCTTCCCGACAGCTTCGGCCACCCGGCGCAGCTGCCGCAGCTCCTCGCCGGCTTCGGCATCCGTACCTTCCTCTTCTCGCGCGGGCTGGGCGACGAGCTCGACGAGGTGGGCGTCGTCTTCCGCTGGCGCGCCGGCCCCGCCGAGGTCGTCGCGTGCCAGATGCTTCCCCACTACGACAACTTCGCGCGGGTGACCTGGTACGGCGACGCCCCGCAGCGTGTGCGCGAGATCGTCGAGCGGTTCGGCGAGCTCGTGCGCGGCGCCGGCGGGGAGGAGATCCTGCTCGCGAACGGTTCCGACCACCTGCCGATCGAACCGGAGCTGCCGGAGATCCTGGTGGGGCTCCGGCGGACGCTCGAGGCGTCGTTCCGGATCGGCCGCTACGACGAGTTCGAGCCCGAGGCGGAAGGGCTGCCCGCCTACGAGGGCGAGCTCGTCGGGAGCCGGCTCCAGAACGTCCTGCGCGGCGTCAACTCGGCGCGTATCCACCTCAAGCAGGCGAACGAGCGCGCCGAGTCGCGTCTGCTCGCGATCGAGACGGCGGCGGCGCTCGGGACGCTGGGCGACGGTGCGCCGTATCCGGGGCCCGATCTCCGGCTCGCGTGGCGCGACCTGATCCGCAACCACCCGCACGACTCGGTCTGCGGCTGCTCCTGCGACGAGGTGCACCGGGACATGCTCGTCCGCTACGAACAGCTCGAACGCACGCTCGACTACGTCGAACGGCAGGCGCTCGGGGTCGGCGGTGCGCTCGTGAACACGCTCCCGTTTCGCCGCCGCCGTGTCGTCGACGGCAGCCTCTTCGAGCTCGACGGCTTCTGCGGCCGGCGGCCCGAGCCGCTCGTCGCGGAAGGCGTGCCCTTCGACCTCGGCGCGCTCGCGGAGCTGCTCGTCTTCGAGGACGAGCCGGACGCCGGCGACCTCTACACGTTCTGCCCGGCCGGCGCGGCGCGGCCGGCCGAGCTCGTCTCCTCGCGGAGCGTGGAGGGTTGCCTCGTGCTCGAGCACGAGCTGCCGGGGCTCCGGATCGAGACGACCATCCGCACAGTCCCCGGGCTCGACCGTGTCGAGCTGACGAGCGTCGTCGAGAACGAGGCGGAAGACCACCGGCTGCGGGTGCTCGCCCGCTCCGGGAGCGCCGGGGACGAGGTTCGTGCCGAGAGCCAGTTCGCCGTCGTTCGGCGGCCCCTCGCGCCGCCGCCGGCACGCACGGAGTGGGTCGAGCCGCCGGTGCCCACGGCGCACACGCTCGGCGCCGTCGCGCTCGGCCCGCTCGTCCTGTTGACGAAGGGGCTGCCCGAGTACGAAGCCTCGCCGGAGGGACTGCGCTTGACGCTCCTGCGCTGCGTCGGGACGATCTCGCGGCCGGCCGGCCTGCCGACCCGCCCGGTCGCCGCCGGGCCGGGCGTCGCGACGCCGGACGGCCAGTGCCGCGGGCGGCACGTCCTCGAGTACGCGCTCCGCTTCGACGGCGAGCGCCTCTCGAACGCGGCGCTCGTCCGCGCGAGCCAGGACTACCGCACGGACTTCCTCCGTGGCGACCCGTTCGAGCCGCCGCTCGGGCTCGGCGGCGACGTCGTCTTCTCCTGTCTCAAGGCGGCCGAAGACGATGACCGGGAGCTCGTCCTTCGCGTGTTCAACCCGAACCCGCAGCCCGAGCTGCTCACTCTGAGTCTCCCGGCCCGGCGCATCCGCCTCGACGAGGAGGAGGACGTCGCCGGCGGCCTCGAGCTCGCGCCCGGGGAGATCGCGACGCTCGTGCTCGGCAGGTAGCGGTCGCAGTGCCGGTGACAGGTTGGTGAACGGCCTTGCGCCGACGCGATCGATCCACCAAGATCGCCTTGTGCATCGGTTGCCGGTCTCCTGCTGCACCCCGGTGGCGGGATCGTCGCTGGCGGAGAGCGACGCGGTCGAGTTGGAGCGGCTGCTGCGGTCGATCGCCGACCGGCACCGGCTGAAGATCCTGAACATGCTCGTGCGCGCGGGCGCACCGGTCTGCGTCTGCGAGTTCACCGCCGCCTTCGAGCTGCCGCAGCAGAACGTCAGCTACCACCTGAAGCAGCTCGTCGCAGCCGGTGTCGTCGCCCGGGAGCGGCGCGGCCGCTACTCCTACTACTCGCTCGTCGAGGGCGCGCTCGACCACATCGCGGCGCTCGTCTCCGGCCCCGACGAGCAGGCGGCGGCGGCATGAGCGGCGAGCTGCTGCGGCCGCTCGTCGCGGAGGCAATCGGTACCTTCGCCCTCGTCTTCGCCGGCTGCGGGGCGATCATGGTCGACGCGAAGACCCACCAGCTCGGCCATGTCGGCGTGGCTGTCAGCTTCGGGCTCGTGATCATGTTCGGGATCTACGCGGTGGGTCACATCAGCGGCGCCCACTTCAACGCCGCGGTGACGTTCGCGTTCGCGCTGACCCGGCACTTCCCGTGGTCGCGCGCCGTCGCCTACTGGTGCGCGCAGTTCGCCGGCGCGGCGACCGCGGCCGCGCTGCTGCGGGGCTCGCTCGGCGACGTCGCGAACGTCGGTGCGACGCTGCCGGCGGGGTCGCAGGGGCAGGCGTTCCTGTGGGAGCTGGTGATGAGCTTCTTCCTGATGTTCGTGATCCTGGCCGTGGCGACGGACACGCGGGCGGTGGGGGAGGCGGCCGCGATCGCGATCGGCGGCACGATCGGGCTGGACGCCATGTTCGGCGGCCCCGTGACCGGCGCCTCGATGAACCCGATGCGCTCGCTCGGCCCCGCTCTCGTCTCGGGCGACCTGCACGCGCTCTGGCTCTACATCGCGGCGCCGCTCGTCGGCGCGTCCGCCGGCGGGCTCGCCTACCAGTTCGTCCGTGGCGAGCAGCCGCGGCCGGCCGAGCTGCACGCCGGCGCCGAGCAGGTCGAGAAGGTCGCGTGAACGTCCTCTTCGTGTGCACGGCGAACGGCGGCCGGAGCGTCATGGCCGAGCGGCTCCTCCGCCGCGAGGCCGGAGACCGGCATGGAGCCCGCTCCGCCGGGTCGAATCCGGGGACGGAGCCGCACGCCGTCGTCGTCGAGGCGCTGGCCGAGGTCGGCATCGACGCCTCCGATCACGTGCCGCGCCCACTCGACGACGAGACGACCGCCTGGGCGGACGTGATCGTCGCGACCTGCGACGACGCCTGCCCGGTCGTTCCCGGCAAGCGCTACGTCGCCTGGCGGCTCCCCGACCCGAAGCACGAGCCGATCGAGCGGGTGCGGGAGATCCGCGACGACATCGGCCGCCGCGTGCAAGAGCTCCTCGCCGAGCTCGACCGCCACGCCGACGAGGAGGCCGTCGGATGAAGACGCGCTCCTCGTCTACGCCGGGGCTCGAAGTCGCTCGGCCAGCGCCTCGCTGAGCGCGGCGAGGGCTGGGATGCGTCCCGCGATCACGACCTGGTCGTCGACGACGAGCGCGGGAGTCGCCAGCACCCCGTACGCGGCGATGGCGGCGTAGTCGGTGACGTGCTCCACCCGCTCCGGCCGGCCGAGCCCCGCGAGGGCCTCCTCGGTCGACTTGGCCAGCCGCCGGCAGTTGGCGCAGCCGCTTCCGAGCACCTTGACCTGGGACATGGCGGAACTCCTTTCAGAGGACGGCGTCGAAGAGGAAGCCGGTGGCGAGGATGCCTCCGGCGACGATGCCGACGAAGCAGGCGAGCAGCCGCGGGCGCAACACGCGCCGGAGCAGGATCATCTCCGGTAGCGAGAGCGCGACCACGCTCATCATGAAGGCCAGGAGCGTGCCCATCGCCAGCCCCTTCGCGTGCAGGGCCTCGACGAGCGGCAGCACCCCGGCGGCGTTCGAGTAGAGCGGCACGCCGAGCACGACCGCGAACGGGACCGCGAGCGGGTTCCCCGGCCCGGCGTAGCGCGCGAAGAAGTCCGTCGGCACCCAGCCGTGGATGGCGGCGCCGAGCGCGATCCCGGCGAGCAGATACGGCCAGATGCGGCCGAGGATCGAGCGCACCTCCTCGCGGCCGAGCGCGATCCGCTCCGACCAGCTCGGCTGCAGCTCGACCGTCCCCGCTGCCCCGGCGGTCGCCGCCGCCTCGAGCACGAACGGCTCGACGTAGCGCTCGAGCCGCAGCCTCCCGAGCACAGCGCCGGCGACGATCGCGATCAGCAGGCCCGAGCCGACGTAGAGGGCGGCGATCCTCAGGCCGAAGAGCCCGTACAGCAGGACGACGGCGACCTCGTTCACCATCGGGCTCGCGATCAGGAAGCTCAGCGTCACCCCGAGCGGCACGCCGGCGGCGACGAAGCCGATGAACGCGGGCACGGCGCTGCAGGAGCAGAACGGGGTCGCCACTCCGAGCCCGGCCGCCGCGACATTGCCGAGCCCCTCGCGCTTGCCGCCCAGCAGCGCGCGCGTGCGCTCGAGCGAGAGGAAGCTCCGCAGGATGCGGACGGCGAAGACGATGCCGACCAGCAGCAGCAGGATCTTCGTGGAGTCGTAACAGAAGAAGTGGAGCGCATCCGCCCAGCGCGGCCCCTCCGGGGTCGAGACGGCCGTGAACAGAAGCCAGTCCCAGAACGGCAGCAGGAAGTGGTAGAGCGCGAACCAGCCGAGTGTCGCGGCGCCGAGCAGCCAGAGCGGATGCCGCTCCTCGGCCACGCGCGCACGCGCCGCCATCGCGCTCATGCCACGGCCCCCAGCGAGCGCCCGAGCGTCGCCAGCGCGTCGCCGTCGAGCTCGACCTCGAGGCGGCGGCCCGCTTTCCGCGTGCGGACGAGTCCGGCCTCGCGCAGCACCCTCAGGTGATGTGAGAGCAGCGGCGCCGAGAGGTCGAGCCGCCGCCGCAGCTCGCAGGCGCACGCGCCGTCGAGGGCGAGCTCGTCCACGAGCGCCAGCCGCACCGGATCCGCCAGCGCGCGCAGCGCCACCAGCCGCTCGAATCCCTGATCTCCCATCGGCTCTCGCATCGCGTCATCGGCGAACGGCCGGGCTCGTCGGCGCGACCGTTCAATCGCCATTGAAGGTTCCGAGGCGACGACGCGCATCGACGCTCGCCCACAGAGGAGATCGGTAGGAAGTACCGACCGGATGCCCTCGACGAAGGTCACCGCGATTCGTGCAACCGTTCCACGGAGACCAGAATGAACTGTGTACGAGCCCCTGCTCGCGCGCGCCAAGCGCGACGTCGGCCGCAAGCTGCGCTCCTCGGCCACGGCGTGATCGCGGCGGTCGCGGCGAAGGAGGGTCTCGAAAGCCGGCGCGGCGACAGGCGTCAGGGGCCGGGCGCGACCTCGACCCGTGATCTGCCGCGCCCGGCGTTCCGCGGGCCCGGCGACAGGATGGACGCCGCGATCGCCGCGGCGAGCGTGAAGACGACGACCAGCAACGACGCGACCACCGGAACCGTGACGACGTCGCTCAGCGTCATCTTGGCGCCGACGAACACGAGCACGACGGCGAGGCCGATGTTGAGGAAGCGGAAGCGCGTCATCACGCCGGCGAGCACGAAGTAGAGCGACGCGAGCCCGAGCAGCGAGAACGCGTTCGCGGCGTAGACCACGAACGGCTCCCGCGTGACGGCGAAGACCGCCGGGATCGAGTCGACCGCGAAGACGACGTCGAAGGTCGCGATACCCACGAGCGCGGCGAGCATCGGCGTCGCGCGCAGGCGCCCCTCCTCGCGCACGACCATCCGGTCATCGTGGAAGCGGACGGTCATCGGCAGGGCGCGTCGCAGGACGACGAGCACGGGGTTCCGCTCCGGGTCGACGTGGACGTCGGCATCGCGACCGATGCGAACTCCGGTGAGGACGAGGAAGCCGCCGAAGACGTAGGTCGTGAAGTGGAACGCGTCGAGCAGCGCAGCGCCGGCGGCGATGAAGAGCGCCCGCAGCATGATCGCGCCGACGATCCCCCAGAACAGCGCACGTCGCTGCCAGATCGCCGGCACGCCGAAGTAGGCGAGGACGAGCGCGAAGACGAACAGGTTGTCGACCGAGAGCGACTTCTCGATCAGGAACCCGGCCAGATAGGCGCCGGCGGTGTCCCGCCCTTGCCACACCCACAGAAATCCCGCGAAGCCGAGGCCCAGCACCGTCCAGCCGACGCTCCAGCCGACTGCGCGACGAAGCGACACCGCCTTCCCGCGCCGTCCGAAGAGCTCGAGGTCGAGCAGCAGCAGGACGACGACGAAGGCCGCGAACGCCACCCACTGCCAGGGCTGAACGTCCACGGCGGTCAGGCGCCTGCGCCGGACTGAGGGGTCACGGGATCACACGAGAACACTGTGCGCCCGGCACGCTCCTTTCGCGGTTGGCCCCATCCAGGATCGCGCAGTCCCGGAGACGCGCCAATGGGCTCGGCCACCCATGGAGTCTCGCCCCGATGGATCGGCGAGCCGGCCCGGCGCAAGCTTTGGCCGAGGGAGCATCGGTGAATCCGTCCTTCGCACCGTCGTGGCACCGCTAGCCCGGATCGTCGCCGGGCGCCGTTCGAAGTACGTCGTCCTCGCAGCGTGGCTGGGGGCGCTCGCGGCGCTCGGCCCCCTGATCGGGCGGTTCGAGAGCGTCCAGAAGAACGAGCCCGCGAGCTTTCTTCCCGGGAACGCGGAGTCGGTGGCGGTGCTCGAGGCTGCACGGGCGTTCCCGTCGGGGCAGGCGGTGGACGCGATCGTCGTCTTCGGGCGCGCGTCGGGCCTCGTGCCCGCCGACCGGCAGGCGGTCGAGGCCGTTCGCTCCTCGCTCGGCGCGGAGGCTCCGGAAGGCGTCCGGACCGTGTCGCCGCCCGTCTTCTCGCAGAACGGGAGGGCCGCGCTCATCGCCGTCACGATCCGCGCCGGCGGCGACACGGAGCGCCTCGTCGAGGCCGTCGGCGCGATCCGTGCCGGCCTGACCACCTTGCCCGCGGGACTGAGCGCGAAGGTCACCGGTCCTGCCGGCTATTCGGCGGACGCGAGCGCCGTGTTCGAGGGGATCAACTCGACGCTCCTGCTCGCCACCGCCGGGCTCGTCTTCGTCCTGCTCGTCCTGATCTACCGCAGCCCGGTCTTCTGGGCGCTGCCGCTGCTCGCGGTCTTCTTCGCGGAGGGGCTCGTGCGGGGGGTCGGCACGCTGCTCGCCGAGGCGGGCGTCGTCGTCAACGGCCAGACGGGCGGCATCCTGCTCGTGCTCGTCTTCGGCGCCGGCACGGACTACGCGCTGCTCCTGACCGCCCGCTACCGCGAGGAGCTGCGCCGTCACGCGGACAAGCACGAGGCGATGCGGATTGCGCTCCGCACCGCCGGCCCTGCCATCGTCGCGTCCGCCGCGACGGTCGTCGCCGCCCTGCTCGTCCTGGGGCTCGCCGAGGTGAACTCGATCGCCGGTCTCGGCCCGGTCGGCGCGATGGGGGTGGCCGCGGCCGGGCTCTCGATGCTCACCGCCCTGCCGGCGCTGCTGCTCGTCGGCGGCCGCCGCGCCTTCTGGCCGTTCGTGCCGCGCCTCGGCGAGGCGGATCGGGCGGCGCACGGGGTCTGGGCCGCGCTCGGCCGGCGCGTCGCGCGCACGCATACCCGCGTCTGGGCCGGCACGGCCCTCGTGCTCGGCGTGATGGCCCTCGGCTCGCTCGCCTACGAGCCGAGTCTCACCTCGAGCGATGCCTTCCGCGGCAGCGTCGAATCCGTCGAGGGGCAGCGTCTGC
>DASQQF010000050.1:0-8319 GCA_035643535.1 Gaiellaceae bacterium
ACGAACCTCGTCCCGGGCGACCGCGTCGTGGTCCCGTCGACGATCGCGTGCGGCACGTGCTCGTACTGCCGCGCCGGCTACTACGCGCAGTGCGACAACGCGAACCCGAACGGCCCCGGCACGGCGTTCTTCGGCGGCCCGGAGGAGGCGGGCGGCTTCGACGGCATGCAGGCCGAGAAGGTGCGTGTCCCATACGCGAACGTCGGCCTCGTCAAGCTGCCGGACGAGGTGACCGACGACCAGGCGATCCTCGTCTCCGACATCTTCCCGACGGGCTACCAGGCGGCCGACATCGCCGAGATCGGCGAGGGCGACACCGTGTGCGTCCTCGGCTGCGGCCCGGTCGGCCAGTTCGCGATCTGGAGCGCGTTCCACCTCGGCGCCGGACGCGTGATCGCCGTCGACCGCGTCCCCGACCGGCTGGAGATCGCACGCGGCCAGGGCGCCGAGATCGTGAACTTCGAGGACGACGACCCGGTCGAGCTCGTGCAGGAGACGACCCGCGGCATCGGCCCCGACCGCGTGATCGACGCCGTCGGCGTCGACGCGGAGGAGCCCGGCTCGGACGGCTCGCAGCCGTTCCAGCCCGGCAGCGCCCCGACGCAGGCCGCGGAGTGGGCGGTCGAGCTCGTCGCGAAGGCGGGGACGGTGACGCTGATCGGCGTCTATCCGCAGACGATCGACCGCTTCCCGATCGGCGCGGCGATGATGAAGAACCTCACGCTCACGATGGGGAACTGCAACCACCGCAGGTACATCCCGCACCTCGTCGAGCTGACGCGAGCGGGCGTCGTCGACCCCTCCAGGTTCGTCACGCAGCTCGAGCACGTGACCGATGCCGTCTCGGCGTTCGAGGAGTTCGATCGGCGCAGGCCCGGCTGGCTCAAGGTCGCGCTCGACCCGTCGGCGGTGACGGCGGACCCGCGCTAGAGGCGTGCGGCAGCCGGTCCGCGGCGCCGGGGCGCGAACGCGAACCTCCTCTCTCGTCTGGTCCTTTCGCAGCAGCCGCGGGTTTAGGGTCCCGCGACAGTGCCCCGCGGGCATTGGGGGCTTGCGGGGGTCGATGCGATCAGAAGGGAGCACGAGTGAAGACTCGTATCCTGCTCCGCGCGGCCGTGATGATCGCGGCCTCTGGAGCAATAGCGACGGTGTTGGTCGGTATCCCGGGTACTGCGACAGCCGATCCTGCGGCAGCACCGATCTGCGGGAGCACGGAGGCCACCGACGGGACGGCGTTGTCGGGCACCTACCACAACCTCACGATCAACGGGATTGCGTACGTGCCGAACCTGGCGAGCTTGACCGTGAGCGGCAACCTGACCCTGGCCCCGGGATCGTGCCTCGACGCGTTCAGCACCGGAACCGTGCACGTGGGGCAGAACCTGAAGGTGGGCCCCGGCGCGACCCTCGCGCTCGGCTGTGCCCCGGGCTCGAATGGCCCTCCCCCGCTGGCGCCGTGCTTCTTCACGACCACGGATGACACCGTGGGCGGCAACATCACGGCCGACCAGCCGCAGACGATGTACCTGACCGCGGTCACCGTCGGCGGGAACGTGGTCTCCAACGGCGGCGGGTTCTCGACGCCCGGCCTCAGCTTCCCGGTGAAGGACATGATCATCGGAGGCAACCTGATCCTCCAGGGCTGGCACGGCGGCCCCGGCGCGTGGATCGGGGCGTTGCGAAATCAGGTCGGCGGAAACGTCGTCGTCAACAACAACGCCGGATACCGGCCCGGCGACAGCGGCAACAACGATTCGACCGAGATCGTCGGGAACATGGTCGGTCGAAATCTGATCTGCCAGAACAACATGCCGGCGGCCAACTACGGCGACGCCTACGGCGAGGCGCCGGGCAACGGGCCGAACGTGGTCGGCCACAAGGCGATCGGCGAGTGCGCCGGCCTGACCACTCCGCCGTCGGGAGCCTCCTAGCCCCGCTCCGCGAGCCGACGGCGCCCGGGCACCAGGCCACGGGCGCCGTCGGCTCGGGTACGCCTTGACGGTCGGGCGCGGGCGCTCGCTCCTCTCAGTAGGCTCGGACACGTGATCCTCCGCAACGGCACGATCCGCACGCTCGACCCCTCGCTGCCGTCCGCGGCCGAGCTCGCGATCGCGGGGGACCGCGTCGCGGGCGGGGTCGGCGTGCACGAGTGGGCGCTACCGACGCCGGAGACGGTCGACCTCGGCGGGCGTTGCGTCCTCCCCGGCTTCACCGACGCGCACGTCCACTTCCCGACCTGGGCGCTCGCGCAGCAGGACGTCCGGCTCGACGGCTGCACCTCCCTCGCGGAGGCACTCGACCGTATCCGCGGCGCCGCACCGGACGGGAGCTGGCTACGCGGCCACGGCTGGCGCGACGCGGACTGGCCGGACGGGCCGCCGACGCGGCAGGCGCTCGACGAGGTCGAGCCCGCGCGGCCGGCGGTGCTGATCTCGAAGGATTACCACGCACTCTGGCTCAACTCCGCCGCGCTCGCGCTCGCCGGGGGCGATCTCGACGTCGAGGGCGGCGTCGTCGTCCGCGACGAGCGGGGCGATCCGACAGGCGTCCTGTACGAGGAGGCGGCCTGGCGCTTCAAGGAGCGCTTCGTCCGCATCCCCGACGACGAGTATCTCGAGGCGATGCGCCACGGTGTCAGGCTCGCTGCCTCGCGCGGCGTCACGTGCCTCCACGACAAGGACGGCTGGCTCGGCGCGATCGGCCTCTGGCAGCGGCTCCAGCAGCAGGGCTCGCTCCCCTTGCGCGTCTGGCAGTCGACGCCGGCCGAGCGGCTGCCGGAGCTGCGGGAGGTCGGACTCCGGAGCGGGGCCGGCTCGCCGCTGCTCCGCCTCGGCTACCTGAAGACGTTCATGGACGGGACGCTCGGGTCGAGGACCGCGTGGATGAGCGACGGCGGCGGCGTGACGATCACGAGCGGCGAGGAGCTCGAGGCGATCATCCGCGAGGGGGCCGCGGCGGGCTGGCCGGTCGGCGTCCACGCGATCGGCGACGCCGCGAACCGCGCCGCTCTCGACGCGTTCGAGCGCACGCGCGACGTCTGGGATCCGCTCGGGCTCCGCCAGCGGATCGAGCACGCGCAGTGCCTCGATCCCGCGGACGCACCACGCTTCGGCGAGCTCGGCGTCACGGCGTCCGTCCAGTTCACGCACGCACCCTCCGACGAGCAGCTCGTGAAGCGCTTCTGGGCCGGCAGGGTCGACGGGACGTACTCGTTCCGCTCGCTGCTCGAGTCGGGTGCGCTGCTCGCGAACGGCTCCGACGCACCGGTCGAGGAGCTCGAGCCGTGGGCCGGCGTGGTCGCCGCCGTCCTCGACCACTGGCGCGAGGATCAGAGACTGACGCTCGAGCAGGCGCTGCACGCGATCTGCGTCGCGCCGGCGTGGCTCTCGCACGACGAGCGCGTGCGCGGCACGCTCGTCCCGGGACGGCTCGCCGACCTCGTCGTGCTCGACCGCGACCCGTTCACCTGCGACCCCGAGGAGCTGCGCGACGTCCGGGTGGTCGCGACGATGGTCGGCGGCCGCTGGACGCACAACCCGCCGCCCTGGGACTGAAACTCGACTACTGGTGGTGCACGTGCCGCCAGGGCACGACGAGCGGTGCGACGACGAACGCCCACGCAGCTGCGGCGAGGACGACGACGACGACGATCGTCGCGACGACCGTGAAGACGGTGTCCATGCGCCCTCCTTTCGCAGCCGACCTTGCAACAGCGGCCGCACCACCGCATCCGCGTCGACCCGGATCGTGGTCGGCAATCGTCCGCGGGGATTGATCCGAGCCGGAGGCTTCGGCAAGATCGACCGAAGCAGGCCACGACACAGGAGGAAGCGATGGAAGCTGCATCCGCGGGCGGCGGCCGGTTCGAGCATCTGCGCGAGCACTCGATCGGGCTGCCGCAGGTCCTGTTCCAGTCGATCACGCACATGGCGCCTGCCGCGGCCGTCGCGTACTCGATCTTCATCTCGGTCCCCGACGCGCGCCAGGCGCTGCCGCTCTCGGTCGGCCTCGCGCTGATCGCGTGCATCTGCGCCGCGACGGCGATCGGACAGCTCGCGAAGCGCTTCCCGTCGGCGGGAGGGATGTACACGTACGCTGCGCGGACGCTCGGCCCGTGGGCGGGCTTCCTCGTCGCCTGGCTGTTCATCCTCTTCGAGCCGCTCGTGGCGCCGTTCCTCTACCTCGAGTTCGGCTGGGCGATGAGCGACGTCTTCTCGAACTCGCTCGGCTGGCACTACTCGGGCCAGTGGTGGATCTGGGTCGCGCTGATGACGGTGATCGTCTTCCTGCTCACCTACCGCGACATCCGGCTCTCGACGACCGCCGGCGTGATCCTCGGGGCGTTCGAGATCGGGATCTTCGCGGCGCTCGCCCTCTGGATGCTCTTCTCGCACGCGGGCGACCTGAACCTGCAGCCGTTCAACCCGAGCCACGCGGCCGGCCAGTGGAGCGGCGTGTTCAAGGGGATGGTGTTCGCGATCCTCGCCTTCATCGGCTTCGAGGCGTCCGCGCCGCTCGGCGAGGAGGCGCGTCATCCGCGCCGCACGGTGCCGCGCGCCGTCGTCGGCTCGGCGATCGCGATCGGGCTCTTCTACGTCCTGTGCTCGTACGCATGGGTCTTCGGAGCCGGGTTCGACTCGTTCGTGAAGCAGGCGACGACGAACGCCGACCCGTGGCGGAGCCTCGCCAAGGTGTTCTGGGGCGGCGGCTGGGTCCTCGTCTTCCTCGCGATCTGCAACTCGATCGCGGCGAACTCCAACGCCGCCGTGAACGCGGCCACCCGAGTCTTCTACGCGCTCGCCCGCAACGGGCTCGCCCCTCGACCGCTCGGGCACACGCACAAGCGGTTCAAGACGCCGAACGTGGCGATCATCTGGATGTCGGTCTTCGCGCTCGTGCTCTCCCTGCTCTTCGGCTGGAAGTGGGGAGCGCTCGTCGGCTTCTCGCTCGTCGCCACGATGGCCGTGCCGGTCGTGATCATCATCTACATGCTCGTGTCGGTGGGGTGCGTCTGGTACTACACGCGCGTCGCGCGCAGCGAGTTCAACCCGCTCCTCCACCTCGTGCTCCCGATCGGCGGCATCGTGCTCTTCTTCTTCCCGCTCTACTACCAGTTCTACAAGGAGCCGCCCTCCTACCCGATCAAGTACGCGAACTGGGTGGCGATCGCGTGGACGGTGCTCGGGATCGCGCTGACGGCCCTGCTCTCCGTGACGCGCCCCGACAAGCTCCGAGACATGGAGCGCGTCTACGTCGAGGACGAGACCGTCGAGCCGCAGCCGGCGGCCGCCGCGCCGGAGCCCGCCTGATGGCCGTCGCAACGCACTACCGGGTCTCGCGCGACGAGGTGATCTGGTCGTTCGGGCCCGTCCTGGAGCCCGTGCTGGAGGTCGAGCCCGGCGACGTCGTGACCTTCGAGACGAACGACTGCTTCACCGGCCAGATCCGGAGCGAGGACGACCTCGTGACGGAGATCGACCTCGAGCGGATCAACGGCGCAACCGGCCCCGTCGCCGTCCGCGGCGCCGAGCCGGGCGATTCGCTCGTCGCCGAGATCCTCGACATCCGCCCCGTCGAGTGGGGCGTCGCGACGCTCATCCCCGGCTTCGGCCAGCTGATCGAGCAGGTGCGCTCGCCGCTGACGCGCCTGTTCGAGGTGCGGGACGGCGTCGTGAAGATGAACGACCGCGTCTCGTTCCCGGCGCTGCCGATGGTCGGCGTCGTCGGCGTCGCGACCGACGGCGAGGAGCTCTCGAACGGGCTCGCCGGCCGCCACGGCGGCAACCTCGACGACCACTGGCACGGCAAGGGCTCGCGGATCTTCTTCCCGGTGCGGCAGCCGGGCGGGATGTTCGCCGTCGGGGACATGCACGCGGCGATGGGCGACGGCGAGATCTGCTTCACCGGCGTCGAGATCGCCGGGGAGGTCGACATCCGCTTCGACGTGCTGAAGGGGAAGCAGGCCACGTGGCCGGTGACCGAGCTCGCCGGGCGCTGGTTACCGCATGCGACCGCGGACGACTTCGGTGAGGCGCTGCAGCTCGTCACCGAGGAGGCGGCGCGGCTGCTCGTCGACGAGCACGGCTTCACCATCGAGGACGCGTTCGTCTTCCTCTCCGTCGCCTGCGACGCGGGCGTCGCCCAGGCGTGCAAGCCGGCGGAGGGGTTCGGGACGATCGCGCGCTTCTCGATCCCCAAGATCGACGCCTGCCCCGCACCGTTCGGGGTCTAGAAACACGGCGTACAATCGAGATCGTGACAGCTCGGACGATGAACCCCGTCCACGAGGCGAGCACGTGCGCCGTCGCCGCGACGGCCGAGATCATCGGGGCGAAGTGGACGGCGCTGCTCGTGCACGACCTCTCCGAGGGGCCGCGCCGCTTCTCGGAGCTCGAGCGCTCGTGCCACGGGATCAGCCCGCGCACGCTCGCCGAGCGGCTGCGCGTGCTCGAGAGCGAGGGCATCGTCGAGCGCGAGAGCTTCGCCGAGACGCCGCCGCGGGTCGAGTACCGCCTGACGGAGAAGGGCGACTCGCTGCTGCCGATCATCGACGCGATGCGCGAGTTCGGCCATGCCTGGCTCCACTGCGAGCACGAGCACTAGCGCGGCCTCGGCGGGCTAGCCGCGCAGGTTGCCGAGCGCGGTGAACAGCGCCGCGGCGGTGTCGATCCCGCTCGCGAAGTAGGGCACGAGGAAGCGCTCGTTCGGCGAGTGGATCGCCGACTCAGGGAGCGCGAACCCGGTGAGGATCGTGTCGATGCCGCGCTCGGTCAGCGCGGGCACGAGCGGAATCGAGCCGCCGGTACGCGTGAGGAGCGGCCGGATGCCGAGCGCCTGCTCGAACGCCTCGACCGCGAGCTGCACCGCCGGCGCGTCGGCGCGGACGAGCCCCGGGTTCGCGCCGGCCCACTCGATCTCCAGCTCGGCGCCTTCGGGCGCGGCCTCGCGCAGCAGCCGCTCGGCGGCGGCGCCGATCGTCTCCACGTCCTGCCCGGGCGCGAGCCGGATCGTGAACTCGGCCGAGGCGCCGACGCTCAGCGTCGTGTTCCGGACGCCCGGCTTGCCGCCGAGGATGCCGTTCACGTCGACCGACGGCTCGGCCCATGTGCGGAGGTAGAACTCCTCCTCCGCGCCCGCGTCGAGCGGTCGCGCGCCTGCCTCGTCCAGCGTCTGGCCCCCCGAGGGCAGCTGCGCCCATGCTTCGAGCTCCTCCGGCGTCGGCGGCGCGATGCCCTGCCGCAGCGGCTCGGGCAGCCGTCCGTCGGAGCCGGCGAGGACGGCGCCGAGGCAGCGCATGAGCGCGTGGATCGCATTCAGGGCGGCGCCCCCGTACATGCCCGAGTGGAGGTCGCGCTCGCCGGTGCGGACGCGGACGTCGACGCCGACGAGCCCGCGCGTCGCGAGCTCGATCACGGGGACGTCGCGGCGGAGCATGCCGCCGTCGAAGATGACCGCCGCGTCCGCGCCGCGCTCGTCCTGGGCGAGGAAGTCGACGATCGTGTGACCGCCGATCTCCTCCTCGCCGTCGCACGCGAAACGAAGGTTGACCGGCAGCGCGTTCGCCTCGACGAGCCGCTGCGCCGCGCGGAGGACGATCCAGAGCTGGCCCTTGTCGTCGGCGATGCCGCGGGCGTAGGCCCACTCGCCGCGGATGTCGAGCTGGAACGGATCCGACTCCCAGAGCTCGAGCGGGGCGGGTGGCTGGACGTCGAAGTGGTTGTAGACCAGCACCGTCGGCGCGCCGTCGGCACCGGTCGAGGACCGGATCTCGCCGAGTACGAGCTCCCGCTCGCCGAACGGCGTCAGCTCGGCGGTGCCCCCGATGCGGCGGATGAACTCGCAAACCCACTCGCCGGCCCGCTTCACGTCCTCGCGATGCGCCGGGTCGGCGCTGACGCTCGGGATCGCGATCAGCTCAGCCAGCTCGGCGCGCCAGGCTTCCTCCACGGGGAGAGACTCTACGGAGATAGTGCGCGCCGCCGCCGAGCGAACCGGCCTCGTCGCCGGGATTGAGCAGCGTGCAGGTACGGAGCGAGAGGCAGCCGCAGCCGATGCAGGTGTTCAGGCGGCCGCGGATCGCCTCGAGCGTCGCGATCCGCTCGTCGAGCTCGCGGCGCCAGCTGCGCGAGAGGCGCTCCCAGTCGCGTTTCGTCGGCGTCTTCCCGGCCGGCAGCTCGTCGAGGGCGGCCCGGATCCGCTCGAGCGGGATGCCCGCCGCCTTTCCCGCCTGCACGAGCGCGACCCGGCGGAGGGTTACGGACGCGTAGCGACGCTGGTTGCCGTCCGTGCGCCGCGCGGCGATGAGCCCCTGGCGCTCGT
>DASQQF010000051.1:0-17155 GCA_035643535.1 Gaiellaceae bacterium
GAGCGCGGCCGGCGCTGCGTCAACCTCGCGAACGCGATGTACGACATCCACACGCCCGACGAGCGGATTGCGGTCGCGGATCTCGAGGCGATGGTGGACGTGACCGTCGCCCTGGTCGAGACCGCTCGGGACGGGCTCTAGGCGGGCCGCCGGCCGATCAGCTGGAGCAAGGGAGCGACCTGCCGGTAGGGGTCGCGTTCGCAGAGCGCGAGCTCGAGCCGGCGCACGGCCTCGTAGCCTTCCGCCGTCCGGTTCGTCTCGTCGTGGGCGCCGAGGAAGTGGTTGACGAGCAGGAGGCCCGCAGCGGCCACCGGCTCGAGCCCGGCGGTCGTGAGCCAGCCGGTCGCGTCTTCGAGCTCCTCCTGACGCGAGTCGATGCCGAGCGTCTGGCCGCGCCTCTTCGGCTCCTCGTTCTCGGCGGCGGCGAGCCCGGCCTCGAGATCGCGGAGAAGGAATGCCTGGCGGAGCGGCTCCGCCGCACGGTTGAGGACGGTGAGCGAGAGCATCCCGCCGGGCTCGAGCAGCGTGGCGAGCGATGCGCACGTGGTGGCGGGATCGGCCACGTAGCCGAGGACGTTGTGACAGAGGACGAGGTCGAATCGCTCGTCCGCGAAACGCTCCGCCGCCCGCTCCACCTCGACGGCGACCCAGCGGACGGAGGAGTCGCCTGCGCGCCGTTCGGCCTCCGTGAGCATCGGCTCCGACGCGTCTGCGGCGACGACCTCGCTGCCGGAGCGGGCGAGCTCGACGGCCAGCTCGCCGAGGCCGCAACCCGCGTCGAGGACACGCCGGGGCTGGGACGGCAGGTGTCGTCCGAGAACCTCGTGGATCAGGTCGAGCCTCAGCCGGCCCCACGGCGCCTCCTGGTAGTCGCCCCAGGCGAGCACCTGCTCGGAGGAGAGCGGCGGCACGAGGCGAGACTACCGTGGGTAGCCTCCGCTCATGGCCGCGGGCCGTGCAGAGCCGGACGCGTCGCGGCGCGTCTACGAGGGGAGGCTGATCGACGTCAGCGTCGAGCGCTGGGGCGGGCACGAGCGCGAGATCGTCGAGCATCCGGGCGCGGTGGCGATCGTGGCCGTCGACGGTGACGGCTGCGTGGCGCTCGTGCGGCAACTCCGCGAGCCCGCACGGAAGTCGCTGCTCGAGCTGCCGGCGGGGACGGCGGAGCCGGGGGAGGAGCCGCTCGCGACGGCGCGGCGCGAGCTGCGCGAGGAGTGCGGGCTGAGCGGCGGCGAGTGGCACGAGCTGGCCGCTTTCTGGACGACCCCGGGCTTCTGTCGCGAGCGGATGGTGCTGTTCGCCGCGGAGGGCGTGGAGCGGGGCGAGGCGTCGCCCGCCGAGGACGAGGAGCTCGAGCTCGTCCGCTGGCCACTCTCGGACGTGGGACGGCGGCTCGGCGAGGTCGAGGACGCGAAGACCCTCGCCGGCCTGCTCCTCTACCTCCACGAGCAGGCCCGGTAGGGCGACGTCCGAGCGGGGCGGGTCCGAAGCATCCCCCGCCCAAAGGGTGGGGGGAGCCGGTCCCGCCGCCCTCGGCTTCGACGTTATCGGACGACCTGTGACGGGTCCGTCGCAGCCGCGCGGAAGAGTTCGGCGGCTGTGTCACGAGAACGTCGCCGGGTCCGCGCGAGGTAGTGTCTGCGCGGCGTGAAGATCGGCGTCGCCAGGGAGATCAAGACCGACGAGTACCGCGTGGCGCTGACGCCGGCCGGCGCACGCGAGCTCGTCCAGCGGCACCACGAGGTGCTCGTCGAGACCGCAGCCGGCGAGGGGAGCGCCTTCCCCGACTCGGAGTACGAGCGCGTCGGCGCCCGCGTCGTCTCCGTCGACGACGTCTGGGCGGAATCCGATCTCCTGCTCAAGGTGAAGGAGCCGATCGAGCCCGAGTACGGCCGGCTGCGCGAGGGGCTCGTCCTCTTCACGTATCTCCACATCGCCGCCGACGAGCCGCTCACCCGCGCCCTCGCCGACAGCGGCATCCGGGCGGTCGCGTACGAGACGGTGGAGACCGACGACCGGCGGTTGCCGCTGCTCGCGCCGATGAGCGAGATCGCGGGACGGCTCGCGCCGCAGGCAGCGGCGCACTTCCTCGAGAAGCCCCTCGGCGGCCGGGGCGTGCTGCTCGCGGGGACACCGGGAGTCGCCCCGGGTCGCGTCCTCGTGCTCGGCGGCGGGATCGTCGGCTACAACGCTGCGATCATCGCGCTCGGGCTCGGCGCGCAGGTGACGATCCTCGAGCGCTCGATCGACCGGATGCGCCACCTCGACGAGATACTGTCGGGCCGCGTCAGCCTCCTGATGTCGTCAACCCTCCAGGTCGAGGAGTCGATCGCCGAAGCCGACGTCGTGATCGGCGCCGTCCTCATTCCGGGCGCGCGGGCGCCGAAGCTCGTCACGCGCGGGATGCTCGCCGAGATGAAGCCGGGCGCCGTCGCCGTCGACGTCGCGATCGATCAGGGCGGCTGCTTCGAGACTTCTCACCCCACGACGCACTCCGATCCCGTCTACACGGTGGACGGGATCGTCCACTACTGCGTCGCGAACATGCCCGGCGGCGTCCCGATCACGTCCACGAAGGCGCTGACGAACGCGACCCTGCCGTACGTCGAGGCGATCGCCGAGCACGGGCTCGCCGAGGCCGTCGCGCGGGATGCCGCACTAGCCCGGGGCGTCAACGTCGTCGACGGGAAGATCACGTACGAGGCGGTGGCGGAGGCGCACGGTCTCGACTACACGCCGCTCGACGACGTGCTGCCGCTCGCCCCCGTCTAGCGGGTCCGCCTAGCGGTTCGCAGACTGGTCGGGCCGGCGCGAGGGCGTCAGCCGGACGACGAGCCACGTGACGCCTGCGGCGGCGCCGACGATCGCGAGCACGTAGCCGGCGAAGGCGAGAAGTCCGAGAGCGGCAGACACGACCGTCCCTAGAATAGCCCCGTGTCCCGAGCGTGCGTGATCGTCCTCGACGCTGTCGGAGCCGGCGAGCTGCCGGACGCCGCGCAGTACGGTGACGAAGGCTCGGACACGCTGGGCAACGTCGCTCGAGCAGTCGGCGGGCTCGACCTACCGAGCCTCGAAGCGCTCGGCCTCGGCAACGTCGAGCCGCTGGAGGGATGCCCGCCGCAGCCCGGGGCACCGGCCGTCGCCGGCCGCCTCGTCGAGCGCTCGAAGGGGAAGGACACGACGACCGGCCACTGGGAGCTGATGGGCGTCGTCACAGCCCAGCCGTTCCCGACCTACCCCCACGGCTTCCCGCACGACGTGATCGACCCTTTCATGCACCGGACCGGCCGTGGCGTCCTCGGCAACAAGCCGGCCTCCGGAACGGAGATCATCCAAGAGCTCGGCGAGGAACATGAGCGCACCGGCAAGTGGATCGTCTACACGTCGGCCGACTCCGTATTCCAGATCGCCGCGCACGAGGACACGGTCCCGCTCGAGGAGCTGTACGACGGGTGTCGCGCCGCGCGGGAGATCCTCACGGGGAAGCACTCGGTCGGCCGCGTGATCGCGCGGCCGTTCACCGGTGAGCCCGGCGGCTACGTCCGCACCCCGAACCGGCACGACTTCTCGCTCCTCCCGCGGCGCCCGAACTACCTGTCGCTCGTCCGCGATGCGGGGAAGAAGGTCTACGGCGTCGGCAAGATCGGCGATATCTTCGCCGGCCAGGACATCGACGAGTCGACGCCGACGAAGTCGAACAGAGAGGGGATCCAGGAGACCGAGCGGCTCCTCCGCGAGATCGAAGACGGCCTCGTCTTCGTCAACCTCGTCGAGACCGACATGCTCTGGGGCCACCGCAACGATCCGGTCAACTTCCACCGGTCGCTCCAGGACTTCGACCGGCACCTCCCCGATCTGCTCGACGCGCTCCGCGCCGGCGATCTGCTGATCGTCACCTCCGACCACGGCTGCGACCCCACGACGCCGTCGACCGACCACTCGCGTGAGCACGCGATGCTGCTCGTCTACGTCGAGGGGCGCAACGCCGCCGGGCGCGTCCACGAGGGCGAGTTCGCGGACGTGGGGGCGACCGTGAACGCCTGGCTCGGCGGGAAGGCCCCGTCGCGTGGGATCCCCGGGACGCCGATCGTGACGCCGTGACCGCCCTCGACGATCCGCAGGGCGTCAGGGAGGAGTACGCGAGCGAGGAGCGCCTCGCCGCCCGCGCGTCCATTTACCAGTGGTCGGAGGGCCCCGATCCGCTCGCGGTGCTGCAGCAGGCGGTCGCGGAGGCGAAGCCGCGCCGCTGTCTCGACGTGGGCTGCGGACGCGGCCAGTTCTCCGAGTGGATGGCGCACGAGCTAGGAGCGGACGTCGTGGCCCTCGACCAGTCCGAGCGGATGGTCGAGCTCACGCGCGCCCGCGGCATCGAGGCGGTTCTCGGTGACGTGCGCGACCTCCCCTTCGGAGACTCCGAGTTCGACTGCGTGCTCGCCGCCTGGATGCTCTTCCACGTCGCCGAGGTCGACGAGGCGCTCGCCGAGATCGCGCGCGTGCTCCGCCCGGGAGGACGGCTCGTCGCCGTCACGAACGGGACCGCGCACATGCGCGAGCTCCGCGAGCTGCTGGGAGTCGCGACTCCGGACTGGTCGTTCTCGGCCGACAACGGCAGCCGGTTGCTCGAGCGGCACTTCGCTCACGTGGAAGCCCGCGACACGAGCGGGACGGTCAGATTCCCGGACCGCGACGCAGCCCAGGCGTACGTCGAGGCGAGCGTGCAGCTCGCCGGCTGGAGTGCCGAGCTTCCGCCGTTCGACGGCGAGCTCGCCGTCACGCGCGCTCCGTGCGTGTTCGTGGCCACCACGTGATCCGTACCGCCGAGCTGATCGAGCGCAAGCGCGACGGCGGCGAGCTCAGCGGCGACGAGCTCGCCGAGCTCGTCCTGGCGTACACGCGCGGCGAGGTCCCCGACTACCAGATCGCCGCGTTCCTGATGGCGGTCTACTTCCGCGGCCTCTCGGAGGCGGAGACGTACGCGCTCACCGACGCCATGGTTCGAAGCGGCGAGACGATCGACCCCGGCGCCGCGATCGGCCGGCGTGTCGTCGACAAGCACTCGACGGGCGGCGTGGGGGACAAGACGACGCTCGCCGTCGGGCCGATCGTCGCGGCGTGCGGCGTCCCGTTCGGGAAGATGAGCGGTCGCGGCCTCGGCCATACGGGGGGGACGCTCGACAAGCTCGAGTCGATCCCCGGCTTCCGCGTCGAGCTGACGACGGAGGAGTTCGTAGCGCAGGTGCGCGAGCTCGGCCTTGCGATCGTCGGCCAGACCGCCGACCTCGTCCCGGCCGACAAGAAGCTCTACGCGCTTCGGGACGTGACGGGGACGGTCGGCAACGTCTCGCTGATCGCCGCGAGCATCATGTCGAAGAAGATCGCCTCCGGTGCCGACGCGATCGTGCTCGACGTCAAGGTCGGCGACGGCGGCTTCATGAAGACGCTCGACGACGCGCGGGAGCTGGCGCGCGAGATGGTTGCGCTGGGGCGCCGCGCCGGCCGCGACGTCGTCTGCGTCCTCACCGACATGCACCAGCCGCTCGGGTGCGCGGTCGGAAACGCGCTCGAGGTGCGCGAGGCGCTCGCGACGCTGCGTGGTGAGGGGCCGCCGGACTTCGCCGAGCTCGTGCTCGACGCGGCCGCGCACCTGCTCGTGCTCTCCGATCTCGGCATCGACCACGCCGAGGCACGGCGGCGCAGCGAGCAGGTCGTCGCCGACGGGTCCGCCGTCGAGACATACGAGCGCTGGATCCGTGCCCAGGGCGGCGACCCGGCCGAGCGGGCGCTCCCGAGCGCACCGCTGGTCCGCGAGGTGCCCGCTCCGCGCGACGGTCACGTTGCGCATCTGGCGGCGCTGCCGATCGGGCTCGCAGCACTCCATCTCGGCGCCGGCCGGCGCGAGAAGGACCAATCGGTCGACCACGCGGTCGGCATCGTCTGCATACGAAAGCGAGGCGACGTCGTCGCCCGCGGTGAACCGCTGGCCGAAGTCCACGCCCGCGACGAGACGTCCGCAGCCGAGGCGGCCGAGACGGTGCTCGCCGCCTACGAGCTCTCAGACGAGCCGCCGGAGGAGCGGCCGGTCGTCCTCGACACGCTCGCCTGAGCGCTGCGCGGAAGGACGGCACTACCCTGGCCGCATGCCCGAGCTGCCCGAGGTCGAGAGCGTGCGCCGTCAACTCGAGCCGGCACTCCTCGGCCGACGCTTCGCGCGCGTTGCGATCGCCGACCCACGGCTCGTGCGTCCCTACGAGCCTGCCGAGGTGGCGGCCGAGCTCGAAGGAGAGCGCGTCGCGGCGGTCGAGCGGCGAGGCAAGTATCTGGTTGTTCGGTTCGAGTCGGGTCGCGTTCTCCTGATCCACCTCCGGATGACGGGGAGCCTCTTGTGCGCGCCGCACGGATCGCTGCCGGACGATCCCCACCGGCGGGCAGTTGTCAACTTAGACAATGGATCGGACGTCGCATACCGGGACGTACGGCGCTTCGGAACCTGGCTGCTGCTCGAGCCGGGGGAGGACGAGCCGTACCTGGGCACGCGGGTCGGCGACGAGCCGCTCGACGCACTCTTCACCGCGGCCCGGCTGGGTGAGCGGCTCGCCGGCCGCCGGACGAGCCTGAAGGCGGCGCTCCTCGACCAGCGGACGATCGCCGGGATGGGGAACATCTACGTCGACGAGGCGCTCTGGCGGGCCCGCCTCAATCCGCTTCGTCCGGCCGACGGGCTCGACGGCGCCGAGCTGCGCCGACTCCACCGCGGCGTCCGCGCGGCACTCGAACACGGTCTCGCGCGGCAGGGCTCGACGCTTCGCGACTACCGCCTCCCCGACGGCGGCGCCGGCGCGATGCAGGACGAGTTCCGCGTCTACGGCCGCGGCGGCGAGCCGTGCGACCGCTGCGGCTCGGCGATCGCGAAGACCCGCGTCGCCGGGCGCGGCACGTGGTACTGCCCGAGCTGCCAGCCGGAGCCGCCGGCTCAGGCGGCGAGGAAGTCGTCGAGCCGGCCCTCGCGATCGAGCCGCCAGAGCTCGGTATAACCGCCGATCGGCCGTTCGCCGATCACGATCTGCGGCACCGTCCAGCCGCCCGTCAGGTCGTGGACCTTCTGGCGGAACGCCGGATCGTCGTCGAGCGAGACCTCCTCGTAGGGGAGCCCCTTCGAGTCGAGAAGCGCCTTTGCGCGGACGCAGTAGCCACACCAGCGGGTCGTATAGATCGTGATCCGTGCCATCACGGCTTCAACGTATATGCCGGCGCAAACGTTCCCGGCCGCCGCCGCTTCTAGACTGAACGGACATGGCCGGGCGCGCGTACAGCACCGAGGCGGTCGTGCTGCGCTCGATCCGGTTCGGCGAGGCGGATCGCGTCCTCCACCTGTACACGCGGGCCCACGGCCGTGTCGGCGCGATGGCGAAGGGGATCCGCCGCACCACCTCGCGCTTCGGCGGGCGGCTCGAGCCCCTCTCGCACGTCGAGCTCGTGCTCCATCGTGGCCGCGGCGAGCTCGAGACGGTGACTGCGGCGCAGCTCGTCCACTCGCACCGTGAGGCGCGCGAGGACTACTACCGGCTCTCGGTCGGGCTGATCGGCGCCGAGGCGATGCTCCGCCTCTTCAGCGAGCAGGAGGCGAACGAGCGCGCGTTCAAGGCCCTCACGCGCTTCCTCGACCTGCTCGACGGGGCGCCGCACGCGGTCGATCGACCGTCGCTCGACCCGCTCGGCCTCTCGTTCCAGCTGAAGCTGCTCTGGCTCTCGGGCTACCTGCCGCACGTCACGGGCTGTGCCGAGTGCGGGACGACGGCCGGCCGGCTCGTCGGCTACTCACCGCGGGCGGGAGGCGCCGTCTGTGCGGACTGCGCCGCTCGCACCGAGGCGCTCGCGCTCGCGGCGGACGGGATCGCGGGGATCGAGGCGCTCCTCGCGCGTCCGCTCGCGGACGCAGTCGCGGCGGGCCTCTCGGAACGGGCGCTGCGGGACGCGCTTCGCGTCGTGAGCGCGTCCTACGAGTTCCACGGCGGCTTCCGGCTGCGGACGCTGAGCGCGTGAGGCGCGCGCTCGGCGACGGGTTCGAGCTCGACGACGATCCTGCCCGGATCGACCGTGCCGCCGTGCATGCCTACGTGGGCGGAGAGTCGTACTGGGCGAGGGGCCGGAGCCGCGAGCGGCAGGACGAGCTGATCGAGAGGAGCGACCGGGTGGTGGGGCTCTTCCACGAGGAGAGGCAGATCGGCTTCGCCCGCGCGGTCGACTGCGAGGCGGCGGGCTTCGTCTATCTCGCCGACGTCTACGTGCTCGAGGAGTTCCGTGGCCGTGGGCTCGGCGTGGTGCTCGTTCGCGAGATCGTCGAGCGCGGGCCGTTCGTCGAGCGCCGCTGGGTGCTCCACACGCGGGACATGCACGGGCTGTACGCGAAGTTCGGCTTCGGTCCGAACGAGCGGCTGATGGAACGCAGCGTCAGCTCGCGGCATGAAGCAGCTGGAACGTGAGGAGTCCGCGTTCGCAGACGCTCGTCGGCGGCTGGACCGGCACGTCGACGGTGCCGCCGCCGTTCGCCTGAACGCGCAGCGTGTACGCCTTCGGCTCGCAGGCGCCGGTCTGTGCGTCGCCGGTACCCGGCACGTCGGGGGAGAAGCGCGCGTTCGCGGTGGCGACGGCTTCGGGCGCGAGGGAGACCTTGACCGCCGTTGCCGCGCCCGACTGTGCCGGCTCGACGTTCGTCGGCAGGCTCGAGCCGCTCTTCCCGAGCAGCTGCGCCTGCGGTGTGCCGGTCACGTAGCACGTCTTCCCCGAGGTGTTCGTCAGCGTGAGCGCGTACTCGACCTGTCCGGCGCCCGCGCTACCGGGCACGAGGGCGAACGAGCCGGAGAGGTCGCCGCCGGAGCACGCCGCGGCAGCCTTCGACCCGTGCGGCGTCGTCGTCACGGTCCGGGTCGTCGTCACCGTGCGCGTGCGGGTCACGGTTACCGTGACGCTGCTGCTCGCGTTCGAGCCGCTGCCGCAGGCGGCGAGGGTCAGGCCGAGCGCGGCGAGTGCCACTCCCGGTCGAGCGCGTCGTCCAGCCACGCCCGCACACCGGAGAGCGGCAGCCGCTCCTGCTCGAGCGAATCGCGGTCCCGCACCGTGACCGTCTCGTCCTCGAGTGTCTGTTCGTCGACGGTGAAGGCCCACGGCGTTCCTATTTCGTCCTGCCGCCGGTAACGCCTTCCTATCTGGCCGCTGTCGTCGTGTTCGACGACGTGGTGGCGCCTGAGCTCCTCGTAGAGCGCCCGCGCGCGGCTCGCCATCCTGTCGTCACGCGGGATCAGGGGCAGGATCGCGGCCTTCACCGGCGCGACCCTCGGATGGAGCCGGAGGACGGTGCGCTCGCGCTCGCCGACGACCTCCTCGTGGTAGGCGTCGCAGAGGAGGGCGACGAAGATCCGCTCGATGCTCACCGCCGGCTCGACGACGTGCGGGACGTAGCGCGTCCCGTCCGGGTCGATCCACTCGAGCTTCGTGCCGGAATGCTGCGTGTGCTGGGTGAGGTCGTAGTCGCCCCGGTTCGCGACGCCCTCGAGCTCCTGCCAGCCGATCGGGTACAGATACTCGATGTCGCTCGTGCCGCTCGAGTAGTGCGACCGTTCCTCGGGAGAGTGCTCGCGCACGCGGATGTTCTCGTCGCGCAGGCCGAGGCCCCGGTACCAGGAGAGGCGCTCCTCGATCCAGTACGCGTACCACCCCTCGGCGTCGGCAGGCGGCACGAAGTACTCCATCTCCATCTGCTCGAACTCGCGGACGCGGAAGAGGAAGTTCCCCGGCGTGATCTCGTTGCGGAACGACTTGCCCACCTGCGCGATCCCGAACGGCGGCTTGCGGCGCGCGAGCTGCGAGACGTTCTTGAAGTTGATGAAGATTCCCTGCGCCGTCTCGGGGCGGAGGAACGCGCGGGAGCTCCCGCCCTGGAGGGCGCCGACGTGGGTCTCGAACATGAGGTTGAACTGCCGCGGCTCGGTGAGGTCGCAATCGTCCGTCTCACCGGGGCGCCTGCTCGGCTTGCGGCCGCAGCTCGCTTGATCGAGCTGGTCGGCGCGGAAGCGGAGCTTGCACGTGCGGCAGTCGACGAGCGGGTCGTTGAAGCCGGCGACGTGGCCGGACGCCTCCCAGACGGCCGGGTTGAGGATGATCGCCGAGTCGAGGGCGACGATGTCGTCGCGTTCCTGCACCATCGCCCGCAGCCACGCCTCGCGGATCGTGTTCTTCATCAGGACGCCGTAGTGGCCGTAGTCGTACGTCGAGCCGAGGCCGCCGTAGATCTCGGAGGAGGGAAAGACGAAGCCACGCCGGCGGCAGAGCGACACGATCGCGTCCATCGTCACCGGTTGCGCGGTCTCGGCCATGGCCGTGAGGTTACCCAGGCGGCGCGGCGGGCACGGCGGCGTCCGGTCGCGGGCCGAGACGGCGGGCCGGCGAAGATTCCGCCTCTCGCCCGGGGCTCGACACCCATGTGGCACGCATTCGCTGCGAGGGTGGATCACCCCGCGGGTGGGTGGGGGTTCGGGACGGAGTGAGCGGCATTGCCGCAGCGGCTGCGGCGTTACGCTGGCGCGGTGCCGAACCCTCCGGTCGAGCTCCACGTCGTCTCCGACGCCACCGGCGAGACGGCGGCGCGGCTCGTCCAGGCGCTCGAGGCGCAGTTCCCCGAGCAGGACTTCGTCGAGATCCGGCATCCACGCGTCGAATCGGCGGACGACCTCCAGCTCGCCGTCAACCGCATGCGCGGCCGGGCGGCCGTCGTCGTCTACACGCTCGTCGAGCCGGAGTTGCGCAACACGATGCGCACCCTCTGCCGCAGCGCCCGCCTCCACTACTGCGACCTGCTCGGCCAGCCGATCGAGGCCGTCGCCCGCGTCTCGGGGATGGCCGCGAAGATGACCCCCGGTTCGCGGCCACCCCTCAACTCCGCGTACTTCAAGCGGATGGAGGCGATCGAGTTCGCGGTCCGCTACGACGACGGCGTCGCGCAGGGCCTCCACGAAGCCGACGTCGTCCTCGTCGGCGTCTCCCGCACCTCGAAGACACCCCTCTCGATCTACCTCGGCTACCTCGGCTACAAGGCCGCGAACGTCCCGGTCGTCAAGGGAATCGAGCCGCCGAAGGAGCTGTTCTCGATCGACCAGTCGAAGATCGTCGGCCTCACGATCGACCCGAACCGCCTCGTCGAGATCCGCCGCGCCCGCGTCCGCACCATGGGCGGCGGCGCCCGCAACCGCCAGTACGCCGAGCTGCTGGAGATCTACGAGGAGCTCGAGCAGGCGGAGAAGCTCCACCGCCGGCTCCGCTGTCCCGTCATCGACATCTCCGAGCTCTCGATCGAGGAGACCGCCCACCGCGCTCTCCGGCTCGTCGAAGAGCGGCGGGGGGCCGCCAAGGTCGGCACGCCGTGACCGACGCCCCCGCCCCGCGCAGTCCGAAGCCGCCCGTGCCGCTCCGCTACTGGATCCTCTGGTGGGCGCTCCTCCTGTTCGCGGACGTCATCTTCTACGTCCTGCTCACGCCGCTCTGGATCGGTCTCCGCGCCGCCGCCTGGCTCGCCGAGTTCCGCGCCCGCCGGAGGCATCCGTAGAAACCCTCGGCAGCAGGACAGGCGGCATATGACAACATCACGCCGATGACCCGGTACGTCTACGACTTCGACGAGCCCGCCGACGGAGGGCGGGAGCTGCTCGGGGGCAAGGGGATCGGACTCGCCGAGATGACGCAGCTCGGCGTCCCCGTTCCCGCCGGCTTCACGATCACGACCGACGCCTGCCGCGCGTACATGGCGAGCGGCGGCGAGGTCGAGGGGCTCGACGAGGAGATCGCCGAGCACATCGCGCGGCTCGAGGAGAAGACCGGCAAGCGCTTCGGCGACAGCGGCGACCCGCTCCTCGTCTCCGTCCGCTCCGGCGCCGCCATCTCGATGCCCGGGATGATGGACACGATCCTCAACCTCGGCCTCTCCGACGACGCCGTCGAAGGGCTCTCGCAGACGACCGGCAACGCGCGCTTCGCGCACGACTCGTACCGGCGCCTGATCCAGATGTACGGCGAGGTCGTCGACGGCATCGACGGGCAGCGCTTCGAGCAGGCGCTCACCGACCTCAAGCGCGACCGGGGGGCGGAACAGGACGTCGACCTCACCGCCGACGACCTCGCCGACCTCGTCGAGACGTTCAAGCGGACGTACGAGCACGAGACCGGCGGCGGCTTCCCGCAGGACGCGCGCGAACAGCTCCGGCGCGCCGTCCTGGGCGTGTTCCACTCCTGGGACAACCCGCGCGCCCAGGTCTACCGGCGGACGTACGGCATCCCCGACGACCTCGGTACCGCCGTCAACGTCGTCCAGATGGTCTTCGGCAACAAGGGCGAGGACTCGGCCACCGGCGTCTGCTTCACCCGCGATCCCTCCACCGGCGAGCAGGGCGTCTACGGCGAATACCTCGTCAACGCACAGGGGGAGGACGTCGTCGCCGGCATTCGCACCCCTCAGCCGCTCGAGGAGATGCGGGAGCGGCTGCCGCAGGCGTACGAGCAGCTGCTCGAGACGGTGACTGCGCTCGAACGCCACTACCGCGACATGCAGGACATCGAGTTCACCGTCGAGGAACGCCGGCTCTACCTCCTGCAGACCCGCAGCGCGAAGCGGACGGCGGCCGCGGCGATCCGGGCCGCCGTCGACATGACCGCGGAAGGCCTGATCGACCGGGAAGAGGCGGTCGCGCGCATCGACCCGGCCCAGCTCGACCAGCTCCTCCACCCGCGGCTCGACCCGAACGCGCAGTTCGAGGTCGCCGCGCGCGGCCTCAACGCCTCCCCGGGCGCCGCATCCGGGAAGATCGTCCTCGACGCCGACACCGCCGAGGAACGCGGCAAAGCCGGCGAGGCGGTCATCCTCGTCCGCTGGGAGACGACGCCTGACGACATCCACGGCCTGATCCAGGCACAAGGGGTCGTCACCGCGCACGGCGGGATGACCTCGCACGCCGCGGTCGTCGCGCGCGGGATGGGCAAGCCGTGCGTGGCCGGCGTCGAAGGCCTCGAGATCGACGCGGGGACGGTGCGGATCGGCGGCCGCCAGCTCCACGACGGCGACGTCATCACGATCGACGGTGCCACCGGCCGCGTGATCGTCGGCGAGGTTCCGCTCGTCCCGCCGCAGATCAACGAGGACTTCGAGACGATCCTCGGCTGGGCCGACGAGCTCCGCCGGCTCAAGGTGCGCGCGAACGCCGACAATCCCGACGACGCCGCGAAGGCGCGCGAGTTCGGAGCGCAGGGGATCGGCCTCTGCCGCACCGAGCACATGTTCTTCGGCGAGGACCGGCTACCGGTCGTCCAGGAGATGATCCTCGCCCGCGACGAGGAGGGACGGCGCGCCGCGCTCGACCGGCTGCTCCCGTTCCAGCAGTCCGACTTCGAGGCGATCTTCGAGGCGATGGCCGGCTTGCCCGTCACGATCCGGCTGCTCGATCCGCCGCTCCACGAGTTCCTGCCCTCGCTCGACGAGGCGACCGACGAGCGGATGCGGCAGCGCATCCGTGCCCTCTCCGAGGCGAACCCGATGCTCGGCACACGCGGCTGCCGGCTCGGCATCCAGTGGCCCGAGATCTACGAGATGCAGGTCCGCGCGATCGCACGCGCGGCGAAGGCGGTGCAGGAGCGCGGCGAGCCGCCGCTCGTCGAGATCATGCATCCGCTCGTCGGGTTCCGCGAGGAGCTGCGCCGGCTGCGCGAGCTCACCGAGAGCGTGATGGAAGAGGAGGCGCCCGGACTCGAGTACCTCTGCGGCACGATGATCGAGCTGCCGCGCGCGGCCCTCCGCGCCGACGAGATCGCCGAGGTCGCCGACTTCTTCTCCTTCGGCACGAACGACCTCACCCAGACGACGCTCGGCATGTCGCGCGACGACGCCGAGGGGAAGTTCCTCACCTTCTACCTCGAGGACGGAGTGCTCGATCGGAACCCGTTCGAGGTGCTCGACGCCGACGGCGTCGGCGACCTGATGCGGATCGGTGCCGAGCGCGGCCGCTCGGTGAAGGCCGAGCTCAAGCTCGGCATCTGCGGCGAGCACGGCGGCGAGCCCTCCTCCGTCGAGTTCTGCCACCGGATCGGCCTCGACTACGTCAGCTGCTCGCCGTACCGGGTCCCGCTCGCCCGCCTCGCCGCCGCGCAGGCGGTGCTGAAGGAGGCGCACCGCGCCGAGTACGTTCAGGCCGGCGGTTAGAGGGATTCCCCGAAGCCGGCGGCGCCTCGTCGCGCTAGCTTCGAAGTGGAGGCATGGGCGTGATCGCGCTCGTTCTCGCCGCTCTCGCGGTCGCCGCGCCGCAGCCGGGGCAGCACGCGACGATCGACGTTTCCGTGGCGACGCTCTGGAAGGCGCCGGGGCTCGCGCGCCCGATCGACGCGCCTGCGCTCCGGAATCCTGTCGATCTCGACGCGTGGAACCGCAACCTCTCGACGACCGCCGCGCGGAGCGGGCTCGGCGGACGTGTCGTGACGCAGGCCCTCTACGGCGAGCGCGTGAAGGTGCTCGCGGTGCGCGGGCGCTGGGCGAAGGTCGTCGTGCCCGACCAGCCGACGCCGCTCGACCGCCGCGGCTACCCCGGCTGGGTGCCGCTCCGCCAGCTCGTCACCGGCTACGACGGGAGCGGCCCCGGCCTCACGGTCGTCACGCGGAAGGCGCTGCTCCACCTCGCGCACCGCATCCTGCCGCTCGGCTACGGGACGCGGCTCCCGAGGGTGGGGAGGACCGCCTCCGGCGCGTGGCGCGTGCGCACACCCGACGGGCCCGGCTGGGTCGCGCGCTCTGCGCTCGCGCCCTCGCCGGCGGCGACCGGTTCGCACGTCGTCGCGGCGGCCGGGCGCTTCCTCGGTCTCCGTTATCTCTGGGGCGGTGTCTCGTCCTGGGGCTTCGACTGCTCGGGGCTCGTCTGGGACGTCTTCCGCGCCCTCGGCGTCACCGTCCCGCGTGATGCCGACCCCCAGTTCCGGGGCGGCAGGCGCGTCTCGCCCGCGGCGCTTCGTCCCGGCGACCTCGTCTTCTACGGGACGCCGTCGCACGTCTCGCACGTCGCGATCTACGTCGGCGGCGGACGGATGATCGAGGCGCCCGACTCGGCGCACGCCGTGCGGATCGTGCCGCTGCGCCGCGGCCCGTCGCTCGTCGGCGCCCGCCGCTACACGACCGGCTGAGGCCGGGTTTCGTGCGCGTCGTCTGCGAGACGAGGCCTTCATGCGCTCCGCCACCGGGATCCTCGGCTCGCTCGCCCTCGTCGCCGTGCTCGCCGCCTGTGCGGCGGGTGGCAGTGCGCGTGCCGGAGGCAGCGGCACGGCGTCGACCAACGGCGTCCTCGGCTCGTCGACGGCGAAGAGCACCAGGACGACGAGAACGTCCGCGATCTCGAGCACCGTCTGCCAGACCGGAACGAGCGTCAAGCTCCGCGTGCTGAAGGGGAAGCGCGGCGCGACCATCGCCCTCGTCCCCGTGACGATCGACGGCAAGGGGCCGTACGCGTTCGCGCTCGACACCGGCGCCGCGAAGTCGGCGATCGACTCGAAGCTCGCGAAGAAGCTCGATCTCAAGCAGGTCGCGACCGAGCATCACGTGGAGGGCGTCTCGGGCTCGGTGAAGGCGAAGGTCGTGAAGGTGGACTCGTGGAAGGTCGGGTCGATCGACCTGCACTCCGACACCGTCGCCTCGCTCGACCTGTTCGGTGGTGCCAGCGGCCCCGCCGGCCTCTTCGGCTCGGACGTCCTGAGCCGCTTCTCCTCGATCTGCCTCGACTACAGGGCCGGGATCCTCAAGCTCGGGACGCGGAGCGGCGCCTAGGCGTAGCCGCGGACGCGCCAGTACGCGACCGCGACGCTGAGCCCGGCCACGACGATCAGGCCGACGATCCCGCCCAGCCCGAGCTGGCCGTACTGAGCCCGGCCGCCGCGCCAGTGCGCGTAGGCGAGCGTGATGAGGATCCCGCCCACGAGCCCGCCGATGTGGCCGCCCCACGAGATGTTCGGCACGGCGAACGAGATGACCAGGTTGATGACGATCCACGTCATCGCATTACCCGCGAGGCGCCCGGTCGCCTGCCACTCGATGATCAGCATGGCGCCGAGGACGCCGAAGATCGCACCCGACGCACCGAGCGTCGGCGTCAGGGGCGCCTGCAAGAGGGCCCCCGCCGAGCCGGCGAGGCCGGCGGCGAAGTAGAGGCCGACGTAACGGGCCCGGCCGAGATACTGCTCGACCGGGGTCCCGATCAGCCAGAGCGCGAACATGTTGAAGCCGATGTGGAGGAGGTTCTCGTGGAGGAACATCGAGGTCACCAGCCTCCACCAGCCGCCGTGCCCGACCCACGGTCCGTAGAGGACTGCATGGCGGTACAGCGAGCCGGGGCGGACGATGCTCGCGCCCGGGTCGCTGATCCCGCCTCCCTGTGCGGCGCCGACGAGGTAGATCGCGACGTTGATCGCGATCAGCGCCTTCGTGATCGGAGCGCTGCCCGTCGCGAGCGCGATTCCGGGGGCGCGGCGTACCGGACGCGGCCGGATCCGCGTCGTCCGGCGGGTCGTGCCCGCGTGCTCGGGGCAACGAAGACCGACGGCGGCCGGCGTCATGCACTCGGCGCAGATCGGCCGGCCGCATTCCGAGCACGAGAGCCCGGTCGGCCGGTCGGGATGCCGGTAGCAGTACCTCGTCTCGACCTCGGTCATGTGCGACTAGCGTAGCCTTGTGCGCCTCCGGAGGCGCACTGACGATGCGTGTCCATGTCGCCTTCACGCCCGCCGAGCTGACGCCGACGCCGATCGGGATCGTCGTCGACGTCCTCCGCGCCACCTCGACGATCTGCCAGGCGCTCGCGGCCGGCTACGGGCGCGTCCTCTGCGCAGCCGAGATCGACGACGCACGGACGCTGGCGGTGGCCGAGGCGCCCGCGAAGCTCGCGGGAGAGCGCCGGCTCGAGCACATCGAGGGCTTCGACTTCGGCAACTCCCCGCGCGAGCTCGCCGGAGCGCCGGCGGCCGGGACGCTCGTGTTGACGACGACGAACGGGACGAGGCTGCTCGTGGCAGCCGCGGCGCGGTTCGCGCGCGTGTACGTGGGGTCGCTGCTGAACCTCGACGCGGTCGCGGCGGCCGCGGGCGC
>DASQQF010000052.1:0-9828 GCA_035643535.1 Gaiellaceae bacterium
GGGAGGCGATGGAGCGTGAGATGGAGCGCGTGAACAGGCGGGGCGCGGGGATGATGCGCCAGGTGACGCTCTACGGTGCGGGCGGTGGTGAGGAGCCACCAGATCTGCAGGAGGAGCGGCTGCGTTTCTGGTGGGAGCCGCCGGGCCGTCTGCGCGAGGAGGTCGAATACGAGACGCACGGCTCGCAGCGGATCAGCGTGCATGACGGCGAGCTGTGGTGGTTGTACACGCCGCAGCAGGGGGCGATCTCCAACGTCGAGCTCGACGCGGACGAGCGTGCGCAGTACGGCGCAGGCGGCGGTGAGCGCTTCAAGCCGCTGCTCGAGCCAAGCGGTTTCCTCGTCGCGCTCGAGTTCGGCGAGATCAGCCGCGAGGACGGCCTGCTGCGAGTGCGCGCCAGACCGAGGCGGGACGACGTCGAGGCAACCGTGGGGCACTTGCACCTGCGTCTCGGTGGAGCTGACGAGTTCGAGCTCGAGGTCGACGCGGAGGTCGGGATCATCCGCCGTCTGACCGCCTTCTTCGATGGGCAGGAGCTCTCGTCGACGGAGCTGACCGAGCTCGTGCTGGACGAGGCGTTTCCGGAGGAGACGTTCGTCTTCGTGCCGCCAGCGGGCGAGGAGGTGCTACCGCCCGAGAGTGCGCGGCAGCGGCGCCAGTACACGCTCGAGGAAGCAGCCGCCGAGGCACCCTTCACCGTCTTCTACGTTCCCGAGCTACCCGAGGGCCACTGGCGCCTGATGGTCCACTTTCACGGTGCACGCCGGCGGCCGCCGACTGGCGCGAACGTCGGCCTCATCTACTCGCGCTCGGACGGACGCGAGTCGCTCGTCGTCATGCAACAGGCTGTCAGCGAGGCCACGCGCGGCATCGCCTGGACCGGTAGCCCGCCAGAGGCCGAGGAGGTAGAGCGGGACGGCGTCCGCTATCTCGTCGCGCACGGCGACCCCGCGCACGGCCGGCAGAACCAGGTCGTCTTCGAACGAGCCGGCACCCGCCTGGAGCTCCGCTCTGAACTGGACGCCGAGACGCTGCTCGCGCTCGCTGCGAACCTGCAACCAGTCGAGGACGAACTGCGTACGAGCTGACGCTGCTGACGGTTCGGGAGCACCGCAAAGCAGCGGAGCCCAGCGGATCCAGCCGGACGTCAGCCGCCTCTGCCGGAGTCGCCGAGCGGGTCGCCACGGCCCGACTGTCGCGCGTCCTGTCGCACAGGCGTCCGGCATCACCTAGCCAAGCCAAACGAGCAGGCGCTCGAAAACCGTTATCCGTCGTTAGGCGGATCGAGGGTTCAAATCCCTCCCCCTCCGCTCTTGCCTCCGGAGCGCGCTTGGTTGAGCGGGATTCCGCGTCCTAGCAGGAGGCTGAGAAGCGCTTCGAACCTCCGCTCATCGCCGCTCGACACCGCCTATTTCCGACGCGGCTCGGCGCCCATTTGGCGCGCAGCATCGATGGCTCGCTGGGATAGGGGGCGGCCGCCGCCCGTGGAACACTGGACGCATGACCCATCCAATCTCGCTCGTCGTCACCGACGACCTCAAGCGCAGTCGCCTCACCGTCTTCTTCCGCCTGCTCCTCGTCATCCCGCACTTCATCTGGCTGTGGCTGTGGAGCATCCTGGCGACGCTCGTATTGCTCGTCGCCTGGTTCGCCGCGCTCTTCACGAAGCGCGTGCCGCAGGGGATCCACGACTTCCTCGCGAGCTTCCTTCGCTACCAGGTGCATGTCTACTCGTACATGTCGCTGGTCGCGGATCCTTACCCGAGCTTCTCCGGCATCGCGGACTACCCGGTGACCGCGTCGATCGCTCCGCCCGCCGAGCAAGGACGGCTCGGCGTCTTCTTCCGCTTCTTCCTCGCGCTGCCCGCCGCGCTCTTCTCCGGCGTCCTCAACTACTTCACCGAGGTGCTCGCCTTGTTCGCGTGGTTCGTCTGCCTCGCGCTCGGACGGATCCCCGAGGGGATGCGGAACTTGCTCGCGTTCAGCGTCCGCTTCCACGCACAGACGCAGGGCTACCTCTACCTGCTGACCGGCCGCTACCCGAGCTTCGACATGAGCTAGGTAGGACATGGCCAACGGACTCGGCCTAACCGACGTGGGAGAACTGCTCGACCTCCTCACCACGCCGGAGAGAACACCTCGAAGGACTTCCAGCCGCTAGCCGAGAGCGCGGTCGAAGACGCGCCGGTAGAGCCTCGGCCAGTCGTGGGCGATCCCACGTCGCGCCGTTCGTAGCGGCATCTTGCCGGCGGCGCCCCTGCGTCAGGTACAGGAGCGGCTCCCGGCTCGCTCGCCGCAGCTCGTTTAGAATCGCGGCGCCCGCGGGCGTTCGCTCCGCGGGGAGGGAAGGGGGAGAGATGGAGAGGAAGTGGTTCTGGCCGGTGCTGGTCGGCGTCTGCCTCGCCTTCGCCGCGGTCACGGGTGTCGCAGGCGCCGTGCCGTCCGGTGACACGCTTGTCACGGTCGGCAGCCCGGTCATGCCGTTCTCGCAGAGCAAGCAGAACGAGCCGACGGTCGCCATCGACGCGAACCACCCGAACATCGTCGTCTCGGGCTCGAACGACAACATCGACATGGAGACTTGCAACTCGGGGAGCGACACGACCTGCCCGTTCACGCCGGGTGTGGGCGTCTCGGGCGTCTACTTCTCGTTCGACTCGGGCAACACCTGGACGCAGCCCACCTACACGGGCTGGTCGGCGCGCAACTGCCCGGATACCGTCGGACCCGATCCCGGCTGCGCGCCGCAGAGCGAGGGGCCGATCGGAACACTTCCGTGGTACTACGAGAACGGTCTCGTCTCCGACGGCGACCCGGCTGTCTCCTTCGGGCCCGCCCCGGCAGCGGACGGCACGTTCTCGTGGGCGAACGGCTCGCGGCTGTACTACGCGAACCTGACCTCGATGTTCGACTCTTCGGGGGCGTTCAAGGGGTACGAGGCGATCGCCGTTTCGCGGACGGACGACGTCGCCGCTGCGGCCGCCGGCGACAAGAACGCATGGATGCCGCCCGTGCTGGTCTCGAAGCAGTCGTCCACGACCTTCTCCGACAAGGAGCAGATCTGGGCCGACAACGCCGCCTCCAGCCCGTACTTCGGCACCGTCTACGTCTGCTGGGCGACGTTCCGTGGCCAGGAGATCAGCCCGAATGCGGTGCCCGCGCCGCTCGTCGTCGCCGTCTCGCACGACGGCGGCACGACGTGGACGCAGCACCAGATCACGCCCGCGGCGAACAACAGCCAGAAGAACCCGATGGACGGCTGCACGATTCGCACCGACAGCACGGGTCGGGCGTACGTCTTCGGCGTGGCGACGATGCCGCCGGGGCCGCAGACGTGGGAGTTCATGTCGACGTCGACGAACGGCGGCGCGAACTGGTCGAAGCCGCGGCCGGTGGCGGGCCCGGTGACGCAGCCGGGCGTCTACGACCCGGTGACCGGCCGGCCGGTGATCGACGGGGTGGCGGGTGCGCGCAGCGATCTCGCGATCGCACCGAGCGTGGACATCGCGAATGGCGCCCCGAGCGGAGCCGACGCGACTGATCGGATCGTGATGAGCTACGTGAGCGGCGATCTCGCCGACCCGCACGTCTACTTCACCGAGTCGACCGACCACGGCCGGACCTGGTCGACGCCGCGGACGATCGAGACGGCGGGTGACCGCGGCTACTACGCCGCGCCGGCGATCTCGCCGAACGGGACGGACGTGTACGTCGTCTACAACGCGTTCACGACGCCGTACCGAAACGACACGACCGACCCGCGGGAACTCGTAGGCGTGGTCATGCACGCCGACGTCACCGGTGGGACAACCGGCGCGTTCAGCGAGATTCATCGCTCCACGCCCGGCGACCCCCGCGGCTCGAGCCAGAACAACCTCGTCGCCGAGTTCCTCGGCGACTACGTCTACGCCGCCGCGACCAGGACCTACGGGGCCGCGGTCTGGAACGACACGCGCAACGCAGCGGATTGTCCGGCGATCGATGCCTACCGGATGTCCCTCGAGACGGGCGGCAGCGTCGCCACCCCCGCCCCCGAGCAGGACTGCCCTGCGACCTGGGGCAATTCGGACATCTACGGCGGCTCGTACCTTGATCCCACGCCATAACCGGCAGCGACGATCCCACAAGCCTGAACGGAGAGGGTCCCGGAACGGGACCCTCTCCTCCTAGCGCCTGGACCGCGGTCGACGCCTGCGCCGCCCTCGCGGCGACGGCGCGACGGCTCCGCACGTGGTCGTTCGGGGAGTGCTAGGGTCGTGACAATCGCATCGTAATCCGATGGTGGAGGACGTGGCGGCAGCCCAGGGGAAGCGGCACTACCGCGCGCCGAGTTGGTTCGACCGGAAGGTGATGAACCCGCTGATCGCGGGAGCGACCCGGCTCGGGCTCAGCGCTTGGGGCTCGCGCATCCTCGAGGTGAAGGGCCGCAAGAGCGGCGAGCCGCGACGCAACCCGGTCAATCCTCTCGACTACGAGGGAAACCGCTACCTGGTCGCGCCGCGCGGCCACACCCAGTGGGTGCGCAACCTGCGGGCCGCCGGTGAAGGGCACCTCCTGCTCGGCGGACGCCGCGAGCACTTCAGGGCGACCGAGCTTCCGGATGCCGAGAAGGAGCCCATTCTGCGCGCCTATCTCCGCCGCTGGAAGTGGGAGGTCGGCCAGTTCTTCGACGGAGTCGGCCCCGACTCGCCGCGCGAGGAGCTGGAACGCATCGCGCCCGACCACCCCGTTTTCCGAATCTCGACATGACGCACCCGTTGCGCCGCAGTTGCCACACGAACGCAGCTGAAGCTGCAGAAAGGTTGGTCGCCTGGCGAGGTGAGCCGACGGAGGCCGCTTCGTGCGCTCGTCCTCACCTGGCTCGGCGTCGGGCTGACCATTCCCTACTACGGCGCCGAAGCGTTCGGCTTGCACGCCGTCGGCCAGCGCGCGCTCGCGCAGAACTACCCGCCATGGTGAAGCCGCTCGTGCACGACATCCGCTGGGAAGCCGGGATCTGGCTCATCATCAGCGGCCTGCTGCTGCTCGCCGCCGGCGCGATCGTGCTCGCCACGGCTGTCTGGCCTTCCGGCTCCTTGCATCGCTGGGCCGGAGTGCCGCTCGCAGCCGGGCTGGCGCTCTACATCCCGCAGTTCACCGGGCCGCAGGCGATCCGCATCGCACACGGCCTGCTGATGTTCGCGGGCTGCGCCTGGCTCGGCTGGAGCCTGTCGACCGCCAGCCGACAGCTTCGCCGTGAGCCGACCCAGGCCGTCGGGGCCGGCAGAAGTGACAGCCGATGAGTGCAACCGAGCGTCTCAACCTCGTCCTCCGCGTCCTGATGGAGACGGGAGTCGTCGCAGGTCTCGCCTACTGGGGCGTGCACACCGGCGACAGTACCGCCGGGAAGATCGGCCTCGGGATCGGCGCCCCCGTTCTCGGATTCGGCTTCTGGGGCGGCGTGGACTTCCACCAAGCCGGACCCGTCGCCGAACCGGCGCGCCTGGTGCAGGAGCTCGTCGTCTCCGGCCTGGCGGCAGCTGCCTGGTACACGGCCGGGCAACCCATCCTCGGGATCGCGCTGGCCGCCCTCTCGCTCCTGTATCACGTCTCCGTCTACGCGAGCGGGCAGCGGCTGCTCGAGCCGCAAGGCTCCGGCCGCGAGAGCGGCGAAGCGAGTCTCGGCCGGGTCGGAAGGTGAGCCTCGCAGTGACGGCTGCCTAGGAGCCGCGGCGCCCCGCCGCAACCGGCGGGGCGCCGCTCCTTCGTGCCTACGGGAGGTTGACGGGGAACGCGACGACCCGCCGGGTGGATACGCCGCCGAGGACCGGTTCGCCCGCCTTGGCCGCACGGACGAGCACCGCCAGGAGGTGCTGGTGCCGGCTTCTCGCGGGAAAGCCGCGCTGCCGGGTCTCGGTGAGCGTCACCGTGCCGTCGGGGCCGGACGTGCCCTGGGTGCCGACGAACTGGTTGTACGGGATCGGGACCGCGAAGACCGTCGCGCCCTGCACCGGCCGGCCCTTGCACGCCGTCACGAGGAAGCGCAGCTGGATCGTCTGCGTGTCGAGCGTCACGAGGCGCGGGATGATCGAGGCCTTGTCGATCGACAGTCGGGCCGGCGGGGCGAGGTCGGCGATCTGGATCGTGCCGGTACCCGTCGGGCAGCCGTTCGCCGCCGGGACGGCCGCCGTCGGCGTCGAGGTGAACTGCGTCGAACCCGCGCCGTTCGTCGCCACGACCGAGATCCGCAGCGTCGCCCCCGCCTCTGCCTGGGTCAGCTTGTACGTGGCGCCCGTGGCGCCGTCGATCCTCGCGCAGCTGTCGCCGTTCGCGTCGCAGCGACTCCAGGCGAAGGCGTAGCCGGTTGGGCTCCCGCTCCAGGTTCCCTGGCTCGCCGTCAGCGTCGAGCCGACCTGAAGCGACCCGGAGACGGCCGGGGCGGCGGTGTTCGTCGGCGCGGCCGCGCTCGAGACGACGGCGGACGGTGCGGAGGTCGCCTGACCCGAGCCGCCGGCGTTCGTCGCCGTGACGGTGACGCGGAGGGTGTGCCCCACGTCGGCCGTCGCTGCCGTGTACGTCGCCGCCGCGGCGCCGCCGATGACGGAGCACGAGCCGCCGCCCGCGTCGCAGCGGCTCCACGCGTATGCGTACGAGGTCGGGCTTCCGCTCCAGCTCCCGTTGCTCGCGGCCAGCGTCTGTCCTTCCTGCGCGGCTCCCGAGAGGGTGGGTGTCGCGGTGCTCACGGGCGCGCCGCCGGCGGCTCTACCGCTGCCCGGTTGCCCGAAGACGGCGCCGATGACCAACCCGGCCGCCGCGATCGCGCCCGCGATCGCCAGGTTCGTTCGTCTCATCGACCTCTCCTTCCCTCGCCGATCGCGGCACCGGGCCCCGGGGCCGGAGTGCCGCCTTCGGCTCCCATCGTTCTCGGGCCCCGACCCGATCGCAATGAGGCCCTCCACCCATCGTTCGTATTCCGATGCGCAGATGCCGTGCCCGCTGCGAGCCGCGGAGTTCAACGGTTGAACGGAACCCACTCGACCGGGGGACGCGCGGACGGGGCGGACCGAAGCATCTTCCTCTCAGAGGGCGGAACAGCGGCACGTAGGTTCCCGCCCAGAGGCAACTGCGGCATTGGACGATCCTTCCACACCCCTGGACGCATCCGGCGTCCCCTTTTCGAGCCCTGCCGAGGGGCGGGGGCGCACCGTCCTCGTCGCCGGACGACATTCACTGGTGCGGGCTGCGCTTCGTTCGGTGCTGACGCGACAGGGCCTCGAGGTCGTGGCGGAAGCCGAAGACGCGGCGACCGTGGCGGCCGCGGCCGAGCGGACGCGTCCGACCCTCTGCCTCCTCGACGTGAACCTCCCGGGCGGCGGCGTGCTCGCGGTGCGGGGCGTGCGCGAGCGCGCGCCGCGGACGACGGTGATGGTGGTCGCGCCGACTCTCGAGTCCGACTGGCTCCTCGCCGCGCTGCGGGCGGGCGCGAGCGGCTACGTCACGCAGGCGCTCGATGCCGAGGGACTTGCCCGCGCGATCGATGCCGGGCTGTCGGGCCAGGCGGTGATCCCACGGGCGGCGGTGGCGACGTTGATCGAGCAGGTGCGCCGCGGTCGGAGCCCGCGCGTGCCGGGGAACGGGCACGCTCGCTCCCTCACCCGACGCGAGGCGGAGGTCGTCGAGCGGCTGCAGGACGGCATGTCGACCCAGGAGATCGCGCGCGAGCTCGAGCTCTCCGCGGTGACCGTGCGCCGCCACCTCGCGACCGTCGCGCGGAAGACCGGGGACGGTGCGGCGCGCGAGACCTCGATCGCGGTCTGACGCCGGCCCTCAGCGGCGACCGTAGGCGCGAAGCATGTCGACCGCCGTTTCCCGGTCATGTACGCCGAGCTTCCTGAGCAGGAGCCCGATGTGCCGGCGGACGGTCACGGGGGAGACGCCGAGCCGCGCGGCGATCTCGCCCGACGAGAAGCCGTCGCGCAGCAGCTCTCCCACGTCCCACTCGCGCGGCGTGAGCATCACGGGGCCGTCGGGCAGCGAGAGGAGCCGGGCCGGCCCACGGCGGATCTCGTCGATCAGGTGCGAGACGAGCGAACGTGACAGCGCCGGCTCGCCGCGGTACGCCGCACGCAGCGTCGCAGCGAGTCGCTCGCCGTTCAGGCCTTTGAGCAGGTAGCCGGCCGCCCCGCGCGTCAGGGCCGCGATCAGGTGGTCGGGACGGTCCGAGTCGGTGAGCACGACGATCAGCGTCTCGGGCGCCTCCTTCGCGACGCGGGCGATCGCGCTCAGACCCTCTCCGGGCAGCTCGAGGTCGAGCAGGCAGATCTGCGGTCGCTCGCGCACCACGCCGGCGACGGCCGATTCGGCGTCGCGTGCCCCGGCGACCACGACCAGCCCCTCCGCCTTGAGCGCCTTGCGCAGCCGAGCGCGGGAGGAGGCGTCGGGATCGGCGATCAGGACGGTCAGCGACTCGCGACCGCCCGACCCCCTGGTGGGCCTGGGTGAAGCCATTGCGTTCCCCCCTGCGACCTGGATCCTGCTTCTGCAGGATCCTATAGTCGACGCGGTCTCAGTGGGCGCCGTCGCCGACGGGGAGGCCGCCGCGGGGGCCGCCGAGCAGGTCGTGCATGATCCGTCCCAGCAGCCAGACCCAGCTGAGCAGCCAGTAGGTCACGACCGGGAACAGCAGCGCCAGCGACAGCATCAGCTGCGACGGCCGTGGCGCGTGAGTCAGCACGAGCGAGAGCCCGTTCGGGAGCAGGCCGAGGGCGACGAATGAGACTGCCAGACGCACGACGGCGCCGACGAGCGAATTGGGACGCCGCGAGGGGTAGCGGACGTGCAGCCACACTGCCACCGCCGCAAGTCCGATGAATACCGCAGACAGGAACACTCCGGTCATCTGCCATCACATCGGCGTCCCAAACACGAAACTTGAGCACACGCGGCGGACGGCGTCGCGATAGTGCAGGCGCGCGCCGCGCCGGGATGTCGAGTGACACGCCCTGACCCGGCTCGGGCCCGAGGGGGCCTCACCGTCGATGACGCGGCGCTGCGCCTGCAAAACGGAGTAGACGCCCTGGCGCGGCTGCCGACGACGTCCGAACGGTTGGTAGGCGTGGGCGCGAGGTCCGGTTCAGGACTTGAACGCGGGGTCACCCGGGCAGGGGGAGCGCCCGGCCGGTCGAATCAGATCGGGGTGCGCCGGCCGAGCATCCCAAGTACGACGGCTGCAGGGTCGACGCCGGCGCACCAACGGCCACTCTCTAGCCGAACGTCCGGCTGATTTCCCCCGCTCCCGATGTATCCCCAGACCAGCCGGCGCCGCACGATGCGAGAGATGCGCCGTCCAGCGATCAGTACGGCACTGGTCCGCGCCTGGCCTCAGCCGGGTCGGGCCCCCGGAAACGTCGCAGCCGGTTCGCCGATGTCGGAGCTGGGTGGCCTCCTGCTCACCGCGCTGAGCTACTCCTTTCCGCTCTTTCTGCTCCTGGTCGCGGTCATCCCGATACATCCCGCGCACGCATACGCGTGGGACTTCCGCGCTTTCTATGGGGCGGGAGCCGCCTACCTGCACCTGCATACCCCCTACGCGCACGCGTCGCTCGCGAACCTCGCCAGCCAGCAGGACTACGTCTACCCGCTCCCGATCGCGGCGCTCTTCGCCCCGGTCAGCCTCGTCCCGTACGCCGTCGCGGCAGTCCTCTTCATCGCTGCCAGTGGGCTTCTCCTGGCGGCGGCGCTCCGCCTGCTGGGCGTCCGCGACTGGCGGTGCTACGCGGCCGTCTTCCTGGGCTTTCCGGTCCAGTACGGACTCAAGTGGGGGACGATCTCGCCCCTGCTCGCCTTCCT
>DASQQF010000053.1:0-6571 GCA_035643535.1 Gaiellaceae bacterium
CGAGGGCGACCCGACGGCGTCCGTCGCGGGCGCGCTTGACGAAGAAGAGCTCGCGCGGCGCCCGGGAGCCGGGCCCGTGGATCGCGCCGGCCCGCAGCAGCGTCGCCGGGAGCGAACCCTCCAGCAGCGTCTGCTCGAGCGCGACCTTGCGGCTCGCGTAGTCCTCGTCCGAGGGCTCGGCCGTGCGCTGCGTCTCCGGTATCGGCACGGGAAAGCGAGGGAACTCGTCGAGCGCGTCGGCGCCGCTCAACGTCCGTCCCTCGTCGTCGGCGTACACGGCGGCGGTCGAGACGACGACGAGCGAGCCGACGGTGCCGGCGAACCGGTCGAGCTGCTCGCCGTGCTCGCGCGTGTAGGCGACGGTGTCGACGACGACGTCCGCGCCCTCGCCGAGCGCGGCGCGGAGCTGCGCGTCGTCCTGCCGGTCGGCCTGCGCTGCGCGAACGCCGAGGTCGCGCAGGCCGTCGGGCAGCGACCCCGAGCGCGAGACGGCGACGACCTCCCACCCGCCGACGGCGAGAGCGCGCGCGGCGGCACGACCGATCTGTCCCGTCCCCCCGACGAGGAGGGCGCGCATCTAGAGGGAACCTTCGGCGTGCGGCCTCCCGCGTGCGGCGAAGAGCGCGACCACGGCCGCGGCGAGGACGATCCCGCCGGCGATCTCGAGCGAGAGGTGGACTCCGTGGCCGGCAGCGTCCTCGGCGGCGGCGAGCACCTTCTCGACGAGCTTCAGGTGTCCCTGCGCCGCAGGGCTGCTCTTGGCGGTGTTCAGGTTGCCGCCGGTCGTGACGAACTTGATCACGATCTCGCGGAAGCTCGGGGGGATGCCGAGCCGCACGAGCTTCTCGGTGAGTCCGCTCGTGAGCTGCGCGTTCACGACCGACCCGAGCACCGCCACGCCGAAGACGCCGCCGAGCTCGCGGCTCGTGTTGACGGTCGAGGCGGCCATCCCGGACTGCTCCGCCGGCACGAGCGTCAGCACGGCGGCGGTCATCGTCACGAGCGCGATCCCGAAGCCGAGACCGGCGATGGCGAGCGGCCAGGCGAGCGCGGCGACCGTCGTGCTCGCCGTCAGCTTCCAGTCGACGAGGAAGAGCCCGACGCCGGCGAGGGCGCAGCCGAGCACCATCGGGATCCGCGGTCCGACTCGTGCGGTCCACCGCCCCGCGAGCGGGCCGGCGAGGATCATCGCCGCGGCGAGCGAGGCGAACGACAGCGCGATCTGGAAGCCGGAGAAGTTCGAGATCAGCTGCAGGTAGAGGGCGGTGAAGAAGAAGACGGAGAACACGGAGAGGTTGGTCGCGAAGGCGACGACGTTCGCGGCGCTGAAGGTCGGGTTGCGGAGGAACTGGATCTTCAGCACCGGGTCGGGCACGCGCTGCTCGACGAGGACGAAGACGGCCGCGAGAACGGCTGCCGCCGCGAACAGGACGTCGATCCACCACCTGCCGTAGCCGCCGTTCTCACCCTCGATCACGGCGAACGTCGCGGCGGTGACCGCCGCCGCACCGGTCGCGAGCCCGGGGACGTCGAGCCGCCGTCCCTCGGGGTCGCTGCTCTCGGTGAGGGCGACGGCCGCGACCGCGAGGGCCAGGGCGCCGAAGCCGAGGCCGAACCAGAAGATGCTCCGCCAGCCGACCCCGCCGACGAGCACGCCGCCGATCACGGGCCCGAGCGAGAGGGCGAGTCCCGAGACCGCCGCCCAGACGCCGAGCGCGACGGCCCGCTCCTCCCGCGCCGGGTAGATGTGCCGGATGAGCGAGAGCGTCCCGGGCTCGGAGGCCGCGGCGCCGATGCCCATCACGATCCGGCCGGCGATGAGGGTGCTCGTGTCGGGCGCGACGGCGGCCACGATCGAGCCGGCGCAGAAGACGGCGACGCCAGACAGCATCACCTTCTTCCGGCCGAGGAGGTCGCCCAGCGTCCCACCGGTGAGCATCAGCGCCGCGAACGCGAGCATGTAGCCGTCGACGATCCACTGCAGCCCGCTCACGCTGACGCTGAGCGACTCCTGGATGTCGGCGAGCGCGACGCTGACGATCGTGTTGTCGAGGAACGTGATGAAGAGGACGGCGCAGACGGCGGCCAGGGCCACCCGGCGCGCGTGCCGCGCGCGAACGTCGCTCAGCGCGCGCACGTGCTAGCCGCCGAGGTTCTTGCAGGCCTTCGGCGGGTTGCCCCCGAGCGCGACGAGCGCGCAGAAGCTCGCGTCGCCCACCTTCCACATGCCGTTCTCCCGGACGGCGGTGCCCTTCCGGTTCTTCAGCCCCGGGATCGCGGTGCCCGAGACGTTGACCGTGTAGACGACCTTCGCCTTGTTCGAGCCCTGCAGCGTCACCGACTTCACGGTGGCGCTCGTGTTGCTCGCGAGCGGATTCTTCGCGAGCGCCGAGATGGCCCCCTTGAACTGCTGCCCGTTCTGGAGCAGCGCGATGCGCTGGGACGTCGGTGTCTTGCTCGAGAAGAACTTCTCGTACGCGGTCTCGATCTCCGCCTTCGCGGCCGCCGTGCTCTGGGTCGTCGAGTGTGTCGTCGGGCTGGAGCCCGAGCCGGAGCCGGAGCCGCCGCACGCCGCGAGCGCGGCGACCAGGACGAAGCCCAGAAGCGCGAGCCGTCTCACTGCGGGAAGACTAGACCTCCTGCAGCGAGCGCGCTCCGGGGCCGACGTAGCGCGACGACGGCCGTACGAGCACGCCGAGCCGCTTCTGCTCGAGGATGTGCGCCGACCAGCCGCCGGTCCGGGAGCAGGCGAACATCGCGGGGGCGAGCTGCGGCGGAACCTCCGCGACGTCGAGGACGACGGCCGACCAGTACTCGACGTTCGTCCACGAGTGGCCGGGGCTCTTCTTCGCGATCGCCTCGTGCGCCACCTGCTCGAGCTCCTCGGCCACCGCCACACGCGGCGAGCCGAGCTCCTTCGCCACCCGCTTCAGCACGCGCGAGCGCGGGTCCTCGGCCCGGTAGACGCGGTGCCCGAAGCCCATGATCCGCTCGCCGCGGCCGAGCGCCTCCGCCACCCACTTCTCGGCGTCGCCCGACTCGGCGACGGCATCGAGCATCGGCAGGACACGCGCCGGCGCGCCGCCGTGGAGCGGCCCCGAGAGGGCACCTACGGCGGAGGAGAGCGCCGCGCCCGCGTCGGCGCCGGTCGAGGCCACGATGCGGGCGGTGAAGGTCGACGCGTTGAGCCCGTGCTCGCCGGTGCAGATCCAGTACGTGTCGATCGCCTTCGCGTGCTTCTCGTTCACCTCGCCGCGCCACTCGAGCAGGAACCGCTCGGCGGCCGTCTGCCCCTCGGCCACGGTCTCCTCCGGCACCGGGGGCAGGTCGGCGCCGCGGGCCGACTGCGCGACGATCGAGAGCGCCGCGGCCGAGAGCCGGCGGAGGTCCTCCTTCGCCTGCTCGTCGTCGATGTCGATGAACTGCCCGAGCTTCCACTCGCCGCTGAGCCGTGCGAGCGTGCTCTGGAGGTCGGAGATGTAGCCGCCGCTGCGTTCCGCGAGGTCGACGTGCTCGTACGGAAGGCCCGGCTCGAGCGACTCGTCGACGAGCAGGCCCCAGACCTGCTCGAACGGCACCTTCCCGACGAGATCCTCGATGTTGACGCCGCGGTACCGGAGCTCCCCGCCCTCCTTGTCGGGCTCGGCGATCTCGGTCTCGAAGGCGATGACCCCGGCCAGGCCGGGCGAGAAGTCGTTGCTGCTCATGCGTGGACCTCCTCAAGCTCGATCTCGACGCCGGCGCCGCGCTGCCGTGCCGCCGCGAGGACGAGCGCCGCAGCGGCGAGGTCCTGGGCGGCGACGCCGACGGACTTGTACAGGGTGATCTCTTCCCGCGAGCTCCGGCCGTCACCCGTCCCGGCGATCAACTCGCCGAGCTCGACCGTCCGCTCCGGTGCGACCTCGGCGAGCTCGGGAGCGCCTGCGGGCGGCGGCGCGAGTGTCGACTGACGCGACTCGACGCAGACGACGTCCGCGCGGCGGACGAGCTCCGGATCCAGCTCGGAGCCGGCCGTGTTGTAACCGACGGAGCCGACGTGGACGCCCTCGGCGAGCCAGTCTGCGAGCACGACGGGCTCCGCCGCGTGCGTGGCCGCGTGGACGACGTCGGCGCCGCGCACCGCATCCTCGAACTCGCCGCGGCCGGCCACGCGGACCTCCTCGAACTCCCGGACGCGCGGGAACATCTCCTGCGCCGCGCGCGACTGGACGCCGGTGCCGAGGATCGCGAGCACCTTCGCGTCGGGCCGCGCGAGGAGCCGTGTCGCGAGCGCGGCAGCCGCCGCCGTGCGCATGGCCGTGATGTACGTCCCGTCCATCAGCGCGACCGGTGTTCCGTTCCCGGCGTCGAAGAGCACGATCGCCGCCTGGTGCGTCGGCCGATCGCGGTTGCGCGGGAAGAGCGAGACGAGCTTGCAGCCCAGCCCGGCGCCAGGGAGGTACGCCGGCATCGCCCCGAGCAACCCCTCTGCGCCGGCGAACGCGGCGACGCGCGGCGGCAGTGAGGCGTTTCCCGCAGACAGCTCCGCGTGCGCGCTCGCAAGCGCCTCGAGCAGGGCGTCGAGGTCGAGCAGCTCCTCGACCTCGCTGCGGGTCAGGACGAGCATCTCATCCGGTGACGGTACTGGTCAGCGGTCGTGCTGCGCTGCAGGGGCCGGCGGGGGCGGTACGGGCTGCGGCGGCGGCTTCGCGTCGACGAGCACCGCCGCGAGCAGCAGCACGGCCATCGCGACGGCGCTCTCGCCGAGCAGGCTGCGCCGGAGCGAGCCGCCGCCGGCTCCCTCCCGCAGCCGCGGTGCAGCGAGCCAGCGGTGGGAGGCGCCCCAGGCGAGCGCGAGCGCGACGAGCGACAGCTTGACGACGAGCACGTGGCCGTAACCGGTCGTCCAGAGGTCGTGCAGGTGCGGGAAGCGGAGGATGCTGAGGTACGTCCCGGCCGCGAGCAGTAGCGCGACGAGCACAGTCGCGAGACGCGAGAAGCGGAGTAAGGCGTCGCGTCGCAGCTCCTTCTGCGGCCAGACGACTGCGAAGAGGCAGACGAGCCCCCCGACCCAGAGGATGGCGGAAGAGAGGTGCGCCCAGTCGGCGAGCTCCGAGAGCCACGAGTGTCCCGCGTCGGCCGCCGAGTGGCCGGAGAGCGAAAGGCCCGAGGCGAAGCCGAGACCGACGGCCAACGCACCCCAGAGCGGCGGCCGGCCCATGCGGAGCCACCCGAGCACGAGCAGCGCGAGCGCGAGCGCGAAGCCGAGCGTCATCGCGATGAACGCCTCGCCGAAGCGCGTTCCGTTCGCGAGCGAGGAGAGGTCGCCGTAGACGAAGTCGAGGAACGGGAGCTGGAGCGCGTCCTCCGCCCGCAGCAGGAAGGCGAGGATGCCGACCTCGAGCACCGCGACGCCGCCCGCCAGCGAGAGCCGGTAGAAGCGCCGCTCGACGGCGGCCGGCAGCTCGCGCGGCAGCACGAGGAGCCGGAAGCCGAGGGAGCCGACGAAGAGCGCGAGCGCGACGAAGTAGAGCCAGCGGACGACGTCCTCCGTCCGCGTCGGCCCCTGCGCGCCGGCGGCCTCCGTCACCGGCGGCGCAGGAACTCCCACGCCGAAGGTCGAGATCCCCGAGACGACGTGGCCGTCGCTCGAGAGCGCCCGCCAGCGGATCGTGTAGGCGCCTCGCGGGAGGTGCTCCGGCAGCGGCGCGACGAGCTCCCGCAGCGGCTCGATCGCCTTCGGCGTCCCGGCGACGTTCTTGCCCTTCGCGTCGAGGACGACGATCGCGTCGTGCACCGCGTCGACCGATTGGTCGTACTCGAGGACGATGCGCCGAGGCGGCTCTTTCAGCTCCTGCCGAAGCGCCGGGTACTGCTTCAGGAGCGTCGCATGGGCAGAGGCCGAGGCCGGGGCGGCGAGCGCCCCGAGAAGGACGAGGCCGAAGACGATCCTCCTCATCGCTTCGGCACCCCGGCCAGATACGAGAGGTGGCCGAAGATCGGCGCGATGTCGCGGTCGCAGTAGAGGAGCACGGCGAAGGCGACGAACGTCGCGGCGAGCCCGAAGCCGGCGATCGGCGAGCGTGGCCGCACCGCCTTCAGCAGCGGAAAGATCGCGCAGACGACCGCCGTCCAGCCGAGCACGTGGTGGAGGAACGCCGCGCGCTCGAAGAACCACGCGTTCTGCTCGTGGACGAGCACGGCGCTGCCGGCGACGAGCATCCCGAGCGCCGTCGTCGCGTGCCACCACGGCGAGCGGAGCTTCCCGCGCGCCAGGCCGAGCTCGGCCGCGCCCGCCAGCATCATCACCTGCGCCCACGAGCCGTGGGCGAGCATGTGGATGGTCGAGCTCGTGAAGAACGTCATCACGGGGAACATGAGGACGCCCATCGCGAAGAGGAAGGCCGGCCACAGGTAGCGCCGCCAGGGCCGGCGGTTCCAGACCTCCTCGCCCACCAGCGCCTCGCACGTCAGCAGGAGGGCGAGGATCAGAAAGCCCGTCGCGAACCACCAGTGGACGATCTCGGCCGCGGGCTCGATGCCGGCGGCGATCACGGCTCCGTCGACCCCTCCCCGCCCGCCTCGAGCAGGT